>NZ_JBWKEZ010000051.1:0-45528 GCF_056434525.1 Streptomyces sp. NPDC044002
ATTGTTCCCCCTATCTCCTAATCCTCCCTTGGCTCCCCCCCCCCCCCCCCCCCCCCTCCCCCACCCCCCGCCCCACCCCCCCCCCCCCCCCCCCCCCCCCCCCCCCGTCCCGGTCAGGAGCGGGGCGAGACCTTGACGATGGCCTCGATCTCCACGAGCTGCTCGGGGACCGACAGCTCGGAGACGCCGACGATGGTGTCGGTCGTGCGGTGCTTGCCGACGTACTCCTTGTGCAGCCGGGCGGCCGTGTCGAAGTTCTGGCGCAGGTCCTTGGTGAAGATCTTGATGCTGATGATCTGGCTCCGCGGCACCTTGTAGTGCGCGAGGACCTTGTCCAGGTTGTCGAACGACGTGCGCACCTGCTTCTCGAAGTCGCCGGCACCCACGAAGTTGCCCGCCGCGTCGTGGGACACCTGACCCGAGATGTAGATCTCGTCCCCGGCTCTGATGCCCTGCGAGTAGCCGTAGGACTCCTCCCACGGCACTCCGAAGGTGAAGTGGTCCCAGCCGCGGCGTGCCTGGTCCTGCGCGCTGGCGCCCTGCGGTCCCGTGAAGGTGATCGTGGTGGCCACGACCGCGGCCACCATCGCGCCAATGCCGAACCTGCGCCTTGACTTGGTCATTCCTCGTGTCCTTTCGTCCCCAGTGGAGCCCGGAGCCCTGACGCTGTCAGAGCGGAAGGGAGAACACCTCGAACGGGAATCGAGTCGATGGTCCGGCGGATGACGCGGGTGGGCAGCCCGGCGGCCAGCAGGGCGCGGACGCGCCGCACCGTCTCCACCGTCCGGCCGTCGTACTCGCGATAGCCGTTGGCCCTGCGCTCCGAGGCGGCGGCGGGTGGCCGGATCCGGTGCCCGCGGCTGCCGGCGGCGGGGCGGGGCTGGCAGCATCTGCGGGTGCTCGGAAAACGTGGTGTTGTCCTGACCGTGGTGGCGGCCGCGTACGGCATGTCCTCCATGGGGGACCAGATGGCCATCCTCTCCCTGACCCTCCGGCTGCACGACCAGGGGCACTCGGGCGTCGCCGTCTCGGCCCTGGTCATCGCCGGGGTGCTGCCGCTGGTCGTGGTCGGGCCGCTGGCCGCCCCGCTGGTCGACCGGGTCGAGAGCGGCCGGCTGGTCGTCGTGGTGACGGTGCTGCAGGCCCTGGTGAGCGCGGGACTGGTGTTCGTGACCGGCCTGGCCGGCACGCTGGTGCTGCTGGTGCTGCTCGGGGCCGGACTGGCCCTGGCGTCGCCGGCGCTGCTGCTACTGGTCCCGCAGATCGTCGGCGCCGACGACACCGCCCGCGGCTACGCCCGGCTCGACGCCTTCCGGTCGGCCGGCAACGTGATCGGGCCGGCGCTGGCCGGTGTGCTGATCTCCGTGTTCGACGTACGGGTCGCCCTGCTGGCGAACACGGCCACCTTCGTCGCCATGGCCGTGGTGCTGTCCTGCCTGGGGGTCCGGCGCGAGCCCGTGGCGGGGGCGGGCGGGAGCTGGCCCGCGCAGGTCCGGGAGGGCGTGCGGGTCCTGGGCGAGGACCGGCTGCTGCGTACCGCGGTCCTCGCGCTGGCGTCGGCGATCGTGTTCACCGCCGTGCTGAGCGTGGCCCGGGTCTTCTTCATCCGGGACGATCTGGAGGTGTCGGGCACGGGATACGGCTTCCTGGTCAGCGCGCACACCGTCGGAATGCTCGCCTCCGCCACGCTGATCGCCCCGCGGGTCCCGTTGGAGTGGCAGCCGCGGGTGCTGCTCGGGGCCGGGGCGCTGATGGGGACCTCGCTCGCCGTCGGGGCCGCCGTTCCGGTCTTCGCCCTCGCGCTGGTCTCGTTCGTCCTGACCGGCGTCGCCAACTCCCTCCAGGGCCTGGCGATCCGCAACCTCATCCACGCCCGGGTCCCCGAGCGGGTACGCGGCCGGGCCTTCGCCACCTCGGGGGCGGCGCTGAACGGGGCCAACCTGGTGGGGACCGCGCTCGGCGGGCCGGCCACGGCGCTGCTCGGCGGGGCCGGGGCCCTGGAGCTGGCGGGGGCGGGGACGCTGCTGGTGACCCTGGCGGGCAGTCCGGTGCTCCTGCGCCACCGCGTCGGGGAGGATGCTCCGGAGCGGTCCCGGGCTCCGGAACGGGGGGCCGGTCCCGCGCAGGAGTAGGTCCGGATGCGGGTGGCCGGTTTGCGCTCCTGCGCGTTGACGGGCCGTCGAGGCGTCCCTAGCGTCGAAAACCGACCGGTATCGGTCGAGTACGTCGTGTCTGATGATCTCAGAGGGTGCCGGGCGGACCCCCGCACCCGTCAGAGGGGGAAACCCATGTCCAGCACGGTACTTCCCGGCAATCCCGTGATCCGAGAACTGGTGCTCCTGGGCGATTCGGCGCCCGGACGCCGGGGCGGGCGCACCATCGTCGCCCAGTCCCACTGCGAGATCGACCTCACCTCCGACGAGGCGCTGGAGCGCTGCGTCCGGGCGTTGCGCGCCTCCGACGAGCGCCTCGCCGAGCAGTCGGACGGCCCGTACGACTGGCAGCGCACCTGGGTGGAACGCAACGGCGAGGGCGGCGGCAAGGTCGTCTTCGACGTGGCCTGGTACGACGAGGACTTCTTCCGGCAGAAGAAGGACACCTTCCTCGCTGCCGGACACCTCGCGATGTACGCGAACATCGGCGCCGAGGACGGAGCGGTGCAGGTCACCCACTGGCACAAGGTCGACTGACGCACCGCCAGGCGAGGGGTGGGGGCCCGGCCCGGCCGCCGGGCCGGGTCTTCGCCCGCTACGGGGCTTCCGTCGCGGGATCCTCGTCCTGGCCGGTCGCCAGCGCGGCCGGCAGCGGCAGCCCGTACTTGTCGCACAGGAACCGGGTCTGGCAGTACCGCTGGGCGTCGGCGGCCACTCCCCCGAGGACCGCCGAGTTCATGCCGGCACCGATGAGGACGCCCACGAACGGGACGACCTTGGCGACGTTCTGGACCGGCACCCTCGCCCCGGCCGGGCCCAGTTGCCGCATCAGCTTCTCCAGGGCGGCCACGAGGCGGTGGTCGTGGCGGAGCTTCTCCGACCACTTCACCCGTCCCTTGAGCGCCTGCGCCGCCCGCGCGGTCTCGCTCAGCGGTTTGGCCTTGGCGGCCTGCGCCATGAAGGACCGGTGCACCAGGCGCTGGATGAAGGCCTGCTCGGCGGGGTCCTTGGCGTCGTAGCCGTAGGAATACGCGATGCGCGCGGCGATCGACGCGCTCAGGACCTGGATGACGAGGATGTCCGCCGTCATCGCGACGGGTATGCCGGCGACGGGGACCATGGCCAGCAGGCCCATGGCGCCGCCTTCGAACGCGCCGGCGGTGCGCCAGGCAAGGGTGTTGCGGGAGAGCAGCCGGTCGCAGGCCTTGAGGTCCTGTTGCCGCAGTTCGGTGAAGCTGTCGAGGTCGACGCCCCGTTTGCGGGCGAGGTCCTCCACGTTCTTCGGGTCGTTGAGCTCCATGGCCCAGTCGTTGACCAGTTCGACGAGCGACGCCGCGGCTCCGAGTACCGGGCGCATGGCCTTGTCGGCGACCGCGTCGCCCGCACGGCGGATCGGTTGCGTGACCGCCTCCGGCACGGCGTCGGCGACGCGTCTGGCTGCGTTCCCCGCGACCTCGCCGGTGCGGCCGAGGGCCGCGCTCGCCCAGTTCGGCAGACCCCGGCGGTTGTTGCGGCGCTGCCAGTGCTCGTTGAGCGCGTCCCACACCTGCGCCTCGTACTCGCTCATGGACATCGCACCGTCGACGAGTGGGGCGGTGTGACTGCTCATCGGTTCTCCGTTCCGGCCGTGATCGCTGGGTCCACCATGCCCTACCGGCCGCCGCGTTCTCCCGGGATCGGGCTTACGGGCCGTCAGGGACGGGCCGTTACGCCGATCGGGTAAGGGCGGGGCGGCGCGCGCGGTGGGCGGGCCGGGCGCGGGCAGAGGACGGGGTGGGAACCCACACACCTCGGAGGCGCTTCACATGTCCGTGCTCTTCTTCGACATCGGGGCCACGCTGGCGGACGCCCGGATGGAGCCCGACGGCTCGCTGACCCTGCGGCCGCGGCCCCGGGTGGCCGCCGTCCTCGATGCCCTCGCCGGCGTGCCCAAGGGCATCATCTCCAACCCCGGGCCGGGCGAAGGGGCGGCCGACCGGGCGGCGGCGGCCCTCGGAGCGGCGTTTCCCGGACGGTTCACGGACGCGGGTCTCGTGCACTGGGGCGTGAAGGACGGCCGCGGGATCTTCGACCGGGCGGTCGCGAGTGCCGACGGCGTACCGGCCGACGGCTGCGTGTTCGTCGGCGAGGACGCCCAGGAGCGGGCGTTCGCGCGGGAGGCGGGCATGCGTACGGCTCCGCATCCGGTGTTCGCGTCCGCCGCGATGGAGGGCCGTCCCGTGTTCTTCGCGCGGATCGGCCTGCCGGAGGGCCGGGGTCTGCCGGAGCTGGCCGCGGTGGCGGAGACGACCGAGGCCGTTCCCGTGCACGTGGCGTCGGAACGGCTCGTGCTCGTGATGGCGAGCGGACTCGGCGCCGAGGTGCTCGAACGCGCCGGCTTCCCGGTGGAGCTGCGGGAGCCGGTGGAGGACAGGTCGGCCTTCCTGATCCGCGACGAGGGCTCCGGCGGCTCGGCGGAGCAGGCTCCCGGGGTGGCGGCCGGGCGCGCCGAGGCCCTGTACGGGTTCATCGCCGAGGCCCTGGCCGCGGGCGGTGCCCCGCCGGCCGCTCTGCTCGGGCCGGCACCGGGGGGCGTGTACCTCGCCGTGCCCGCCGGTGCGCGGGTCGAGGAGGTGCACCGGCCGGGTGCCCGGCCGGGGGACACCGAGTGCCTGCTGCCGGACCCGGCGCTCCTGTCGCGGCCCGGGGAGCGGGCCGGGGAGCGGGCCGGGGGTCCGGGCCCCGGTGTGCGGGGTGCCGCGTCCGGCAGCGGGCTCCCGTCGGCGGAGGTGGTCGCCGCGGTGCGGGCGACGGTGACCGCCGAGTCCCTGCGGGGCCATGTGGCGCGCCTCTCCGGCGCCGAGCCGCTGGTGGCGGGCGAGCCGCTGACGGTCCGCAGCAGGGACGCGGCCGCGGAGGACAACGCGCTGGCCGTCGAGGCGCTGGCCGGCCGGTTCGAGGAGCTCGGGCTGCGGGTCCGGCGGCACCCGTTCCGGTGGCGGGGGCGGCAGCTCTTCAACGTGGAGGCCGAGCACCGGGTCGCCGGGTCGGATTCCGCCGTCCTCATCACGGCCCATCTGGATTCGACGGCGTCAGGTGGTGAGTTCACGGACGAGGACGGTGCGCCCCGGCCCTACGACCCGGCGGTGGACCCCGCGCCGGGGGCCGATGACGACGGGAGCGGGACGGCGGGGGTCCTGGCGGCGGCCGAGTGCCTGGCCTCCCTGCTCGCCGACGGCGGGCGGCCGGCCCGCAGCGTGCGCTTCGTGCTCTTCAACGCCGAGGAACAGGGCCTGGTGGGCAGCAAGTTCTACGCGCGGGCCGCCGCCGCGGAGGGCGACCGGATCGCCGGGGTCTTCCAGATGGACATGATCGCGGGACTCCAGCGGGGTGCCGAGCCCAGGGTCGAGATCCACGCGGGGTCCGCCGTGCCGGGTCCGGTCGTGGGGGCTTCCGACGCGCTCGGCGACCTGGTCGCCCGGACCCTGGCGGCCTTCGACCCCGCGGTGACGGTCCAGCAGCTCACGGGTCCCGGCGATCCGGCGGTGGGCCGCAGCGACCACGCGAGCTTCCACGAGCGGGGGTGGGCGGCCGTCGCCGTGTCCGAGGACCTCTTCTCCACCCCCGAGGGCGCGCCCGGCACGGGCACCCGGCAGTACCACACCCCGGGGGACACGCTCCTCGACGAGGACCACGACTCCGGTTTCGCCGCGACGATCGCCGGTTCGGTGACCGCCGCCGCGCTGGCGTTCGCGGGGCTCTAGGGGGTGTCCCCCTGGCAGGGGTCTTCGGGGTGGGGGCCGGTGGCGTACGGGTTGGGCTGGTCTTCCGCGAGGACGCCCACGAAGGGCTCGCCCTCCCCCGCGAAGGTGTACGCGCCGCCCTCGATCCGGTCGATCAGGCCGCGGGTCCACGCCGCTTCGCTGTCGGCCGAGTGGACCCACATGTTCATGATCTCGCCGATGTGCCCGAGCTGTCCGGGGCCGCCCTCCGGCGTGTAGTACTCCGTGACCGAGGCCCGCCACTGCCGGAGCCGCTCGGTCCGCTCCTTGAGGAGCGCGACGGCCTCGTCCCGGGGCAGGTCGACGATGAATCCGATGCCGGCCGAGAGGACGTCCATCTTCTGGTCGTAGGAGGTCAGCGCCTGGCGCAGCAGGGTGAGGTACTCCCGGGTACCCTGGTCGGTCATCTCGTACTCGACGCGGGGCGGGCCGCCCGCGGTGCTCGGCGCGACCTCGTGGGCCAGCAGGAGGCCTTCCTTGGCCATCTGCTTGAGGGCGTGGTAGATCGAGCCCGGCTTGGCGTTGGACCATTCGTGGGCGCCCCAGAATTCCAGGTCGTTGCGGACCTGGTAGCCGTGTGCCCGTCCGTGCTGGCGGACCGCGCCGAGGACCAGCAGGCGGATCGCTGACATGGGCGTCTCCCTTCAAGACAAGTTTGACTAGCTTATGGCTCCGCGAGCCGACCGTCGGGCACGAGGCCCTCTAATCAAGTTTGACCAATCCCGGTCGGGCGTCGTACGGTGAGGAGGTAGTCAAGTTTGATCAGTGAATCGGAGGGTGACTTGTCCGACCGCGATGCGGCGATCGTCATCGAAGGACTGCGCAAGAGGTACGGCGCCCGACAGGCCCTCGACGGCCTCGATCTCACGGTCCGCGCCGGGACCGTCCAGGGGGTGCTCGGCCCCAACGGCGCCGGCAAGACCACGGCCGTGCGCATCATGGCCACGCTGCTGCGCCCCGACGAGGGACGCGTCGAGGTGGCGGGGGCCGACGTACGGACGCGGGCGGACGAGGTGCGCTCGCGCATCGGGCTGCTCGGACAGAGCACGGCCGTGGACGAGGAGCTCAGCGGCCGCCAGAACCTGGAGATGTTCGGCCGGCTGCACCGTCTCGGCGCGCGGCGCGCCGGCGCCCGGGCCGACGAGCTCCTGGCCCGGTTCGGGCTCGCGGACACCGGCGGCAAGGCCGTCGGGCAGTACAGCGGCGGTATGCGGCGGCGGCTCGACCTGGCGGCGTCCCTGATCGCCCGGCCGGAGGTGCTCTTCCTGGACGAGCCCACGACCGGGCTCGACCCCCGCGGCCGTACGGAGGTGTGGAACGCGGTGCGTTCCCTGGTGGACGGCGGTACGACCGTCCTGCTGACCACGCAGTACCTGGAGGAGGCCGACCAGTTGGCCGACCGGATCGCGGTGGTCGACCACGGGAGGGTCATCGCCCAGGGCACGGCGGACGAGCTGAAGTCCGCGACCGGCGGCGACCGCATCGACGTGGTGCTGCACGACCCGGCCGAGCTGGCGCACGCGGCGGCGCTGCTGCCCGGCGACGCCGTGGTGGACGAGGACCGGCGGCTGGTCAGCGCCCCGGTCGCCGACCGGATGTCCGCCCTGACGCGGACCGTGCGGGCACTGGAGGAGGCCGGGATCGAGGCGCGGGACGTCGCGGTGCGCCGGCCGACGCTGGACGAGGTCTTCATCCACCTGACGAAGGGGGACGCCGCATGAGTACGACGCTCGACGTGGGCGCACGGGCACGGCTGGGCTGGGCCGCCGCCGACTCGTGGACGATGACCAGGCGCGAGCTGGCGCGCTGGGCGCGCCGGCCGGCTCCGGTGGTGGTCGGTCTGGTCTTCCCGGTGATGATGCTGCTGATGTTCGGCCACCTGATCGGCGGCGGCCGCGGGGTCGACGGGGACTTCAAGGCCTATCTGGTGCCGGGCATGCTCACGATGACCATGGCCTTCGGCCTGGAGGCGACGATGCTGTCGGTCACCCAGGACCTCGGCAAGGGGGTCGTCGACCGGTTCCGGTCGATGCCGATGAGCTCCGGCGCGGTCCTCGTCGGGCGGAGCGTCGCCGACATGCTGCAGTCGTCGGCCGGCCTGGCCGTGATGACCGGGGTCGGATACGCGATCGGCTGGCGGGCGCACAACGGAGTCCTCCCCTTCCTGGGGGCCGTGGGGCTGCTGTTGCTGTTCAGGTTCGCGATGCTGTGGGCCGGAATCCACCTGGCGCTGGTCGCGGGCAAGCCGGAACTGGTGCAGGCGGTACAGATCCTGGTCTGGCCCGTCGGCTTCCTCTCCAACGCCATCGCCTCGCCCGGGTCGATGCCCGCCTGGCTGGGCACGGCCGTGGAGTGGAACCCCCTGTCGGCGACGGCCACCGCGGTGCGCGGCCTCTTCGGCAACCCTGGCGGCGGCGACTCCTGGGCCGCGGCCCACGCGGGGCTGCTCGCGGTGGCCTGGCCGGCGGCACTGATCGCGGTGTTCTTCCCGCTGGCGGTCACGCGGTTCCGGAACCTCAGCCGCTAGTGCGCCCTGCTCTCACCGCCCGGCCACGACCGTCCGATGCTTCGATCACGTACCGAAGGAGTAACCGTGCCCCTGCCCGAACCCGTTCCCGGTGACGCCGCGACCGCGCTTCCGCCGCTCTCCGTCCAGGCCGAGCGCCTGATCGAGCTCGGGGTGCCGGCGATCGCCGGGATCCCCGCCGCCGAGCTGCGGGCCTTCGCGGATGCGGGCGGCGACGGGGTCCTGCTCGCCGTCCACCCGGACCGGGCCCCCGCCTCCGCCCTCGCACCGCTGCTCCGGCGGGAGGGGAAGTCCGGCTTCGTCGTCGCCGACATGCACGACGTCGACCGGTTCGCACCCCACCGGGTGGAGCTGCCCGACGCGCCCCTGTACCTCGTCGGCGGCCTCGACCGCGGTGACCGGATGGCCAACTGGAGCCCGGACGAGGCACTTCCCGTCCTCACCGGGGAGGGGCGCACCCCGCTCCTGCTGACCGAGGGCATCCACTGGGTCCTCCAGCAGCCCGCCGTGCTCGACCGCAACCACTGCTTCATGACGATCGGTTCGCGTCTGATCAAGGCCAACGGCACTCCGGACGCCCGGACTCCGGCGATCTGGATCAGCAACGGGACCGGACGGGACGGCCGCGAGCGGCGCAACGCGCCCAAGGTCGGCTGGTGTTGGTGGAACAACCGGCACACGTGGCTGGGGTTCGCCTCCGCGGCGGACCGCCGGGCGTAACCCGCCGGAAAATGCCGTGCGCCGCCCTCGGGCTTCGGTCCGGGCCGCAATCATGCTGCCCGGCACCGAAGTTGCGAACCCTCCCCCGTGGAGATCGCGGCCTTCGGGCGGCGCGTACAGCCATACGGAAGGCCCCTCGCGAAGGCGGGGGGCCGCCCCATTGGCGGCATGGGCAAGATCCTGCTGCACCAGCCTGCGGCTGTCAACAATAGTTTGCACATACCTCAACTCGCAGGTGTTTCGGGGATCTTGTCCCATGCCCGGCACCGGAACCGGCTGCCGGTGGGCCGCCGTCGGCGCGGGGGGCTTTAGACCCTTCCCTGCCAAGGAGAAAGCGGCGATGATCGTGGCACTCGCCATCCCGGCCGCCCCGCGCGCCGGTGCCGGCAGCCGATCGAGCCAGCAGGAAAGAGACCGATGAGCGGCACGGGGGACGAACGGACGTCGCTGATCTCGGCACGTCTCGACTTCCTGTTCGCGCACATCTTCCCGAGGGAAGGCGGTCCGCAGTCACAGGACGCCGTCAGCCTCGCCACAGGGGTTCCGGCCGGCCTCCTGCAGCGCCTCCGCGCGGGCGATCCCGTCACGGAGTGCGTGGACGACGACCCGTTCATCGCCAGGCTCGAACACCTGCTGAAGACCCGGATGACCGCCGAGGGCAAGCCGCACACGATCACGGACGTGGCGCGGGCCTGCGGGAAGTCGCGGACCTGGCTCTACAACCTGCTCGACGACAGGAGCAAGCCGAGCCTGGAGTCCACCAAACTGCTCTGCAAGATCTTCGGAGTGGACCCGTCCTTCTTCACGGACGGCCCCCTGGAGGCCCTGGCGCGGCACTTCGGCATCGAGGCGGGAGCACGGTTCTTCGTGCTCCCCGAGGACGACGACCTGGTGCGGGAGACGAAGAGCCAGGTGGAACTGGTCGCACTGCTGAGGGAAGTCGGTGCCCCGGCCGTCCTCAGCCGCTACCTCGGCAACCTGCCCCCGGGTACGCCCCGCGCCGGGGCCTGACCCGCCGGTCCGAGGGGCGCGGCCGGACCCGGACGCCGGCGTGGCGCGCCGCCGGAAGCCCCGGGCAGCCATTCGGGGCCCGCTCCTTTACGCTGCCGTGAGGTCACAGTGGGCGGTCCGCGGATGCGGCGCCGGTCCCGAGTGATGCGGCAGACCCGTGGACCGGACGAAGTGCGCGTCCCGCAGCGGGTCTTGTGGGAGGAGAGGCCGGCCGTGGCGGGAATCAGGGCAACCGTCGGGATCGTCGTGGAGACGGTCCGGGAGATCCGTACCCTGCGCAGGTTGCGCAACACCTTCTGCTCCCGGCTGGGGCTGCCCGCGCACCCGACCATCGACGAGGTCGTCTCGGCCGTGTCCGGCCACTGCGGGATGCCGATCCGGATCCTCCACCTGCCGTTGAAGTACCCGCTCACGGGAGGCCTCCTGCAGGGCCCGGGCGAGTTGATCGTCGTGGTCGACAAGGAATCGCCGAGCATCCTGCAGAACTTCGTGGTCGCCCACGAGCTGGCGCACGCCTTCCTCGGCCACGATCCGGAGACGGCGGGGCACGACCTCCAGGACGAGCTGCTCGCCAGCCTGGCCCCCGCGCTCAACCCCAAGGTGGCCCGCATGATGCTGGCCCGTACGTACTTCGACGGGGCCGAACCCGCCCATTCCCACGGCCAGAGTCCGCCCGAGCGGGAGGCCGAGACCCTGGGACGGCTCATCGTCAGCATGATCACCAATACCGGCGGCAACTCGGCGACATCGGCGAGCTCTGCCCTGCGCCACAGGGGGACCGGTGTCTGAAGACACTGCGAACGTCGTCTACCTCATCGTCGCCGCGATAGCGTCGTGCACCACCCTGGCGAAGTTCGTCGCCTGGCAGCGGGAACGCTCCCCCGCCCTGCGGCTGATCGCCGTGTGCTCCGCGGTCGGGGTGGGCGCGTTCGTGTTCGCCACGCCCGTGGTCTACCGCGGCGTCGCCGGGCTCACCGGCGCGCAGAACCTCGCCGAGCTGCTGGTCTTCTTCTGCATCCTCGCCTTCTTCGCGCACACGCACGTCATGTCGCTGGTGTGGCGGCCCCTCGCCGGGCCCGCCTCCGGGCGGAACGTGCTGGTGTTCCCGCTCTGCGTCTACGCCCTCGTCGGCGTGGCCATGACCGCCGGGTTCCTCGCCGGCGGGCTCGACGACGCGCCGCACCCGCTGGACTTCAACATCGCGTACGGCCGGGACCCCGGCGCCCTGGTGATGCTGGCCGCGTTCCAGCTGGGCCTCGGCTACGCGTCGGTCTCCACCGCCCTGCGCTTCCGCCGCAACGCCCTCCACGCCCAGGACGACCCCCGGCTGCGCCGGGCGCTGCAGCACATCGCCGTCGCCACCTGGTTCATCGCCGGATACGTGGCGTGCGTCGGGCCGGCCACCCTGGCCGGCGCCTTCGGCCTGCGCGCTCTGGAGCCCCTGCACAGCCTCGGGCCGGTCTCCGGCACCATCGGAGCGATCATCATCAACTGGGGTTTCTCGGGCGCCGCGATCGCCACCTGGCGCACCGACCGCCGGGACTACCTGGCGCTGGCCCCCCTGTGGCAGCTGACGCGCCGCCCCGACCCCAGGATCGCGCTGACCGAGCCCAACCAGGTCACGCAGCTCGGCCTCGTCTACGTCCGGGACTGGCACCTGGTGACGCGCATGGCCGACATCCTCAGCGGCATCCGCAGCCTGTACCCGTACTTCAGCGACGCCCCCGTCGACCGGATCCGCCGGGCAGCCCCGGGCGCCGGCTGGTCGCAGGACGAGGAGCACGCCGCCGCGGCCGCCGCGGTCCTGCTGCGTGCGGTGGCGCTCGCCGAGAGCGGGGCGGCCGTCGTCAGCGAGCGGGGCCGGCCGCTGCCGGGCGCCGGCCTGGAGCCGGCCGCTCAGCGCGCCCACCTGGTCCGCATGGCCCGCCACCTCGAACACCCCGACGTCCTGGCCGCGGCGGGGGTGGACACGGCCGGCCGGCTGGTCGCCGACTAGGGGCGCCGGGCCCCGGGGCGGGCGCCCCGGGGGGGGGCCGGCGCCTCAACGTCCCGGCTGTGCGGCCTGCGCGCGGAGCGCCGACGCGACGCGCCACCAGAACTCGGGGGTCCGCAGGGCGGCCGGCCGCCGCCGCATGTTGACGACGTCGAGGAACCGCTCGTTCACCCACGCGTCCGTCGTGGAGGCCCGGGCCATCCAGTCCGCCATCCTCCGGGCCATCCGGTAGCCGCGCGGATAGGGGCCCGTGACGTGCGGCTGCGCCAGGTCGGAGAGGGTCGATACCTCCCATGCCGCGTCCACGACGACCCTGACGTGGTGGAAGTAGGCATGGGCCGGCGCGTGGAGGTCCTCTCCTTTGCGCAGGTGGGCCGCCAGGCAGGACGCGTGCAGGAAGGCGCTGGTCATCCCCTGCCCGTACACGGGGTTGAAGGAGGCCACGGCGTCCCCCGCCACGAACAGGCCGCCCGGCAGGCGGTCCAGCGCCCACCAGTTGCGCCGCAGCGAGTGCGACATGCCGTACGTCTCGACGTCGCCGATCATCGCGCAGCGGTCGGCGACGACGCCGAACGGAGCGGCCTCCATCCCGCGCATGCGCCGCAGGAACTCCTCGGGGTCTCGGGAAGGGCGCCTCTCGGCGTAGGCGACGATGACCGCCATCCACTGGTCGCCCTCCACCGCCGCCATGGCTCCCGTGTCGGGCTGTTCGGCGGCGCCCGCGGCAGCGGCGGCGCCGGGCAGCTGGTGTGCCACGCTCACGCCGGGCAGTTCGCCGCCCCGGCGGAAGCGGGCGGTGGCGTAGCCCAGATCGATCCGCATGCGGTCGGCCGGGGGTTCCGGCCATCCCTCCGCCCCGAGCCAGGCCGTCAGCCTGCTCGACCGGCCCGTGGCGTCGACGACCGCGTCGGCGGGCACCACGGTCACGTCGGCCGGGCCGGCGGTGCGTACGCGGACGCCGGCCACCCGGCCGCCCCGGATGTCCAGGCCGCAGGCCTTGCCCACCATCACCGAGACCCCGTCGTCCAGGACGGTCCGGCGGCGGATGTGGTCTTCGAGGAGGGTGCGGCTGACACCGATCAGCTCGTTGCCGGGAACGCTGACCTTGCGGGTTCCGTTCTCGTAGAGCTGGATCTCGTCGCCCGATCCGAGGACCGCTCCGTCCGCCACCAGGTCCTTCGACAGGCCGGGGAACCAGCGTTCGGCCTGCGTCCGGCCCATGTCGAGCAGCGCGTGGAGCTGCCCGCCCTGCGGGACACCGCCCCGTGCGCCCGTCGTGGCGAGTCCGTCGGGCTCGACGACGGTGACCGCCAGGCCCTGGCCGCGCAGGGCTCGTGTCGCTGCGAGCCCCGCGATGCTTCCGCCCAGGACTACTACGTGTTGCACGTGCTCGTTCCCCCTCCTCCACCGGCCGGCCTCCCGTCCGGCGATCCGCGCGCTTGGACTCCGGCCCAATCTAAGGCCGTTCGGGTTGACGTCCAACGCGGAGGGGTGCGCCTGCGGGCGGCCGGTGGTGGCGGTGCGTCAGCTCCCGGAAGGGCCGGGCAGCCGGCGGAGTTCGAGGAGGGCCATCGCGATCTTCACACCGGTGGCGATCGTCAGGGCCTGGAGGAACGGCATGCCCGTGAGCCACAGGGCCACCATCATCACGGTCAGGACCAGGAACGCGGGAAGCAGGTTGGTCCGCGTGATGGCGGCCTTCAGGTGGCCGGCCGTGCCTTCCTTCTCCTCTTCCTCTTCGGCTTGCGGCATCGCCCGCTCTCCTTCCCTCGTGCGGCTCTCCCGCCACGAGCCTCCGGCGCGTCCGGCCCCCTTGCCACTGCTGCCGCCCGCCCCGCCGCCATCCGGCGTACAGGTTCACCGCGACGGCGGTCCGTGCCGGGCGTGGGCGATCATGACGGGATGGACACTCGTTTCCTCGGTATCCCCCAGCTGGCCGAAACGCCGTCCGCGGCGGTGGTGGTCGACGTCATGCGTGCCTACACCGTGGCCGCCTGGGCCTTCGCCCGGGGCGCGGAGAAGATCGTTCTCGCCGAGTCGCTGGACGAGGTCCTGGCGCTGAAGGCCCGCCGCCCTGACTGGGTGGCGCTCAAGGACGGCCCGTCGGCCCCCGGGTTCGACGCCGTCAACTCGCCGGCGCTGCTCCGGTCCGCCGACCTCCGTGGGCGGACCGTCGTGCAGAAGACCACGGCGGGTACCGTCGGCGCCCTCGCGGTCAAGGACGCGTCGCTGGTGCTGTGCGCCGGCTTCGTGGTGGCGGAGGCGACGGCGCGGCTCCTGCGGGCGCGCGGGTGCGGCAGCGTCACGTTCGTGGTGACCGGCGAGGACGGGCGCGCCGACGAGGACCTGGCCTGCGCCCAGTACATCGCCCGGCGGGCCACGGGGGCCGCGACGGACGCGGCGGACTTCCTCCGCCGCGCCGCCGCCTCACGCGCGGCCGCCGAACTGGCGGAGGGCGTACGGGAGGGGTCCCACCCCGATGACGTCGCGCTCTGCCTGGAACTCGACCGGTTCCCCTTCGCCATGGTGGCCGCGCTGGAGGACTCGCACATGGTCCTGCGCCCGTTCGACGGGTCCTCGGCTGCCGAGGGCGTTCCGGCCGGCCCCTCCTCCCGGTAGGGGCGGACCGGGGGTCGGCGGCGTCAAGATCGACATCACGCCGGTCAGCGTCCGAGGGTGTTCATCAGGATGATGGCGACGAGGTCCAGCAGGATGACGGTGATCACGCCGCCGATCATGATCCAGGCCCTGCGCGATTCGTCCACGTCCGCCACCTCCCGGCTCCGCCGCTACCCGCCATGGTGGCGCGGTTCCGCGCAGGGCACATCTCGGGCGGGCGGAGCCGGAGCCGGTCAGGCCGGCCGGTCAGGCGGGCCGGTCAGGCGGGCCGGTTCAGGCCCCAGGTCTGCAGGACGAACGGGCGGCCCTTCTCCTCTCCCGTGATCAGCGGGACGTCGAGCAGGGCGAAGCCCGCCTTCCGCGCCACGGCGACGCTGGCGTCGTTCTCGGCCTCCAGTTCCAGGATCACCTGCTCCGCGCCCATCTGCTCGAACGCGTAGGCGGCCATCACCCGCACCGCCCGGGCAGCCAGCCCCTGGCCGCGGTGCGCCGGGCCGACCGCGTAGCCGATCTCCATGCCCTCGGGCGCGCGGCGCAGCATGATCTCGCCGAGCGGTGCACCGCCGTCGACGGTGATGGCGAGCAGGATGGTCTTGCCCTCCTCGCGCAGCTGCCGGTCCCGGGCCAGCCGGGTGTGGGCGGCCGCCTCGTCGAAGGGGGACACGATCGGCGTCCAGTACGCGATGTCGGGGTGGTCGAACAGCTCCGGCATCGCGGCGAGGTCGGCCTCCGTCCAGTCGCGCAGGACGAGCCCCTCCCCGGAAAGCCGGATCCGCTCGGGCAAGGACGAGGACGAGGACGTGGCACTGCTCATGGTGTGGGACCTCCCGGGACCTGGTCAGGACGAGGCAAGATAACCGGGCCGCGGCAGGGCCGCACAAGATTTTTTCCCGGGCGTCCGTCCCTGCTCAGGAGTGGTTCTCCGGGGCGGGCCCGTCCAGGGACGCGAGCAGGCGGAGGCCGTCTTCGGCCGGGGTGTCCGGGGCCGCGGACAGCACCACGAGTTCCATGCCCGGTTCGTGCGGCAGCGCGAAGTTCTCCTGGTGCAGTTCCAGCAGCCCGACCAGCGGGTGCCGGTAGGCCTTCACGCCGTGGGTGCGGGCGCGTACGTCCGCGCGGGCCCAGAGGCGGCGGAAGCGCTCGCAGCCCATCGCCAGTTCGCCGATGAGGGTGGCCAGGCGGGTGTCCTCGGGGTGTTCGCCGGCGGCCAGGCGCAGGTGTCCGACCACGTCGCGGGTGCACTGCTCCCAGTCCGCGTAGAGGCCGGACTCGGCCTCCTCCAGGAAGAGGTGCCGGGCGATGTTCAGGCCCGGCATGGGCCGGCCGAAGAGGAGCCCGGCGAGGCGGTTCCCGGCGAGCACGTCCATCCGGTGGTCCATGACCATCGCGGGTGCGCCGGCGACCAGGCCGAGGACGCGCAGCAGTTCGGGCCGGACCCGTCCGCCCGGTGCCTTGGCGCGACGCCGGGGCTGCCGGGCGAGCCGGTGGAGGTGGCCGCGTTCGGTCTCGTCGAGGCCGAGGACGCGGGCGAGCGCGTCGAGGACCTGCTCGGAGGGCTGGGTCGCGCGGCCCTGCTCCAGGCGTACGTAGTAGTCGACGCTGACCCCGGACAGGTGCGCCACCTCCTCGCGGCGCAGTCCTTCGACCCGGCGGCGGCTGTCGGTGGGTATGCCGACGGCGGCCGGGGCGACCCGGGCGCGCCGGGTCCGCAGGAAGCCCGCGAGATCGTCCATGCCCTCCAGTATGGCCCGGGTCGTGGGCGCGAGGGTGGTACTGCCGTTCCCAGGATGGCCGGTCCGATGGAAGGTCCGTCCCTGAACGGCGGCCGCGGGGGCGCCCAGGATGGGGGCATCCGATCCGAAGGAGTTCCCGTGAAGACGCTGATCGTCCACGCCCACCCCGAACCGAAGTCGCTGAACGGCTCGTTGAAGGACCTCGCGGTTTCCACGTTGGAGGGTGCCGGGCACGAGGTGCGGGTGAGTGATCTGTACGCGATGGGGTGGAAGGCGGTCGTGGACGCCTCCGACTACGGCCCCGACGCCTCCAGTCCGCTGAAGGTGGCGCTGGACTCGGGCCGTGCCTTCGAGGCCGGGACGCTCACCCCGGACGTCCTCGCCGAGCAGGAGAAGCTGCTGTGGGCGGACACCATAATCTTCCAGTTCCCGCTGTGGTGGTACTCGATGCCCGCGATCCTCAAGGGCTGGGTGGACCGGGTGTTCACGTACCGGTTCGCGTACGGGGTCGGCGAGCACAGCGAAACCAAGTACGGCGAGCGCTTCGGCGAGGGCACCCTGGCCGGGCGCAGGGCGCTGCTGTCGGTGACCGCCGGGGGCCCGGAGTCGCACTACGCGGCCCGGGGCATCAACGGCCCGATCGAGGACCTGCTGTTCCCGTTCCACCACGGCATCCTCTACTACCCGGGCATCGAGGTCCTGCCGCCGTTCGTGCTGTACGGCACCGACCGGATGGGCGAGGAGGAGTACGCGCAGGCCGCCAGGGCCTGGGAGGAGCGCCTGCTGACCCTGGAGTCGACCGAGCCGATCGCGTTCCGGCGGCAGAACTTCGGCGACTACGAGATCCCCTCCCTGCACCTGAAGGAGGGGCTGGAGCCCGCGGGCCGCACGGGTTTCGGGCTGCACGTGCGCGGCTGACGGGCGGGGGCGCCGGGCGTCTCCCGCGCCGGCCCCAGGGAGGGGGTTTTGGCTTGAACTCGCCGTTTTCGGGGTTCCGGGGCCTTCCGCCGCCCGGGGCCGGGGCCCTGCGAGCGCCCTTGCCCGCGGGCGCGCCCTTGGCCGCGGCGCCCTCACGGGAGCAGGCGCTCCGGGGACGTCGCCCACCAGAACGTCAGCTGGGGCACCGTCTCCAGGCCCAGCGCCTCGCGCAGTTTGGAGACCTGGGCCGTCACGGTGCGCTCGCTGAGGCCGAGGTTCTCCCCGATCTGCCGGTGGCTCTTGCCGGCCACGATGCCGCGCACGATCGTCCGCTGGATCTTCGTGGTCTTGGCGTCGCCGTCGTCCTTCGGCGCGCCCGCGTCCGCCTCGCCCGGCAGCCACGGGTCGGCCCGCTCCCACTGCTGCCAGAAGTGCGCGGCGAGCACGGCGCACACGCCGCGGTCCCGGGTGTACCAGGCGGCCGCCTGCTGCACGGTGCCGTCGTCGCCGTAGACCTCGAAGAACGCGTGCTTGCGGTCCACGACGATTAACCGCAGGAAGTCCTCGCCGAGGGTGCGGACCTGGGCGCCGGCCCGCGTCATGGTGGCGACCCAGTCCCGCTGCGTGGGGTTGCTCCGCCCGTTGGTCCGGTAGATCGTCCGTACGGTCACGCCGCGCTGGGCGGCCTGCAGGTCACGCGGCAGCGCGCCCTTGAGGACCTGCGGTTTGCGGTGTCCGGGCTGTGCGGTGAGGATCTCGGACTCGGCGGACTGGATGGTGCGTATCGTCTCGGCGTTGACCTCCGGGACGGTGCGGAGCAGGAGCGTCCCGACCGGGCTGGGGCTGTAGTGGTAGCGCTGCTGCTCGGCTTCGAGCTCGCGCACGTGGGCGGGGACGGCGGCCAGGGCCGCGGTGACGCCGGTGAGTGCCTTGAGGACGGCGTCGGTGAGCTGGGTCTCCAGGTAGCGGGACGGGGCGGGGACGTACGTACCGGGTTCGTGGGTGTTGGCGAAGAGGATGTCCCGGGCGATGAGCGAGGCGAGTCCCGGCTCGTCGTCGGGCAGCACTTCGCCCCGCAAGGCCCTGCGGTACGTGCGCAGTTCGACCGCGGTCAACCGGGAGGTGTCGGGGGCGGCGGCTATTTCCCGTTCCGTCATCAGATCTTTCTTCCTCTTCCTGAACTGCGGGTGGACGCAGTATCGCGAAGGTTGATCGCGCCCTTCCCCCGGTAGAGGCTTGATCCCGTGCCACAGGGCCCGTGGCGCGCAGAAGGCCCCGCTGCCCGCATCGTCCGCGGGGGTCGGGCCGGCCAAGGGAGGAACACCTTGATACCGATCAACATCCGGTCAACCATCACCGCCGTGCTGCTCGCGATCCTCGCGGTCACCGGACTCAGTGGTGTCGCGGCGGCCAGTGGGCCGGCCGGCACCAATTGGGGAATCGCAGCCATGGGTGAGGTGGAGCAGCAGGCCGACGCCCCTGTCGTGTCCGCAGATTCACTGATCCAGCCGCCGGACTCCGACTGGGGATGATCCTCCCGCGCTGCGGCGCACAGCACCCGGTGCAGCGGTAACCCCGCCATGCCGGGTGCGACGCCGTGTCCGGGGCCGGTCCGCCACGAGGAGATCGTGCGCCCTCGTGGCGGACCGTCACGGTGCGGTCGGGGCCGTCGTCGCCCCGCGGGGGACGGTGAACCGCAGCTCCGGGCGCTCCCAGGAAACCTTCGGCGGGACCGGGGCGACCGTCCCCACCCGCTGCGCACCCATGCGCCGGTAGAACCGCTCCGCGGGCGGATGGGACACCACGCGTACGCCGGTCAGCCCGGCTTCCGCGGCCTGGCCGAGCATGTGCCCGATCAGGAGCCGGCCGACGCCCAGCCCTTGCGCCTCGTCCGCGACGAAGGCGAGGTCCAGCTCGGGCGGGTCCAGGACGAGGGAGTAGAAGCCGGCCGTCCGGCCGGTGGTGGCGTCGACGGCCGCGAACACCCGGTGCCGGGTCACGTATTCGGGGGTGAGGCGGTAGCCGGAGATGATCGAGGCGTACCGCCCCCGGTAGGCGCTGGACTGCTGGATCAGTTGGGTGAGGCGCTCCGCGTCCTGCGCGACGGCACGCCTGATCGTTATGGACTGCATCCGCCGGAGTATAGGGGCACTGGGCTAGTGCGACCATTACCGCCGTGGGCGTCGTGGGCGCCGGGGTCGACCGGGGAGGATGGAGGATGGGCGCATGTGGCAGCGGCTGCCGTTCGGGAGCGGGTTGCGGGCCGAGCTGGGGACACCCGGACGCGCTCGCAGGCTGGGCAGCAGCCCCCGGTCGCGGGTGTGGCGGGTCACGCTGCCGGACGTGACGGTGGTGGTGAAGCAGGTCGTCGACGGTCCTGACGCCGACGAGCGCTACACCCGCGAGGTGACGGCGCTGCGGCTCGCCGCCCGGGGGGAGACTCCCGTGGTGCCGGCCCTGCTGGCCACCGATCCCGGTGAACGGGTGCTGGTGCTGGAGCACTTGGAGCACCTGGCGCCGGCCGGGGACTGGATCGTCGGTTACGCGGGCGCGCTGGCGCGGCTGCACGCGACCGCTGGCCCGGAGGACGCCGGGGCGCTCCCCCGGTGGCGGGGCCCGACGCGGGCGGACGCCGACGCGTTCCTGCGGCTGGCCGCGGCCCTGGAGGTTCCCGTGGCGCCCCGCGTGACCGGCGAGCTGTACGAGCTCGTGGAGCGGCTCGGCCGGGCGGAGGGGCACGCCCTCCTCCACGGGGACCCGTGCCCCGGCAACGACCTCCACACCGCTGCGGGGGTCAGGTTCATCGACTTCGAACAGGCTTCGCTGGGCAGCGGCTTGACGGAGCTGGCCTACCTGCGCATCGGCTTCCCGACCTGCTGGTGCGTCACGTCGGCCGCGGAGCCCTTGCTGCGCCGGGCCGAGGGCGCGTACCGCGACGCCTGGCGCGCCGCGACCGGCTCCGAAGCCCCGGGCGACCTCACCGACGCGTGCGCCGGCTGGCTGCTGCGCGGTGACGCGCTCGTCGAGCGGGCCCGCCGTGAAGACGCCGACCACCTGGCCCGGATTCCGCGCCGGGACTGGACCTGGGGCACCGCGACGGCCCGGCAGCGGCTCGTACACCGGCTCGGGGTCGTCGCCGGGATGGCCGCCGGCCACGACTCGCTCGGCGGCCTGGGCGACCTCGGCGCGGCCATGCGCCGGAGCATGCTCGCCCGCTGGCCGGGGCTGGGGCCGGTCCCGGCGAAGCGGCCGTAGTGGCCGTAGCGGGGCCGCCTATCCGAGCCAGACGACGCCCCCGCCCCTCCAAGGTCCTGCGGTGGTGGTGAAGGATGGCCGGATGCCGGGCACGCCGGCACCGCGAGGGGAGTGACGGATGACGAACGGCGAGCCGGCCGCGTTCCACCGGATCAAGATCCGTGTCGCAGGCCTGGTCCTGGACGACCGGGACGTGGCACTCATCCGGCGGACGAACACCCGCGGGACGGCCCACTACTCCCTGCCCGGCGGCAACGTGGAGCCCGCCGAGCCCCTGCCCGACGCGCTGCGGTGAGAGCTCCGGGAGGAGCTCGGCCTGACCCCGGAGGATCTCGCGGAGGCTCCGCGCTTCCTGTGGCTGCTGGACGCCATGGTGAGCCGGCCCGGCTCCACTCCCCCTCGCAAGCTCCACCTCGTCTACCGGGTCCCCCTGCGGCCGGGAGTCCGCCCGGGGCTGCGGGCGTTCGAGGACGATGACGCGGTCGGCCGCGGGGAGGTCGTCTGGGTGCCCTTCGAGCAGACCCGGGGCCTCGCCCTCTTCCCGCCGGTGCCCATCGCCGATCTCGGGCCCTCCGGGGGCGTCGGTGCCGGGTCGGCCCTGCTCCCGCCCTTGGACGACACCAACTACGAGTGGGTCTGACCGGGGCCGGTACGCAGGACGCGGGACCGGTCCGCGGCGTGCGGCGTGGCACGTTCCACCGCGGGAGGGGCCGTCACTACCCTCGGCGCATGGCAGACACGTTCGATCACGCTCCCGCGGTCTGGACCGCGAGGCAGCTGCGCTCCGCCCTGGCCGATGTTCCCGACGACGCCCCGATCAGCATCGGCGTCGCCGGTACCCCCGGCGACTTCGACGAGTACGACGAGTTCGTGCTCGTGGGCGCCGAACCCGTGGAGGTCGACCCCGGCGACGGTGAGGATCCCGGCACGCCGCAGGTCGAGTTCACCCTCTTCGCCGACGCCAAGGCAGGGCTGTACTACCTCGACATGGAGTGACGCAGGCCGGGACCGGTCCGGTCCCGGCCCCCCCCAATCCCGGCCCCCGGCGCCTCACCTTGCCTTACCTATTGAAAATCGATAGATTCACATCGCGATTCGATAGAAGGAGGGGCCATGGGACGACTGACGGTGCAAGCCCTGCGCGCCGTGCTCGTGGTGATGCTCGCCGGCACGGTGTTCGTGCAGGTGCTGATGGTGTGGGCGCTGGCCGCGGACCCGGAGGAGGGGGCACTGCCGCTGACCCCGCTCCGCGTCATCGTGATCCTGGGAGCCGTGACGGTCCAGGTCGTCCTGGTCTGCGTCTGGCGGCTGGTGGCGATGGTGCGGCGCGGCACGGTGTTCTCCCACGCCGCGTTCCGGTACGTGGACACCGTGATCGGCGCGTTCGTGGCGGCCGACCTGCTGGTGTTCGCGGTCTTCCTGGTGGCGCGCTCGCAGATGGAGCCGCCCGGCTTCCTGTTCCTCGGCGGGGTCGGCATCGGGCTCGTCGGGGTCGCGCTCATCGTGCTGGTGCTGCGGCTGCTGCTCGCCCAGGCCGTGGCGCGCGACGTCCAGGCGGCGCACATGCAGGCGGAGCTGGACGAGGTGATCTGATGGCGATCGTCGTCGACATCGACGTGATGCTGGCCAGGCGGAAGATGTCCGTGGGCGAGCTCGCCGAACGCGTCGGGATCACCCCCGCCAACCTCGCCGTGCTCAAGAACGGCCGCGCCAAGGCCGTGCGCTTCTCGACCCTCGCCGCGCTCTGCGAGGTCCTCGAATGCCAGCCGGGCGACCTGCTGCGCTGGGAAGCCGAGGACGCGGTGGAGGAATCTGCTGCATCCTGGGCCTGAACTGCCCTACGTTGCAGGAGGAACCAGGTGAGTCTGAGCGGGCTGCGGGCGGGGGACCCGCAGCGGATCGGCGAGTTGACGCTCGTCGGCCGGCTGGGTGCGGGCGGCATGGGTGTCGTCTACCTGGCACAAGGTCCTGACGGGCGGCTCGTCGCCCTCAAGCGGCTGCGCGAGGAACTCGCCTCGGACGACGGGTTCCGGGCGCGGTTCCGGCGTGAGGCCGCGACGCTGCTGCGCGTCCAGGGGACGTGCACGGCACGGGTGCTGGCGGTCGAGGCCGAGGCGAGCACCCCGTACGTCGTCATGGACTACGTCCAGGGCCCGACGCTGTCGGAGTACGTCGGCGAACACGGGCCGCTGCGCGGGGACATGGCGCGGCTGTTCGCCGCCGGGCTCGCCGAGGCGCTCGTGGCGGTCCACCGGGCCGGCGTGGTGCACCGCGATCTCAAGCCCGCCAACGTCCTGCTGTCCGAGCAGGGCCCCAAGGTCATCGACTTCGGCATCGCACAGGCCTCCGACGGGACGGCGCTGACCCGCACCGGTGTCGCGGTCGGCACCGTGGGCTACATGGCGCCGGAGCAGATCCGCGGGCAGGCCGGCCCCGCGGCCGACGTGTTCGCGTGGGCGCTGACCGTCGCCTACGCCACCACCGGCCGGCCCCCCTTCGGCACCGGACCGGCCGACGCGGTGCTCTACCGGGTCCTGCACGAGGAACCCGATCTGGACGGCGTACCGCCCCGCCTGGGGGCACTGCTGACGTCCGCCCTGGCCAGATCGCCCGAGCAGCGCCCCGCTCCCGCGGAGCTGCTCGCCGAGCTGACCGGCGGCGGGGTCCCCACGGCGGAACTCCCCGCCCAGACCGTCGCCACGGTGCTCGCCGAGGCGTGGCGGATACCCGGGGCGGCGGTGCCGCCGGCTCCGGTGCGGGGGCGGCGCTCCGCGCGGACCGCGGCCGTGGCGGCGGGGCTGGCGCTCCTCGTCCTGACGGCCGGGATCCTGTGGGCGGTACTGCCAGGCGACGGCCGCTCGACAGCCTCGGGGGCGCCCACCGCCTCGGGGCGGACGGCGAGCACGGCCCCGTCCCCGCCGCCGAACACGCGGATGCCGTCCACCGCTTCGGGCACCGGGCCGGCGTCCGCGGCGCCCGGTCCGACGGCCGCCCCGACCCCACCGCCGTCGCCGTCGGCTTCGACGGGTTCGGTCGCCAACACCCACAGCGGGCTGTGCGTCGACACCGACGGCCCGCAGCGGCCCGGACTGAACGTGGTGCTCCGCTCGTGCGGGAGTTTCACCGGCCAGATCTGGCACTACGACGAGACCGACGCGCGCCTCACGAACACGCCCAGCGGACTGTGCCTCGACACGAACGGGAAGCCCGCCGGCGGGGTCCCGGCGGTACTCAACCCGTGCGGCCGGTCCACCGGCCAGCAATGGCGCTACGACACGGCCACCGGGCGGTTCGGCAACCCGGCCAGCGGCCTGTGCCTGGACACCAACGGGCCCCCGGCGCTCAACGTCGGCCTGGTGCTCAACCCCTGCGGCAACTACACGGGCCAGCAGTGGCGCATGTGAGCTCGGCCGGCCGGGGCCCCTTCAACCCGAAGCCCGAAGGCCGAATGCGCCTGACCGCGCGGTCCATATTCGGTGGCGCCGTACGGCGTACGGGGGAGAATGCGGGCATGCGCATCAGAGCCGTACGCCTGGACGAGCTGCCGCTCCTCCAGGACATCGAGAGGGCCGCCGGGGAGTGCTTCCGGGAGATCGGAATGCCGGAGATCGCCGACGACGAGCCGCTCCCCCTCGATGAGCTCGCCCGCTACCACCACGCCGGTCTGGCCTGGGTCGCGGCCGACGGAGCCGACGCGCCGGCCGCCTACCTGATCGCCGACCGGGTCGACGGCAGCCTCCACGTCGAGCAGGTGTCGGTGCACCCGCGCAGCGCGCGCCGGGGCGTCGGCCGGCTGCTGCTGGAGCGTCTGGCCGACCACGCCGCGGGCGAGGGGGCGACCGCGCTGACCCTCACCACGTTCACCGGGGTGCCGTGGAATGCCCCCTACTACGAACGCTGCGGCTTCCGGCTCATGGACGACGCCCGCCTCACCCCCGGTCTGCGGCGGATCCGGGAGCTCGAAGCCGCCCACGGCCTGGACCGCTGGCCGAGGGCCTGCATGCGCCGGGTGCTGTGACGTCCCGGCGGCCGTTGGGCCCTGCGACTCTCTCCCCCTCCGACCTCGACCCGCTCTCGACCTGGCCTCGACCCGGCCTCCAGGGGCCCGTGCCAAGATCACCGGATGGGAACGACCACACCTCCGTCACGTCCGGGAACAGAGCGGAGCTCTGCGGACCAACTCGTCACATACCCCGCCGCCTACGTGACCGGCGTCGCCTACGAGGCGCTCATCGCGTACACCCGCGCCCGGCAGGCCGAGAAGGGCTACACCCAGCCCCAGTTCTGGCTGCTGCGGAACCTGTCGGTGAACGACATCTCGCCCGACGGCGAGGGGATGACCCTGCCCGACCTGCGGGCGGCCATGGCCTCCTACATCCGGGCCGAGGACGACCTGGCGGCGGAGGCCGCGGTGCTCGTCGAGCGCGGCTGGCTGCGCCGCGACGACGAGGACCGGCTGTGGCTCACCGAAGACGGCGAGCGGGCCCGCGTCGACTGCTCGCGCAACGGTCCCGCGATCCGCGCCGCCCTCCACGAGGGCATCGACGAAGCGGACTACGCCACCACCGTGAGGGTGCTCCGGCAGCTGATCCGCAACGCCGGTGGGACGGACGTGTGACGTCTGACGTCTGACGTCTGACGTCTGACGACGGACCCCGCCCGGCCCGGAGCGTCAGGTCCCCGGGGCGGTCAGGGTGCGCGCGAAGTGGTCGGCGAGGCGGGGCAGCCAGTCGGGGCGGGCGTTGCCGAGGAGATGGTCGCCGTGCGGAACCCCGAGGTGGGTGCCGTGCGGGGCCAGCCGGGCCAGGGGCTCGCCGTTCGTGACGCCGGGGATGACGTCCGCCCCGCCGTCGACGACCAGCAGCGGGGCCGTGATCCGGCCCGCCAGGGCGGACAGGTTCACCTGCCGTGCGAAGGCGCGGGCGGCGTCGGCGCCCCCGGTGCGGCGGGCCATGATGTCCCGTACCGGCGGGGGCAGTTCCTCCCAGTCGAGGCGGAAGGGCCCGCTGACGGTGGCGACCGCCGCCACCCGGGGCTCCAGGGCGGCGGCGCGGGCGGCGAAGTAGCCGCCCAGGCTGAGGCCGACGAGGCCGACGCACGGGACGCCGAGCGCGTCGACGACCCTGCCGACGACCCGTTCGTACTCCGGCCGGAGGGTGGTCGTCGCCGCGAGGACGCCCTGGCCCGGGCCGTCCATCGCGAACACGGCCAGCCCCCGGGCCAGCAGCGCGGCCGCCAGGTCGAGGAACTCCTCCTTGGCGGAGTCCAGTCCGGGGACGACGACCACGGTGGCGGGCGCGTCGTGCGGCCCGCGCAGCCAGCCCGCGAAGCCGTCGCCGCTCACGCGCCGCGCGCCGGGCTCCAGCAGGGTCAGCGCGCGGCCCAGGGCCTCGTCCGCGTCGGCGGCGGCGCGGCCGGCGCCCGCGTGCGGGGCGAGCGTGGCGAGGTGGAACCAACGGGCCGCCGTCAGCAGGTGTTCGCCCGCGGAGACGGACGAGGCCGCCCGGTCGGCCCGCGTGAGATGGGTGTGCGCGGTGCGGACGAGGGCCGGGCCCCAGTCGTCGAGGGACGTCATGGCGTCGGTGACGCGCCGGTATTCGTGGGGGTCGACTCCCGCGCCGGTGGCGCGGGTCCACTGGGCGGCGGCGAACTCGTGGACGTTCATCGGGCGGTTCCTCCGGTCAGCAGGACGGCTTTGCCGCGGATACGGCGTTCTCGCAGGTCGACCAGTGTCTCGGCGGTCCGCGTCCAGTCGGCGGTCCGGCCGGTCTCGGGGTGCAGCCGGCCTTGTTCCACCAGGCGCACCAGTGCCGCGAGGTCGGGGCCGTAGGGGGCGCCCGCGTAGTGGAAGTGCCGGATCGTGACGCGCTCGGGTCCGCTCAGCAGGTCGAAGAAGTCGAGGGTGACCGGGGTGCGGCTGGCCTGGCCGAACCAGACGAGGGTGCCGCCGGGGCGCACCCTGGCCAAGGCGGCCGGCAGGGCGGCGCCGCCCGTGGACTCCAGTACGACGTCGAACGGGCCCTCGGCGTCGGCGACTTCGTGGACCACCCGTGCGCCCAGGGCGGTGAGCCGCTCGCCGCGCTGCGGCGTGGCCGTCACGGCGGTCAGTTCCGCTCCGGCGCCCACGGCCAGCTCGGTGACGTAGTGGCCGACTCCGCCCGAGGCCCCGGTCAGGAGGACCCGCCGCCCGGCCAGGGAGCCCGCCGTGCGCAGCAGGCGCAGGGCGGTGATCCCGGCGAGCGGCAGGGCGGCGGCCCGTACGCTGTCGACGGTGTCGGGGAGCACCGCGAGGGAGTGGGTGGGCACGGCCGCGTACTCGGCCCAGCCGCCCTGCGCGGGATGCCCGACCACGCGGGTGCCGATGCCGGGGCCGGAGCCGTCCGCCGCGGGCTGGACGACGAGGCCGGCGATGTCCTTGCCGGGCAGCCAGCCGGGCCCGGGCCGTTCGAGGAGGAAGGTCTCGCCGCGGTTCGGTGCGAACGCGTCGACCTTGACCAGTGCCTCGTCCGGTTCCGGGACGGGCTGGGGGGACTCGGCGAAGGCGACCGGTCGGGCCGGGTCCCCGGTGGGAATCAGTCTCTGCATGCCGGGGATGCAACACCGGCGGCCGCCGGCTGATCCAACAACCGGCGCGCGAGGCCGACAACCAACGGTTGTCGCCTATGGTGAGGGCCATGGATCTTGATGTGGCGCAGGTACGTGCCTTCGTGTGCGCCGCAGAGGAACTGCACTTCGGGCGGGCCGCCGGGATGCTCGGCATCTCCCAGCAGGCGCTGTCCAAGCGGATCGCGCGGCTGGAATCCCTGCTCGGCACCCGGCTGTTCGAGCGCGGCGGCACCGGCGTCCGACTCACCGCGGCCGGGGGGCGTTTCCTCGCGCCGGCCCGGCACACGGTGGCCGCCGCCGACGCCGCGGTCGCGGCGGCCGCGGGGACCGGCCGGCCGCTGCGGGTGGACGTCTGGGGGCACCTGTACGCGCCCATGCGGACGCTGGCCCGGGTGGCCGCGGGGGCCGGTGAGCTGGTGCCGGGGCACGGCCGCGATCTGCCCTCGGTCGCGGCGGCGCTGCTGGCCGGGGAGATCGACGCGGCTTTCGGCCGGGTCCACCCTCCGCTGCACGGCGGACTGGCGCACCGGCTGATCCGCCTCGAACCGGTGGACGCCGTGCTGAGCACCGCCCATCCCCTCGCGGGCGCGGCGGCGCTGCGGCCGGAGCAGCTGCGGGGCAGCGTGCTGTGGGCGCCCGGCACGCCGGACCGCCTCGACTTCCTCCACCGGTTCGCCGACCGGTTCGGTGTGCCGGACCGGGCGTCGGGCATCAACCTCGGGCTGGGCCACTTCCTCGCGGAGGTCGCGGGGGACCCGCGGCGGTTCTCCCTCGTGCCCGCCGACCTGCCCCTCCCGGACGTCCCCGGCCTGTGCCAGGTCCCGCTGGCCGACCCCACTCCGCTGTACGCCTGGTCGCTGCTGTGGCGCACCGGCAACGGGCATCCGGGGCTCGGCCGCCTCACCGCGGCCTGTGCCGCCGAGGCGGGGCGCAGCCGCTGGCTGGAGTACGACCCGTCGCGCGACTGGATGCCCGAGCCGCCGGCGGGCGGCGGGCGCTGACGGGGGCGGCGGGAACGGTTGCGGGCGGCCGTGCGTCTTCCGCGTCGGTGGAGGGCGGTCCGGCGGAGGGGCGGGGCGGTGCGGGGCGGACGGGGTGTCGGGGGCCGGGTGGTGGCACTGGCGGTGGGGGTGCCGCTCGCCGTGGCGGGGATCGTGGTGGCGGCCGTCCTCCCGGGCGACGGCGGGGCCGCTGCGGGCCCGCTGCACGGGGCGGTGGACGCGTACCTCGACGCGGCGGGAGGCGGCGGGGCCGGGCCGGCCGCCGCGCAGGCCGGCACCTGTCCGGCCGGCGGCGGGGATCCTCTCGCGGCGCTCCGCCGGCTCGCGCCGGCGTTCGGGCACCGGATCGTGTCCTCCACGGAGAGCGGGGACCGGGCGGCGGTGAACGTGGACCTGCTTCCGCGTACGGGCGACCGGGTCGCGGTGGTCCTGGAGCTGCGCCGGAGCGGTGAGCGGTGGGAGGTCTGCGCGGCCTCCCCCGGCCATGTGGAGGTCGACCCCTTCTGAGGCCGCGGGTGCCGGGCGGACGGCCCGGCGGGGCGCGGGAAGGGCGGCCATGGCCGCCGCCGGGGCGGGCGCGGACCTGGTGGTACCGGCGCACGCCCTGCACGGCTGGGCCCTGGCGGACGCCCGGCGGTACTTACTGCTCCAGGCCGTCTCTGTCGGATCTTGCCGGTCAGGCCCGCGTCTCCCCCGGCTACCGCTGGGAGGGGCCCCAGGTGCCGTGCACCGGCGCGTCGGCCGGGCGCCCCGCCCCTGTACTGGACGTACTCGGGTGCTCCGCCAACGCGGCGAGGTGCGGTGCCGGGCGGCGCGGGTCTGGGGGCACCTCCCAGCGGAAGCCGGGGGAGCAGGATCCGCAAGAGACGGCCTGGGGGTGTCCGCGAAGTGGCGCCGTCCGCCCGGAGGGCGGGCCCCGCGGCTCCCCCCAGCTACCGCTGGGACGTGCCCCCGGTGCGTGCTCTCGGCGTGCCGGGCGTCGCGGGGCAGGCGCCAGTTTGCGGCCACCCCCCAGGGCACGCCCGTCCCCGGCCACCGCGCGCCCGGCGGCACCACCGCCGTCGCCGACGGGATCACTGCCGCCCTGCCCGACGCCTGCGCGGCCGCCGCCCCGGCGACGCCCCCGGCCCCGTTCACCGCCCACCTGGCGGAGCGCCGCGACCGGGCCGTTCGCCGCCGGATTCGACGCCCTCACGGCCTCCGGGAGCCGATGTCACCGGCCGCACGGGGCGCTATGCCCTGATTGCGTAGATATCCTGTGAACTGTGATCGAGTCCGGACGGCCACGGCTCCGTCGGCGCCCCGGCCCGGGAAGGCTTGTGCGGCTGTCGCCGGTCATCCTGACCGTCGTCATCGCCAGCCTGGCGTACACCACTCCGCCGGAGATGGCCTTCAGCCGCCTCCTGCCCGCCGCCCCGGCCCTCGCCGCCGCCATGTGGCCGGTACTCCCCACCGTCCTGCTCGGTACGGTCTGCCTGATCCTGATGATCGGCCTCAGCCTCGTCTTCCCCGACCTCGGCACGTGGTGGACGGCAGCGGGGATCATCGCCGTCACCGTCGCCGCCGCGTACGGAAGCCACCTGCGGCTCCAGCGCGAGCGCACCCTGTTCCAGGTGAGGCTCGTCGCCGACGCGGCCCAGCAGGTGGTGCTGAGCCCGATGCCCCGCCGTTTCGGCGACGTCGCGATCGAGTCGCTGTACCTGGCGGCCGCGGCGGAGGCGCGCATCGGCGGTGACTTCTACGAGGTGGCCGACACTCCGTACGGGGTGCGGCTGCTCATCGGCGACGTGCGGGGCAAGGGGCTGCCCGCGGTCGGGTCGGCGGCGGCCATCGTCAACGCCTTCCGGGAGGCGGCCTACGACGAGACCGACATGGTGGACGTCGCCCGCCGGATGGACGCCAGCAGCACCCGCTACAACGCCGCCTTCCCCGCCGACGGGGCGACGGAGCGCTTCGCCACCGCCCTGCTCGTCCAGATCCCGCACACTGGCCGGCACATCGACATCCTCAACTGCGGGCACCCTCCGCCGCTGCTCCTGAACCGGGGGGAGCTCCGGGTCCTCGAACCCGCGGCCCCCTCGCCGCTGCTCAGCCTGGCGGAGCTGATCGGCGATCACTACAGCGTCGACAGCTTCGAGTTCTCCCCCGGGGACCTGCTGCTCCTCTACACCGACGGGATCGCCGAGGCGCGCGCCCGCGACGGCGAGTTCTTCCCGCTGACGGCCTGGATGCGCCGGCAGCCCCCGACCCCGCCCCGCGAGCTGCTCACCGCGCTCCACCGGGACCTCGTCCACCACAGCCGGGGCCGGCTGGACGACGACGTCGCCGCCCTCGCCGTCCGCCTGAGCGAACCCTGACGATCCGCCCCCGCACCGGCCCCCGCTGCGTTAGGGTCCCCCGCATGAGGGGTGGGGGACCTGGGGGCACGACCGGCGACGGCACGGGCGCGGCCGCCCCACCGTGGCGCACGGATCCGCCGGCCGCCCCGGACGTGACGCACGACGCGGTCGTCGTGGTGCCCGGCATCATGGGCAGCGCGCTGTGGGACACGTCGAGGGAGCGGCCCGTGTGGGGGCTGAAGCACCCGGCGGCAATGCTGTCGCTGTTCACTCGCGCGGACGGCCTGCGGCCCCTGCACCTCGACGAGCGGGAGCTGGCCGGCGACTACGGCAGGATCCGGGCCACCGGCATCGTGGAGGTCCCGGTCTGGGCGCCGTTCCTCAAGGGCCTGGAGAGCCTCGGCGCACTGCGCCGGGCCGTGCGCGCGAGCGTGGCCGACCCCGCGGCGGTGCTGGAGTTCGCCTACGACTGGCGGCTGCCGGCGGAGGTCAACGGAGCGCTGCTGGCCGAGGCCGCCCACCGCCATCTGGACAGCTGGCTGGCGGACGACGCGTACGACCTGGCCAGGCGGCTGCACCCGGACGGGCGCGAGGCCCGGCTGGTCTTCGTCGCGCACTCCATGGGGGGTCTGGTCACCCGCGCCGCCTTCGAGCACGCCGCCGCCCAGGGCAGCGACCTCGTCCCCCGCACACGGACCGTACTCACGCTCGGGACGCCCTTCCTCGGTTCCCTCAAGGCCGTCCAGCTGCTCAACGGCCACCGGGTCTACCCGGTTCCCGACCGGCTGCTGGAGCACGCGCAGGCCCTCGCCGCCACCCTGCCCGCGGTCCACGACCTGCTGCCCGCCTACCGGTGCGTGGACGCCGGCCAGGAGGTCCGCGGGCTCGACGCCGGCGACGTCAAGAGGCTCGGCGGCGACCCCGAACTCGCCTCCCGGACGCTGCGCCACCACGAACGGCTGCGCCGCCGCGCCGTGCCGATGGGCGTGCACCGGGCCGTCGTCGGCACCACACAGCCCACCCCCCAGACCATCGTCCTGGACAACGGCGTCGCACACGTGCGGTACACCGCCTTCCTGCCGGACGGCTCCGGCGGGGTGGGCCGCGACGTCAACGGCATCCCGCTGCGCCAGGACCGGCGGGGCGACGGGACCGTCTACCGGGACGCCGCCGTCCCCTCCCCCGGCGTACCGGCCGAATACGTGCCCCTCACCCACGGGGCGCTGGCCAAGGACGGCCACGTCCTGGCCCACGTCCGTGCCGTCCTGACCGAACACGAGCTGGGCGCGCTGCAGGGCGACGGCGACCGGGCGTTCGGCCTGGAACTCCCCGACAGCGCCGTCGCCGGATCGGAACTGGAGCTGGAGCTGCTGCCCGCCCCCGACAGCGCCATCGGCAGCATCAACGGCATCACCTGCTCGGTGCACGAGGCGGCGAGCGGACGCCGCGTCGCCACGCCGAGACTCCGCCGGCGGGACGGCGTCGTCGGCGCGTCCGTGACACTGCCCGCGCCCGGCCTCTACCGGGTCCGCGTCAGGGCCGGCGGCCGTAGCCCCCTGACCCAGCTCGTCCTGGCCGTCCCCCGCGACCCGGTCGCGGCGGACGGCGGGGCCGGACGCTAGGCGGCCCCGGCATGGCCACGGCCACGGACACCCCGACGGGCGACGACGGGGGACCGCTGTTCTTCCCGGTGGACATCGGCCGCTACCGGCACCACGCGCCCCTGGACACCGACACCGAGGTCGCCGGCGTCGCCGCCCTGCTCGCACCATTCGGCGCCCGCCCCGAGCCGTGGACCGCCGACCCGGAGGAGCGGGGCGCGGACGCCGTCGACGACCGTCTCGAACAGTGGTCGGTCCGCAGCGCCGCGGGCGACACCGTCCTGTACTGGGTCGGCCACGGCTCCGCCGACGGGGCCTCGACCGCCCTGCTCGCCCACTCCCGCAGCCCGAACCCGCTGACCCGCAACGGCGTCACGCCCCAGGACCTGCTGCACCACCTCAGGACGCGGCAGCTCTCCGAAGCCGCCGGCTGGGCCGTCGTCGTCATCGACACCTGCGACTCGCGCCGGTTCATCGAGCTGATGAGCGCCCAGGCCACCACCGACGCCGACTTCGGCGGCTTCCTCCTCGTCGCCGCCTCCCAGGACGGTGCCACCACGCTCGGCGCGTTCCGGCGGACCCTGGGCAACGTACTGAACGTGACCTTCCGGGCCCAGGACACCATCAACCTGGACGACCTGGCCCGGGAGCTGAACCGCGCCCTCTTCGACCGGGTGGCCATCGCCCACACCGACGGCACCGCCGGACTCCGCCGCGTCTGGCCCACGCACGCCGGGCACATGCAGGCCCCCCTGGACGTGGAGGCCGAGATCGAGACCGTCCTCGCCACGCTGGACGCCGACGAGCGCAGACACTTCGCGGCCAAGGCCGCGGGCGGTGAACTCGGCGAACAGAACTGGTACTTCGAAGGGCGCGAGCAGGAGCGCGACGAGATCCTGTCCTGGCTCGACGAGGCGGCGGGCGGCATGCTGGTGGTGACGGGAGCCGCCGGAGCGGGCAAGTCCGCCCTGCTCGGCCACGTACTCGTGCACACCCGGCCCGAACTCGCCGCCGTGCTCACCCGCGCCGGCCACCTCGCTCCGCTGCCGCCCGGAGCCCCCCGCGCGGCCGACTCGGTCGACCTCGCGGTCCACCTCACCGGGGCCACCGCCCACGCCTTGGTCGACCGCATCGCCGCCGCCGCGGGCCTCGGCCCGGCCCCGGCGGTCACCGCCGTGCCGGAACTGGCGCAGTGGCTCACCGGCGCGCTGGCCGCGAGGCGGAGCGGTGGGACGGCGGCACCGGCCCGGCCCTTCACCGTCCTCGCCGACGCCCTCGACGAGGCCCAGCAGCCCCTGGCCCTCGCCGCCGAGATCCTGGGACCGCTCTCCCGCACTCCCGGCGTACGGGTCCTGGTGGGCACCCGCCGCTCCACGGACGAGGGCCCCGACCGGCCCGCGCCCCGCGGACGGGACCTCCTGGACGCGCTCGGGCCGGGCCTCGCCCGGGGGAACGGGAGCGGCACGAAGCTGGTCACCGTCGGCCCCGACCCCGATGCCATGACCCGCTACATCCGCCGCCGGCTGCACGTCGCGCGGGAGAACGGCTCCCTCCCGGCGGCCGGTACCGCGGACCTCGACGAGACCGCCCGCGTCCTCGGCGCCCTCGACCGCGAGTTCCTCTTCGCCCGCCTTGCCGTGCACGAGATCCTCAGCGCCCCGGAACTCGCCGCCGACCCGGCCCCGCTCCGGGACTGCGACCACCGCGGCCTGTTCGCCCGTGCCGTCGGCCGCCTGACGGCCCAGGACCCCGTGGGCGGGCCCCTCCTGGAGGCGCTCGCCCTGGCGCGGGGGCACGGGATGCCCGACCGCGACGGGGTGTGGGCCACCGCGGCGGCCGCCCTCGCCCCGGAGCCGGGCGGCCCGGCCGTCACCGCCGCGTCCGTCACGGCCCTCACCGTCGCCGCGGCGCCCTACCTGATGGCCGACACCGAGCACGGCCAGACCGTCTACCGGCTCGCCCACCGCACCTTCGCAGAACACTTCGCCGCCCCGCACGACGGCCCCGACGAGCGCCACCGGCGCATCACACGGCACCTCGCCGGCCGTGCGGACACCCGGCTGCCGGACACCCCGCCCAACCCGTACCTGGTCCACCACCTGCCCGAACACGCCGCCCTCGCAGGCCCGGACGGCTGGGAGACCCTCGCCGCCCACCCGCGCCTCCTCGACCGCCTCGACGTCCGGTCCCTCACCACGAACGCGGTGCTCGCCGCGTTCGGCCGCCACCCGCTGCCGCCGGCCGTCGCGGGCGTGGTCGCGCACCACCACCTGCTCGCGGACGCCGCCCCGGGGGACAGGACGGGCATTCGGCAGCTCGGCACGGTGCGGATCAGCGGTGACCGCATCCCGCCCGTGGAGGACGCCCCGGACCCCCGGCGCACCTGGTCCGTGCGCTGGGCGGACATCGCGTGGGAGCCGCTCCACGTCCTCCTGAACGGGGCGTCGGGCCACGTCTTCAAGATGGTCTCGTTGACCACACGGGACGGCTCGCCGCTCCTCGCGACCTTCGGCAGGGAAGACGACACCGTACGGATCTGGGATCCCGTCGCGCTGAGCCAGACCGGCCCGCCGCTCACCGGCCACACCGCGGAGGTGACCGCGATGGCCGCGTTCACCGGCGAGGGCGGCCGTCCGCTGCTCGCCACGGCGGGCGCGGACGGGACCGTACGCGTCTGGGACCCCGTCACGCACAGCCAGGCCGGCCCGCCCCTCACCGGCCACGAGGGCGCCGTCCGGGCGCTCACCACCTTCACCGGACGGGACGGACTCCCGCGGATCGCCACGGGGGGCCAGGACAAGACCGTGCGCATCTGGAACCCGGCCACGGGCTCCCGGTCGGAGGCCGTGCTCAGGGGACACGAGCACGCCGTCGACGCGATCACCACGTTCACCGGCTCCGACGGACGGGTCCGGCTGGCCAGTCTCGATCCCTACACCGTCCGGATCTGGGACCCGGGCACCGGGAGGCAGTCGTCCCGCCCGTTCATCGACACGGACCGCGTTCTGGACTGCCTTGTCGCCTTCACCGGCCCCGAAGGCCGCGACCTCCTCGCCTCGGTCCGCCGCTTCACGCGTCCTGGGGAGATCATCGTCCTGGACCCGGACACCGGCAGTCGGCACGAGATCGACTGGATCGGTCCGGGGCCGAGGCCCCGCACTCCCCCGGACACCTTCATCCCCGAACCCAAGGGGCAGGCCGTCATCGGGATCCCCGGACCCGACGGACACACTCTCCTCGCGGTCCAGGCCGAAGGCAGGGTGGGACTGTGGGACCCCGTCAACCGGTGTGAAACAGCTCCGCTCGTCACCGGCACCATGGGGGCGCTCGACGCGCTGGCGGTCTTCCCCGGACCGGACGGGCGCACCCTCCTCGCCACCGCCGACCGGGGCCGGCTCCGCGTGTGGGACCGCGTCACGACCGGCTCCGGCCGGGCGGCCGAGGACAGCCAGGACCCCGAGGTGAGGGTGTTGGCCTCGATCCCCTCGTCGGGCGGCCGCGCCCTCCTCGCCGCCTCCGGCGGGGGTGACTCGGTCAGGATCTGGGACACCGGAACGTCAGCGCCGACCGGGCCCGCCCTCACGGGCCACACCTTCGGCGTCACCGCGCTGACGGGATTCCGGGGAAGCGCGGGAGAGCCCCTCATCGCCAGCGCGAGCTACACCGGGCAGGTGCTGGTGCGCGACCCCGTCACCCACGCTCAGGTGGGGCGGACCGTCTCCAGCCGCTTCGGCGACGCGCTCAAGTACGTGAGTTCGATGGCCGCCTTCACCGGAGCGGACGGGCGGACCCAGTTCCTCGCCCTCTGCCTGGGCAAGGCGGTGCGCCTGGTCAACCTGGCCACGCGGAAGCAGATGAGACGGGCCCTCCGTCACCCCGACTCGGTGTACGCGGTGGTCGCGTTCGCCGGTCCGGCGGGGCGGCCGTTGCTGGCGACGGGCGGCGGCGACGGCGCCGTTCGCATCTGGGACCCCGGCACCCGTACCCTGACCGGGCCGCCCCTCACGGGGCATTCGGAGCAGGTCCATGGCCTGGCGGTGTTCACCGGCCCGGACGGCCGGCTCCTCCTCGCCAGTGGCAGCGCGGACGGGACCGTGCGGATCTGGGATCCCCGCGCCCATGCCCCTGTCGGACCGCCCGTTACGGAACACGGTGGGGGCGGGTGCATGGTGGTGTTCCCCGGACCGGGCGGAAGGGACCTCCTCGCGACGATGAGCGGCCCCGGCATCCTGATCTGGGACCCCGTCAGCAGGAGGGTCCACCACACCATCAGGCTGCCGGTGAGGGTGCGGGAGCTGGCCGTGGCGGGACCGGATCTGGCGGTCGCGGCACTGGAAGGGCTGGTGGTGGTCAGGGTGGAGGGCGGCTAGCCTACGGGCATGGCGTCCCCCTCCCGGCCCGGCCGTACGCGCCGCATCGTGCTCATGGCCGCCGGCGCCGCGGCCGCCGCGGCGGTCGGTGCGGCGCTGTTCCAGGACCTGGCACGGCAGGACGGCTTCGCCGCGGACACGCGGCCCTGCGCGCTCGTGTCGGCGCAGACGGCCCGGCTGGTGGCCGGGCCGGTCGAGGGCGTGGAGGACGGGTCCGTGTGCACGTGGCCCGGCCCCGGACCGCAGCCGGTCCTTCAGGTGCAGGTGACCCGGCTGGGGACGCCGCAGGCGCGGGAGGGCTTCCGGCTGGTCAAGGAGGAGGTGCCGCCCGGGAAGACGGGGCCGATGACGGCGGAGCTGACGGACTTCGGCGACGAGGCGTTCTCCCGCATCCGGTATCCAAGCGGGGGCCGGGTGACGAGCGAGGTCTGGTTCCGCCGGGGCGACGTGGTGGTGTCGGTCCGGTACGCACCGGTCGACGGCGACATCGACCCGTCCCACGCGGGCGCCTACGAGGTGGCCACGGAGGCGGCGGCCCGGCTGGGGGACTGACCGACCGCGCTAGGACGCCGGCGGGAGGGTGTAGGAGTGGAGGAGGTCGACCTCCCTGAAGCCGGCCGACCGGTAGAGGGCGGTGGCCGCGGTCCGGTCGTCCTCGGCGCCCGGGACGGTGTCCGTCTCGACGTAGAGGAAGGCCTCGCGGGCGCCGTGCGCACCGAGGGCGTCCAGCGCCGACCCCAGCAGCGCCCGGCCGAGCCCCCGGCGGCGCGACGGCGGCCGGACGCCGATCCACCACAGTGCTCCGGCGCCTTCGACGGGCAGGCCGATCACGGCCTCGGCCTCGGCGGCGGCTTCACCCCGGCGGATCTCCAGACGGCGGGCGTGGCTGTCGCCGGGCTCCGGGGCGGTGCGTACGCATGCGGCGGGCGGCAGGTCCGGCGCGGGCAGGTCGATCAGGAGGTACCGCCACTGCGGCTCGCCGCGGAACCCGGCCCGTTCCAGGGCCGCGTGGGTGGTCTCCCGGTGTGCCCGCGGCAGCGCCTCCAGTCCCCGGGTGAGCGCGGTCGCCAGCCGGAAGGCCTCCACGGGGCGCGGGCCCAGTGCGGTGAGCGCCCCGAGGAGGAGGGCGTCGGCGGCCCGCGGGTCCTCCCGGCAGTGCAGCCACAGGATCAGGCCCGTCCCGTCCTTGGGCCGCAGAGCCCAGGAGACGGCGCCCAGTACGGTGCCGTCGGGGCCGGCCGCGACGTGGGTGGCGGGCGGGTCGAGTTCCGCCCACCAGCCCCCGTCGATCGGCGACCGGCCCGCGAGGGCCTCGTGGAGCATCTCCGGGGTCGCCACCGGCTGTCCGGGGAGGCGGTCGGCGTTCACCAGGGACAGGACCGCGCCGGCGTCGGCCGGGGCGTAGGGGCGCAGTGTCAGGCGTGGGGCGGAGGGCACGGTGACGACTGTGGCAAGCGCCGGCGCCGCTGTCGAACGAGTTGTGCGGCGGGGCGCCGCGGAGTGTCGGCGCACCCGGTCGACTCCCTTGTACGGGGCACCGGTTACGGTTCCCGGACACACGCACCACACGGGGAGTTCCACCATGCGCATTTACCGGAGCCGTGCCGCGGCCCTGGCCACCCTCACCGGGTTCGTCCTCGGCCTGACCGGCTGTCAGGGCGGCGGCGCGGCGGCCAAGAGCCCCGCGACGAGCCCGAGCGCCAGTACGGCGGCCTCCGAGACCGCTCCGGCCCCGACGCCCACACCGACGCCGACGCCGTCGGGCTCCGGCACGCCGGCGGCCGACGCGAGTGCCACACCGGCCGCGCCGGACGGCAAGGGAAGCGGCGGGCCGGGCACCGAGGACAGCTACGCCTACACCCACCCGTGCTCCGCACGGAACATCACCGTCAAGGTGACGTCGCCGGAGGGCTTCCCGGCCACGGTCCGCGTCGTCACGGTGACCAACAACGGCTCCACCACGTGCGGGCTCTCCTACTTCCCCGCCGTCGGCTTCAGCGCCAAGGGCGCCGCCCTCGGCATCCAGGCCAAGGCCCCCGAGGGCCTCGGCGGTGCTCCGGCGCATCCGGTCCGGCCGGGAGCCACCGCGTACGCGGCGGTGGACCTCAACCCGTCGGGCGGCGGCGGACCCGTCGCCGACGAGATCAACGTCCTGGCGGACCCGGACCACATGCCGAACGCCGACAGCGTCCACTTCCCGCTGGCCACCCCCGGCACGGTCGCCCGCCCGAAGGTCGGCCTGTACCACTTCACCGCCCGGGACTCCTTCAAGACCCTCTCGTAGCCGGGTCAGCCGGTCTTCCCGTCGGCGTCCTGCTGCCCCTTCGCCCGCTTGGTGACGACGGCGGCCGCCGCGACGGCGCTGGCGGTGAAGGCCAGCGCGAGCATCCACCGCTGGTCGAAGGTGTGGCCGGTGGCGTGGTCGAGGGAGTAGCGGCCCGCGCCGGCGAGGCCGATGGCGGCCGCGGTGAACCCGAGGAACGCCGGGTACTCGAATCCGCCGGACTGCGCGAAGAAGCCGGCCGGGGCGTGCACGGACACCGCGCCGGCCATGGCACCCGCCGCCGCGGCGCCGGCGGCCGGGGTCGCGAGCCCCAGGACCAGCAGGGCCCCGCCGCCGGTCTCACCGAGCCCGGCGGCCAGGGCGCTCTGCCGGCCGGGGGTGAAGCCCATGTGCTCCATGGCGGCGGTGGTCTTCTCCAGACCGCCGCCGCCGAACCAGCCGAACAGCTTCTGGGTGCCGTGTGCCATGAGCACGGCCCCGGTCCCGGCGCGGAGGGCCAGCAGTGCGAGGTCGCGTCGGTTGATGCAGCTCATCGGAGTCTCCCTGGGACGACGGTGCCGGATGCCGGATGCCGGGTACATCCGTAACCGTTCCGGGCGGCGGCGCCCCGCGTGCGGGAACAGGTCCGCCGATCGGGCGAGCGGCCGGCGGCCCGTCAGCCCACGAGGACGCCGGGGTTGAGGATGCCCCGGGGGTCGAGCGCGTCCTTCGCGGCCCGCAGGGCGAGGGCGAAGGGTTCGGGGCGCTGGAGGTCGTAGCCCGGCCGGTGGTCGCGTCCCACGGCGTGGTGGTGGGTGATGGTGGCCCGGTACCGGTGCAGGACCTCGCCGGCGACTGCCTTGAGGTCGTCCCACAGGGCGACTCCGTCGTCGGGCCGTCCTGCGGCGAGGACGGTGAAGTAGGGGGCCGCGCCGTCTGGGTAGACGTGCGTCAGGCGGCAGTTGACGGTGGCGGGGTGTCCGGTGGCCTTGAGGGCCGCCGCGCCGACCTCGGTGCGTACGGCGTCGATCAGGGCGGGGACGCGGTCCCAGGTGGCGGCCGTCTCGAAGGTCTCCGCCACCGCGCCCATCCGGACGAGGCCGTCGCGGAGGTAGGGCATCCGCAGGAAGGCGGCGCGCCAGGCGCCGACGGCCGCGTCATCGGCCGGCGTCCCGTCGGCGTGTCGTTCCGGGCCGGTGTTCCCGCCGGGGCGGCCGCCGTGGGAGCGGGCCAGTTCGACGGCGCGGGCGAGCCTGCCGTCGACCGGTTCGTGCGCGGACTCGAAGCCGAGGACGAGGACGGAGCCGCCGTCGTGGGCGGCGCCCGACAGTGCCGCCTCGCCCGGGTCGAGGAGGCGGCAGTTGGCGGGTGAGAGGTCGGACTGCGCGAGGTCGCGCACCGCGCGGAGGGCTGCGTGGAAGTCCGTGAAGGAGACGGCGGCCGAGGCCTTGTGGCGGGGGCGTTCCTGCAGTCTCATCCACGCCTCGGTGATGACGCCGAGCGCGCCTTCGGAGCCGAGGAAGAGGCGGTCGGGCGACGGGCCCGCACCGGAGGCGGGCAGCCGCCAGGAGCCGCTGGTGCCGGCGGGGGTGACCACGCGCATCGACTGGACGAAGTCGTCGATGCGGGTGCGTCCGGTGGCGTAGTGGCCGCCGGCCCGCGTGGCGAGCCAGCCGCCGAGGGTGGAGAACTCGAAGCTCTGCGGGAAGTGGCGCAGGGTCAGGCCGTGCGGGCGCAGCTGTGCCTCCAGGTCGGGCCCGAGGGCGCCGGCCTGGATGCGCGCGGCGCGCCCTTCGGTGTCGACCTCCAGGACGCGCCGCATCCCGGTCAGGTCGAGGGACAGCACGGCCCGGTGGGCGTCTCCGCGGTACTCCACTCCCCCGGTGACCGAGGAGCCGCCGCCGTACGGGACGACTGCCGTCCCGTGGCCGCCGGCCCAGTCCAGCAGGTCGGCCACGTCCTGCTCGGCGGCCGGGCGGGCGACGAGGTCGGGGATACGGCCGGGCTGCCCGCGCAGGGCGCGCGCCACGTCGCGGTACGCCTTGCCCATGGCGTGGGCGGCGCGGTCCGCGGGGTCGGCGGTGACCAGGTGGGCGAGGGCGGGCGGCGGTTCGACGGCGGGGGCCCCGATGCGCAGGCCGCGTACGAGGTCGCGTACGTCGGGGACGGGCAGGGGGCGGGCGAGGGTGCCGGGGAGCAGGGCCCCCATCGCGGCGCATTCCGCGTCGGCGGGGTGCGCGTCGGCCCAGCCCCAGCCCCACCAGGAGCGGGTGCGGGTGCGGGGGGCCGACCGGGGGGTGGTGCCGTCCATGGAGGTGCTCCAGAGGTCGCCGGGCCATTGAACTTACCTTGAGGTAAATTACCTACTGGTAAGATCGGTCCATGGCAACCCCTTCTTCGAAAGCCGGCACCAAGGGAGTCCCCCGCGAACACCGTGCGCGGCAGATGCTGGACGCCGCCACGGAGGAGTTCGGCACCCGCGGCTACGCCGCGGCCTCGCTGCCGGCGATCGCGGCGCGGGTGGGCGTCACCAAGACCCTGCTGCACCAGTACTTCGGCACGAAGGAGGACCTCTACGTGGCCTGCCTCGTGCCGGTCGGCGACCGGCTCCTGGGGGCCGTCCGCACGGCGATGGGCCCGGACGGGACCACCCCGCAGACCCCGTTGCGGGTGCTCGACGCGATCTTCACCGCGCTGGAGGGGCGGCGGGAGTCGTGGTTCGTGCTCTACGACACCACCCTGCCGCCCGGCGGGGAGGCGGCGCGCACGGCCGCCGGGTACTGGTCGGCCATCGACGCGCTGGCCGCCGCCGGCACCGCCGAACTGCTGCGCGGTGCCGGATCCGCCGACCCGCTGGACGCCGACGCGCTCATGTACGTGTGGCGGGACCTGGTGGCCACCCTGGTCCGCTGGTGGGTCAAGCACCCGGAGCAGACCCCGGAGGCCATGACGCGGCGCTGCGCCCGCCTCTTCGCGGCGGCCGCGGCACTCGCCCCCGAGGGCGGCCGCTGATCCCTCGGCGTCAGAAGGCGTAGAGCGGGTTGCCGTTCAGGGTCGCCGCCATCTCGCAGGGGTTGGGGAAGGTGTGCTGCCAGGCGATGCGGCTGCCGCGCCAGACGCCGTCGGCCGTGACCGTGACGGGGGCGTACTGCCGGGGGCAGGGGCGGTCCGGGGCCGGGGCGGCGAGCAGGCGGTCGAGCTTCCCGCCGGTGGCGCCCAGGGCGTCGCACGCGGCCCGGGGGTCGGGGTGCGTGCCCTCGGCCGTGTAGGCGCAGCTGAGGGTGACGGCCCGCTGGGCGGTGCCGGTGGCGGCGTCGCGGCCCTGGACGACACCGAGGACCACGGCGGACGGACCGTGCGGGGTCGCGGGCGCGGCCTCCGCGGCGCCCGTGGCGCCGGCGAGGCAGAGGAGGGCGGCGGCGGAGACTGCTGCTAAGCGGTGACGCACGACAGGACTCGCTTTCGATTCAAAGGTTGAAACTGGATCTATCTCTGCTATCCAGCGGCCAGTTGGGGGTGACACTGCCAGATCCGAAAGGCCTCCGCATATCGAGGATCGATTTACGGACGGGCCGTTCGGATATCGGATGCCTGGTGGCGGCGGCCTCCGGTTCGCCGAGGGGCCGTCCAGCGTGACCGGATCGGTGCGGCGGCGGAGCCCGCGGCGACGCGGACGACTGGCGGACCAGGGCGTGCGAGGCCCGGGTGACCCGTGCGTACCGCACGTCGGGCTGATGACAAACGCGACTGTCGCGGGCTCCTCGCCGCGTGCCACCTTTGCTCCCGTCACCGACCGAGGGAGCAGGTGTGAACAACGGGCACGCGGCCTTCTGCGACGCCGACCGCTGGTTCTACGACGCCCCGTACCGGCGCGCCGGCGAGGAGTTCCCGGCGGCCACCGCCCCCGTTCCCGAGGGCTGGCGCTCGCACCGCAGCGGCGACTGGCTCGCCCTGCGGCCCCTCGGCCTCCGGCTCCCCTCCCAGGGCTGGAAGATCCACGTGTCGGCCTGCCTCGACAACGCGGAGTCCGTCCTCGACCGGGTCCACGGCTACTGCGTGGAGCGGCGGACCGCCTTCAAGTTCGTGCCCAGCCGGTACCTGCTGCACCTGCGCAACGCCAAGTACGCGGACCGCGCGGCGAGCGGCAAGTTCATCACCGTCTACCCCGACGGCGCGGACGCCTGCCGGAGCCTCGCCGAGGACCTGGACGCCCTGCTGGCCGGCGAGCCCGGCCCGTACGTCCTCAGCGACCTGCGCTGGAACGACGGTCCGGTGCACCTGCGTTACGGCAGTTTCACCCTGCGGCACTGCTACGACGAACACGGTGAGCTGGTCCCCGCGATCGAGGAGCCCGGCGGACGGCTGGTGCCGGAGGTGCGCGGTCCGGCGTTCCGGCCGCCCGCCTGGGTCGAGCCGCCGGACTTCCTCCGGCCGCACCTGGAGCGGCGCTCCGCCGTCACCCTGGAGGGCATGCCCTACGCCGTGGAGCGCGCCCTGCACTTCTCGAACGGCGGCGGGGTGTACGCGGCCCGCGACACCCGCACGGGAGAGGCGGTCGTCCTCAAGGAGGCCCGCCCCTTCGCGGGGCTGGCCGCCGACGGGGCGGACGCCGTGGCCCGGCTGCACCGGGAGCGCAGGGCGCTGGAGCGGCTGGCCGGGCTGGACTGCGTACCCGCCGTCCGCGGCGCCTTCACCGTCGGGGACCACCACTTCCTGGCGCTCCAGTACCTCGACGGCAAACCCCTCAACACCTACTTCGCCCGCCGCCATCCGCTGATCGAGGCCGACCCCGGCCCCGCGGAGCTCGCCGCCTACACGGACTGGGCGCTGAAGATCCACGCGCGGGTGACGGAGGCCGTCGACGCGGTCCACGCCCGCGGCATCGTCTTCAACGACCTGCACCTGTTCAACATCATGGTCGCGGAGGACCCGGACACCGGTGAACCCTCCGTCGCCCTGCTCGACTTCGAGGCCGCCGCCCACGTCGACGAGGGCCTGCGCCAGACGGTGGCCAACCCCGCCTTCGTCGCACCGCCCGGCCGGCGCGGATTCGCCGTCGACCGGTACGCCCTGGCCTGCCTGCGCCTGGCCCTGTTCCTGCCGCTGACCAGCCTGCTGGTGATGGACCGGGGCAAGGCGGCGCACCTCGCGGACATCGCCGCCGAGCAGTTCCCCGTACCCCGTTCCTTCCTCGACGGGGCGGTACGGGAGATCCTCGCCGGGCCCGACGGGGGCTCCCCCACCCGGCGGACACCCGCCCCCGCCCGGCCGTACCTCCCGGCCCGCCCCGAGGACTGGCCGGCCGCCCGCGCCTCCCTGACCGCGGTCCTGCGCGCCACCGCCACCCCGGAGCGCGAGGACCGCCTCTTCCCCGGCGATCCGGCCCAGTTCGCCACCGCCGGCGGCGGAACGGCCTTCGGCCACGGGGCCGCCGGGGTCCTGTACGCGCTCGCCGAGACGGGCGACGCGCCCTGGGCGGAGGCCGAGGAGTGGCTGCTCGCCCGGACGCGGGACCCGGCCTCCGGGACCCCGCTCGGCTTCTACGACGGCCTCGCCGGACTGGCCTGGACCCACCACCGGCTCGGCCACCACGAGCGCGCGCTCGCCCTGGTGGAGCGCCTGCTCGGCCAGCCGTGGCAGTCCGCCGGACCCGACCTGCACGGCGGACTCGCCGGCATCGGGCTCGCCCTCGACTCCCTCGGCACCGCCACCGGCGACGGCGCCCTGCACGACGCCGCCCTGCGCTGCGCGGAGCTGGCCGACGCCGCCGGCCCCGGGCTGAAGCGGGCGGGGCTGCTGTACGGGCACAGCGGGATCGCCCTGCTGCACCTGCGCCTGTACGAGCGCACCGGCGACCCCGAACTGCTGCGGCGTGCCGGGCACTTCCTGCACCGGGACCTGGACCGCTGCGTGACCAGCGCCTTCGGCACCCTCCAGGTGGACGAGGGCTGGCGCACCATGCCCTACCTCGGCGCGGGCAGCGTGGGCATAGGCATGGTCCTGGACGACTGGTCGCGGCACGCGCGGGACGACCGCTTCGAGAAGGCCCGGCCCGAGATCGTCCAGGCGGCCCAGGCCACCTTCTACGCACAGCCGGGCCTCTTCCGCGGCGCCGCCGGCATGATCCTGCACCTGTCCCGGACCACCACCCCTGGCCCGGGCACCGGTCCGGGGGACATCGGCCGGCAGATCGAGGCCCTGGCCCGCCACGCCCTGCCGTACCAGGGGCGGCTCGCCTTCCCCGGCGAGCAGATGATGCGCCTGTCCATGGACCTGTCCACCGGCACCGCCGGCGCGCTCCTGGCCCTCGGCAGCGCCGCCACCGGCGGACGCGTGCACCTGCCGTTCCTCCCGCCTCCGCGCACCGCGGCGGCCCCAGAGCCGGTCCCCCTCCGGGGGGCCGTGACCCATCGGAACACACCAGCGAAGGAAAGGAACCAGCCATGACCCTTCTCGACCTGCAGTCCATGGAGACCCCGAAGGAAGAGACCACCGAGGCCGCGGAGTTCGGCGGCGGCGGTGGCGGCAGCCGCGCCAGCCTCCTCCTCTGCGGCGACAGCAGCCTGAGCATCACGACCTGTAACTGAGCAGGTCCCTGTGGGGCGTGGCGGGGCCCCCGCACGGGACGAGACCCCCCCCCGGACACCCCACTCCCTGT
>NZ_JBWKEZ010000051.1:45538-60326 GCF_056434525.1 Streptomyces sp. NPDC044002
CAGCCCCGGCTTCTCCTTTTGTGGAAAAAAAGGCCGAAAGCCCGCGCTTTGGAACGGGAAGGTTCCTGGGGGCCGGGGCGAACCCCTCCCCTGCCCCCGCACCTCATCCCGGGCACCCGCGTCCCGGGCCACCGGGAGACACGAGGAGCCGCCGCCGATGACCCCGCCCGACGCCGCCGGTGAAACCGCGGCCGCCGGCCCGTCCGGTGAGGCGGCGGCCGCCGGCCGGGCGCTGCGGGCGGCCGCACGGCACAGCGCCGGCCGCACCGCCGCCGTGGCCGGCTGCTCGCTGGCCGCCGCCTGCGCGGCACTGGCCGAACCGGCCCTCCTCGGCCACGCCCTCGACCTGCTGCTGCGCCGCGACCCCTCGGGCACCCTGTGGGCCCTGTGCTGCGCGGCCGTGATCGCCGCCGAGGTGCTGCTGGACGCCGCGACCGCACGGCTCACCGGCGGCGTCGACGCCCGCTCCACCGCCTGGCTGCGCCGGCGCGGCCTCGGCGCGCTGCTGCGCACCGCGCCGCACCACGCCGCCCGGTACTCCCCCGGCGAGGTCTCGGCCCGGCTCACCGCGCACGCCGCGGCCGCCGGGACCGTCCCCGCCGCCGCCGCGACGGCCGTCACGGCCCTGCTGCCGCCGGTCGGGGGACTCGTCGCGCTGTTCCTGGTCGATGTCTGGACCGGCCTCGCCTTCCTGGCCGGGGTGCCGGTGCTCGCGCTGCTGCTGAGGGCCTTCGCCCGCGCGTCGGACGCCAGCGTGGGCCGCTACCAGCAGGTGCAGCTCACCCTGGCCGGGCGTCTCGCCGAGGCCCTCGCCGGCGCCCGCACCATCGCGGCGGCGGGCACCGCCGGACGCGAGGCGGCGCGGATCCTGGCCCCGCTGCCCGAACTGGGCCGCGAGGGACGGAGGATGTGGCGGATCTACGGGGGCACCGCCGCCCGCACCGGCGCCCTGATGCCGCTCCTGCTGTACGTGGTCCTCGGCGTGGGCGGCCTGCGCCTGGCGGCCGGGGCGCTCGGCGTCGGCGGCCTGCTCGCCGCCGTCCGCTACGCGGGGCTCGCGGCCGGCGCCGGAGCCGTCACGGGCCGGCTCGCGGCGGTGGTCCGCGGCCGGGCCGCCGCCCGCCGCACGGCCGCCCTGCTCGGCCTGCCCGAACTCCCGCAGGGCGGCCGGGAGTACGCCGCCGACGGCCCCGGCACGCTGGAGCTGCGCGGGGTCCGTCTCGTGCGGGCGGGCCGGACCGTGCTGAGCGGCGTCGACCTGCGCCTCCCCGGCGGCACCACCACCGCGGTCGTCGGCCGTTCGGGGTCCGGCAAGAGCCTGCTGGCCGCCGCGGCCGGCCGGCTCACCCCCTGCGACGGGGGCCGGGTCCTGCTGGACGGCACCCCGCTGGACGAGCTCACCGCCGGGGCGCTGCGCCGCGAGGTCGGCCACGCCTTCGAGCGGCCCGCCCTGTTCGGGGCGACCGTCGGCGGGGCCGTCGCCTTCGGAGGCCGGCCCGAGCCCGGGGCGGACGCCGTGCGGGCCGCCGTGCGGGCCGCCGGCGCCGAACCGTTCGTACTCCGCCTCCCCCGGGGCTACGGCACTCCGCTCGCCGACGCCCCCATGTCGGGCGGGGAGCTGCAACGCCTCGGCCTGGCACGGGCGTTCCGCGGTGCGGGACGGGTGCTCGTGCTCGACGACGCCACCTCCTCCCTGGACACCGTCACCGCCCGCGAGGTGGAACGGGCCCTGGCCGGCCGCGTACGGGCCCGGACCCGGCTCGTGGTGACCCACCGCGCCGCCACGGCCGCCCGCGCCGACCTCGTCGTATGGCTGGAGGAGGGCCGGATCCGGGCCACCGGGACGCACGCCGGGCTGTGGCGGGACCCCGGCTACCGCGCGCTGTTCGGGGCCGGCGGGGACGCGGCCGGCCCCGGGGCGCGGCGGTGAGCGGGGACGGCACCTGGCGCCGGGTCGGCGGCGAGGGGCGCCGCTTCCTGCGCGGCCGTGCCCGGACGCTGCGCCGCCTCGCGCTGTGGTCCCTGCTGGAGTCCGCCCACACCTTCCTCGGCGGGTACGCGGTGGCCCGCGCCCTCGACGACGGCTTCCTCGCCGCCCGGACCGGCACCGGGCTCGCCTGGCTGGCCGTCGCCGGGGCGGGCGCCCTCCTCGGCGGGCTGGCCCTGCGGGGGGTCTTCGGCGGGCTCGCCGACCTCGTCGAACCGCTGCGCGACGGCCTGGTGCGCCGGGCCGTGCGCCAGGCCCTGGAGCGGGCGGTCGCCGACCCCGCCCGGGCCGCGCACGACGGGGCCGTCTCCCGGCTGACCCAGCAGACCGAGATGGCCCGGGACTCCTTCGCCGGACTGGTGCTCGTCGCCCGGTCCTTCGTCTTCACGGCGGCGGGGGCGCTGGCCGGGATGGCGGCGCTGGCACCGGTGCTGCTCCTGTTCGTGCTCCCGCCGCTGCTCCTGGGAACGGCCGGGTTCCTGCTCACGCTGCGTCCGATGGCCCGGGTGCAGCGGCGGGCGCTGGACGCCGACGAGGCCCTGGCCGCGCGGACCGGCGAGCTGGCGGCGGGCCTGCGCGACGTGGTCGCCTGCGGGGGCGGCGCCGAGGCGGGGGCCGGCCCGCGGCTGCTGATCGCCGAACAGGAGCGGCTGACGCGGCTGCTCGCCCGGTGGGCCGCGCTGCGCACGGTGGCGCTCGGCGTCGCGGGCCGGCTCCCGGTCGTCGCGCTGCTGCTGGGGGCGCCCTGGCTGCTCGGGCGGGGGCTGAGCGCGGGGGCGCTGGCCGCCGCCCTCACGTACCTGGTCCAGTCCCTGCTGCCGGCGCTGGACGCGCTCATGGGCGCCCTGGGGTCGGCGGGCACCAGGCTCGTGGTGGTCCTGGACCGGTTCTGCCTCCCGCGGCCGGGGCGGGAGCCGGACCCGGGGTCGCGCGAGCCGGCCGCGGGGGCGCGGGAGCCCGGTCCGGAGCCGGTACCCGCGCCCGGCGGCGGGCGGCTCGCCGCCGAGCTGCGGCAGGTGCGGTTCGCGTACGGGGCCCACGCCCTGCCGGTGGTCGACGGTCTCGACCTGGCCCTGCGCGAGGGCGAGCACCTCGCCGTGGTCGGGCCGAGCGGCATCGGGAAGTCCACCCTCACCGCCCTGCTGGCCGGGCTCCTGCCGCCCGGCCGGGGCACCGTCCTGCTGGCCGGCGCCCCGGCCCTGCGCGGGCCCGAACGGGGTCCCGATCCCCGGCGGACCCTGCTGCCGCAGCAGGCGTACGTGTTCACCGGCTCCGTCCGCGAGAACCTGACGCACCTGTGCCCCGGGCCGGTGTCCGGGGCGCGGTTGGAACGGGCCGTGGCGGCCCTCGGAGCGGACGGCCTCCTGCGGCGGCTGGGCGGGCCCGACGCGCCGCTGGACCCGGCCGGGCTCTCGCAGGGCGAGCGTCAGCTGCTCGCCCTGGTGGCCGCCCACCTCTCGCCCGCCCCGCTGCTGCTGCTCGACGAGGCCACCTGCCACCTCGATCCGGCGGCCGAGGAGCACGCCGAACGGGCGCTCGCCGAACGCCCCGGCACCCTGGTCGTCGTGGCCCACCGCATCTCCTCGGCGGCCCGGGCCGACCGGGTCCTCGTGCTCGACGGGAGCCGTGCGGTCTGCGGCACGCACGCGGACCTCCCGGCCCGGTCGGCGCTGTACCGGGAGCTGGTGGGGGGCTGGGACGCCCGGGTGTGAACGGGCCCGTGAACGAGCCCGTGAACGAGCCCCTGAACGGGACCGTGGACGGGGGCCGTTCTCAGACCCAGCCGGCCCGCCGGGAGATCCGGATCGCGTCTATCCGGTTGCGGGCGCCGATCTTGCGGGTGGCGGCGGCCATGTAGTTGCGCACGGTTCCGCTGGCGAGGTGCAGGGCGTGGGCGATCTCCGCGATGGAGTCGCCCTCCGCGGCCCGGGCCAGCACGGTCAGTTCGCGGGGGCTGAGCGGCATGGGGTCGGCCTCCAGGAGGGCCGAGGCCAGCGACGGGTCGACGAACCGCTCTCCGGCGGCGACCTTGCGGATGGCCCGGACGAGGCGGCCGGGCGATCCGTCCTTGTCGACGTAGCCGCGCGCCGCCGCGCGGACTCCGCGCTGCAGGGAGCCGGGTGTTCCCGAGGTGGCGAGCACCAGCAGCGGGGCGGGCGGCCCGTCGAGCGGGCGGGGGGCCGCCGCCCGGGCCTCCAGGGTGGCCGATGCGCCCGGACAGTCGAGGTCGACGACGGTCACGTCCGGCCGTAAGGACTCCGCCTCGCGGGCCGCGGACCGCCAGCCGGCGCACGTGACGTCGAACCCGCCCTCGGATCTCAGCAGGGCGGCGAGCGCCGACCTCACGATGCTGACGCTGTGCAGGACGAGGACCTTGGTCATCGGGGCTCTCCTCGGGTGCTGATCAACGGGCACCAAGCGGGTGCCCAGCAACCACCCGGTAGGAACGTGGACCCGCGCGGCGCAGGGGGGCGCGTGGCCGAAGCCCGGTGCCCGGGCGGGGAGGCGCGCGGGCGGCCGCACCCGCGCCACGCTCCGCCGGTGCGGCCGCGGCGCGGGGGCGGGCGCGTCGGCGGACCGAAGCGGTAGGGCTGATTCCGGGTGCCTTCGGCGGGGTGCGGGGCAGGGCCGTGACCCGGCGGGCCCTACTCGGCGAGGTCGGCCAGCGCCGCCAGCAGCCGGCGCACCGCCGGGGAGGGCGGGCCTTCGGGGACCGCGAGCCAGGTGGTCAACTCGGGTCCCGCGAGGGGGCGTACGGCGACGCCGGGGAAGTCGGGCAGGCCGGTGACCTCGTAGAAGAGGGTCCATGACGGCTCGGCCGCCGAGGCGATCGCCGCGAGGGTCTCGGGCAGCGTGGTGAAGCGGGGACCTGCGGGCGGCCGGCTCCCGGCCGCCCGCAGCATGCCGGTGACCAGGTCGTGGAAGGGCGGGTTGTCCGGCCGGCCGGCGAGCCGGAGCGGGAGTTCCGCGAGGTCGGCCGGGGTCAGGGCGGGGCGGGCGGCCAAGGGGTGGCCGGCCGGTACGGCGGCGTACAGCGGGTCCCGCCAGGCCTCCAGGAGGCTGGTGCCGGGCGGGGCCGCCGGGGCTCCGCGTACGAAGACGGCGTCGAGTTCGCCGTCGCGCAGCAGGCGCAGCCGTTCGGCGGCCGGGACGTGCCGCAGGGTCACGCGGAAGGCGCCGGTGCCGTCCGCGAGGCGGTGGAGCAGCCGGGCGGTCCGCTCGCCGGGGCCCCGGACCGGGCCCAGCCGCAGCAGGCCGGCGGATCCGCCGGCGAGGGCGGCGGCCAGCGCCCGGGTGCGGTCGGCCGCCTCCAGCACGGCGCGGGCCTGCGGCAGGAGCGCCTCACCCGGGCCCGTCAGGACGGTGCGCCGCGTGCCGCGGTCGAACAGCACCACCCCGAGCTGCCGTTCCAGGCGCCCGACCTGGGTGCTGACGGCTGACTGGACGATGCCCAGGCTTTCGGCGGCCCTGCCGAAGCCGCCCGTGTCGGCCACCGCGACGAAGTACCTGAGCTGCCGCAGTTCCATTCCGTCCGTGCCCCCCGGTGTGACGGGCGCCCGCCCGGCCGGGCCATCTCGGTCCGAGATGGCCGTGATCCTCAACCGGTGCTGGTCCGCCGGTTGTTCCCGGAGTCGAATGGGGTGACCGGATGCCGTCTGCCAGGAGGAGTCGCCGTGAACCCGTTCGTCGTAAGGCCCGAGGAGGCCGAGCACGTCCCGCTGCCCGGAGGAGCCGGGATGCGGCTGCTCGCCGACGCCTCCGACACGGCGGGCGCGGTGGGTGCCAACCTGCTGCGGCTGGCGGCCGGGGCCGACGGTGCGGGTCCGCACCACCACGCCCGGTCGACCGAGGTGTTCTACGTGCTGTCCGGCGCCGCCCGGTTCCGGCTGTGGGGCGCCGACGGCGACCGGGCCGAGACGGTGGGTGCGGGTGGCCTCGTGGTGGTACCGCCGGACACCGTCCACGCCTTCGGCGCCGCGCCGGGGCGGGCGGCGGAGCTGCTCGTCCTGCTGACCCCCGGGGTCGACCGCTTCGGCTACTTCCGGGCCCTGGGGCGGGTCCGGCGGGGCGAGGAACCCTTCGAGGTCCTGACCGGCGAACAGGACCGCTACGACGTCCACTTCGCCGCGGACCCGCCGGCACTTGACCGGCGATCTGATTAGCCGCCATACTTTTCTCGTGATCCAGCACCCCGACAGCGGCCCCGAAGCGCCCACCCTCGACCAGGCCCGCCGCCAGATCGCCCGCTACGGCCTCACGGCCGACCCGCAGGCGGTCCTGGTCGCGGCGCGGCTGATGGCGGCGGGCGCCCGGATCGGGCAGGCCGGCGAGGTGCACTTCGGCCGCTTCGGCCTCTCCACCGGCCGCTACCGGCTGCTGGCCGACCTGGAGGACCACGGCGGCGAGAAGTCGCCCTCCCAGCTCGCGGCGAGCCTCGGCGTCTCCCGGGCCACGGTGACGGGCCTGGTCGACGGCCTGGAGCGGGAGGGGCTGGTGGCCCGCCGGCCGTCCACCGAGGACGGGCGCGGCAACGTGGTGATCCTCACCGCGCGAGGCGCCGGCAAGCTGCGCGACCTGGCGCCGGAGCACTTCGGCCGGATGCAGGGACTGGTCGGCGGCCTCTCCCCCGAGGAGCGCGCCACCTTCCTCGACCTGCTGTCCCGGGTGGTCGCGGGCATCGACTCGCTCACCCGGGACTGACCCGCCCGCGGCGGGCCGCCGAAAGACGGCCCGCCCTTCTTCCACCCAGATGATTAGGCACCTAATCAGCCGCCCCTGCCGTATTGATTAGCCAGCTAAGCATCCACCCCGAGAGGACACCCCATGACGAGCACGAGCACAAGCACGGGCACGGGCACGGAGGCTCCCGGCGCTCCCCCTCCGCCCGCCCTGTGGCCCGACGTCCTGGCCGCCTACGCCATGCCCGCCCTGACGGCCGGCATCGCAGGGGCCGTCACCCGGCAGCCGGAACTGGTCGCCGCGGCACTCACCACCATCGCCGGCACCTCCGCCCTGGTCGCCGCCGTCCTCGGCGCGGTACTGCGGCGCCGGACCGCGCACACCCCGCCCGTCCGCACCCGTCCCGCCCGGCCCCCGCGCCTGCTCGCGGCCGCCGGCCTGGGGCTGGCCGCCGCGGTGCTCGGTCTGGCAGCAGGACTCGCCGCCGCCCACTGGCTGCCCCAGCTCCCGCCCTTCTCCGACACCGCCTGGCCGCGCCGGCTGCCGGTCGACCTGCCCGTCTCCGCGGCGATCGCGGCCACCGTGACCGCCTGGCGCCGGCTCCCCGCCGCACCCCGACCCCCGAGGAACCTTCCGTGATCGTCATCATGGGCGCCGCCGGCGCCACCGGCGGCGCCACCCTGCGCAGCCTCGCGGCCCTCGGCGTACCCGCCCGGGCCCTGACCCGCGACCCCGCCCGCCTGGCCGCCGGGCTCGACGGGCACACCCTCGCCCGTACCACGGTCCTGACGGCCGACGCCGCCGACCCGGACTCCCTCCGGGCCGCCTTCCGGGGCGCCCGCGCGCTCTTCCTCACCATGGCCAACGGCCCGCACCAGGTCCGGTACGAGCTGAACGCCGTCCGGGCGGCCGCCGACTGCGGCGTGGGGCACGTCGTCAAGGTCTCCGCGCCCGCCGCCGAGCCGGACTCCCCCGTCGCCGTCTCCCGCGGCCACCACCTGGTCGAGGAGCGGCTGCGGTCCAGCGGCATCACCACCACCGTCCTGCGGCCGTACGCCTTCATGCAGAAGCTGCTGCTCCTGGCGCCGGGCATCGCCGGCGCCGGAGTGGTCCACGGCGCCATGGGCGGGGCGCGGTGCAACTACGTGGACGTCCGGGACGTCGGGGACGCCGCGGCCGCGCTCCTCACCCGCCCGGAGCCGGCCGGCGGCGCGTACCCGCTCACCGGCGGACGGGCCTACAGCCACCCGGAACTGACCGCGCTCCTGGGCGCACTGCTCGGACGGCCGGTCCGCTACCTCGACCTCAGCCCGTCCGCGCTCCACGCCCACCTGGTCGGGCGGGCCGGGATGCCGCCCTGGCTGGCCTCCCACGTGGTGGAGATCCAGCAGCTCGCGGTGGCCCGCGAGGAGACCCCGGACGACACCTTCCTGCGCCTGACCGGACGCGCCCCGCGCACCCTGGAGGCCTTCCTCCGCGAGAACCTGCACCGGTTCCGCTGACCGGGGGTCAGCAGGGCGGAGGCGCTTGGGCCGTTCGCACGCCTCCGTGATCCGTACGGGCTGTCGGGCCGCCCGTACGGATCACGCCGGGGAGCCGGTCCCCCGCGCGCGTGGTCGGCTGGGCTCGGCCCGCCACGGTCCCCGAGGGCCGGCCGGCCCCGCAGTCGCGGGCAGCCGCGCAGTCACGCAGTCGCAGAAGGAGGCACCCCGATGTCCCGTCGGCACGTACCGGCCGTCCTCGCCCTCGTCACGGGCTCGCTGGTGGTGGTCCCGGCCCAGGCCGCGCACGCCACCCCCGTGCAGGTCCCCTGCTCGGCGGCGGACCTCGTCAAGGCCGTCGGCACCGCGAACGCCACTCCCGGAGCGGACACGATCCGGCTCGCGCAGGGGTGCACGTACAAGCTGAGGGCACCGGACCCCGTACACCCGGGCAACGGGCTGCCGGTGATCACCAGCAAGATCACCATCGAGGGGCGCGGGGCCACGATCGAGCGGGACGGGCACGGGAAGGAGGTCCCGAAGTTCCGGATCATCTATGTCGACAAGACGGGCGAGCTCACGCTGAAGGGGACGACCGTCCGCGGCGGCTACGCCACGGACTGCCCCGCCTTCCCCGACGCCGTGGGCATCGCCTGCGGGGGCGGCATCTCCAACAACGGGAAGATGAAGATCATCCACAGCAGGTTCACCGGCAACACGTCCGCGTCCCGGCTCTTCGCCCAGGGCGGCGGCATCGACAGCCCCGGTCGCGCCAGCATCAGCGACACCGAGGTGAGCGGGAACCACGTCGTCTACGACGGGCCGAATCCCGAGGGAGGCGCCGCGGGCGGCGGCATCTCCAACGACGGCCCGCTGACCGTCAAGAGGTCCAGGCTCACCGGCAACACCACGACCGTCACCCCCGGCACGCAGAGCATCGCCTTCGGCTCCGCCATCATCAGCTTCCACGGAACGAGGATCGAGGACACCGTCATCAGCGGGAACCGCGCCTTCGCCCGGGAGGGCATCGCGCGCGGCGCCGTCGCCAACGGCATTCCGGAGGACAGGGGGCGGCTGGTCGTGACCGGCGGCGCCGTCCGCGACAACGTCTCGGACGCCCCGCAGGGCACGGCCCAGGGCGGCGGCATCGCCAACAACTCCCTGATGACCGTGATCGGCGTGAAGATCAGCGGCAACCGGGCCGTCGCCGAGGGCGGCACCGCGCGCGGGGGCGGCATCCGCCTGGGCCCCTTCGGCACGCTCGACCTGGAGCACAGCCACCTCACCGGGAACACCGCCGACGCACCGAACGGCACCGCGCAGGGAGCGGGCATCGACAACCCCGACGGCGGGGTCCTGAGGGCCGAGTACAACGAGATCCTCCGCAACACCGCCACCGCGGAGAACGGCACCGCGCAGGGCGGCGGCATTTACCACGCGGAAGGGGTGCTGAGGCCGGGCTCGACCCGGCTGGAACGCAACACCATCACCCACAACCGGGCGGGCGACGGCGGCGGGATCTTCAAGGCCTCCGGCACCCTCACCCTGGACGGTGACGTGGTCCGCGACAACCGGCCGAACAACTGCGCCCCGTCCGGCGCGGTCCCGGGCTGCACCGGCTGAGTCCCCGTCCCCTGTAGCGGAGGCCCGGCCGGGGCGGATCAGCCGATCGGATGACGGGCGGGTCGGCCGGGCGGGCGGTACGGGAGGGACGGCGGGCGGACCGCCCGCCATGGCGGGCCGGGCCACGATGGGGGCATGAACCCGCACGACCGACTGCTGCTCGACGCCGCCAAGGCCGGGGACACCCACGCGGTGCGCGCCGCGCTGGCCGCCGGCGCCGCCCTGGAGACCCGCGACGAGGACCTCCGCACACCGCTGCTGCTGGCGGTCCTCGGCGACCACCTCCAGGTGGCCGAGGTCCTGGTGGCCGCCGGCGCCGACCCGAACGCCCCCGACTCCCGCGCGGACAGCCCCTGGCTGGTCACCGGCGTCACCGGAAGCGTCCGCATGATGCGGGCCCTGCTGCCGGCCGGACCCGATCTGACGCAGCGCAACCGGTTCGGCGGGATCTCCCTCATCCCGGCCGCCGAGCGGGGGCACGTCGGCTACGTACGGGCCGTGCTGGCGGAGACGGACATCCGCGTCGACCACGTCAACCGGCTCGGCTGGACCGCCCTGCTGGAGGCGGTGATCCTCGGCGACGGCGGCTACCGCCACGAGGAGGTCGTCCGGCTGCTGCTCGCCGCCGGAGCCGACCCGCTGCTCGCCGACTCCAAGGGCGTGACAGCGTACGAGCACGCGGTGCGGCGCGGCTTCGACGGCCTGGCCCGGCTCCTGCGCGCGGCGCAGGACCGGTCCGGCGGCGACGGCCGGAGCGCGCCGTGAGCCGCCGGGCCCGTGCGCGGGGGCTGCTCGTGGCCGTCCCGGCCGCCCTCGCGCTGCTGGGCGGCTGCACCACGGGCGGGGCGGAGCCCGGCGCCGGCCGTGCCCCCGCGGCCCCCGCCCCGAGCGGGACCCTGCTGCCGGCCGGACACCCCACCCCCGAAGGGACCCTGCTCGTCGCGGACTTCGGCGCCGGCACCGTCACCTTCGTCGACCCCCGGCGCGGCCCGGTCGGGTCCGTGGCCGTCGGCACCGCGCCGTACGGGCTGGCCGTCGGCCCGGACGGGCTCGCCTGGGTGGCGACCGCCGAGGGCGTGGCCGTGGTCGACACCCGCGCCCGCACCCGGGTGGCCCGGATCCCGTACACGACCCGTACGGGTCCGGTCGGCACCGGCGAGTACCGGGGCGGCGGCATGGGCATCGCGCTCGCGCCGGACGGCTCGCGCGTCTACGTCGGGGTCAACGTCCCCGGCGGCCGGGGCGTCCTGGAGGTGATCGACACCGCCGCGCGGGAGGTCACGGCGACGGTGCCGGTGGGCCGCCGGCCCTTCGACGTGGACGTCGCCCGTGACGGCGGCGAGGTGTACGTGACCGGCCACGACTCCTTCGACGTCACGGTGGTGGCGGCGGACACCCTCGCGGCGCGCCGCATCGAGGTCGCCCCGTACGGCACCGAGGGCGGGCTCGCGTCCTGGCTCAAGCCGCACTACGCGGTCGTACGCCCCGGTGACGGCCGGCTGCTGCTGCCGTTCGAAGGGGAGCGGCTGGCCGTGGTGGACCCGCGCAGCGGCACGGTCGCGGTGGAACCGATGACGGCCGACACCCACCAGCACGGGACCGCCCTCACCGCCGACGGCCGGCTCCTCGTCGTCGGCACCGGCGCCGTGGAGGAGGGCGAGGGGCCGTCGCTGACCGTGCGCTCGCCGGGCGGCGAGGAGCGCGTGTACCCGCTGGACGGCCCGCACGAGGACGTCGCGGTGTCGCGCGACGGCCGGACGGCGTACGTCACCGGCGGCTACACGCGGGACGGCTACTGGAACGGGCTGACCGTCGTCGACCTCGCCGACGGCACCACCCGCCGCCTCCCGGCCGGCACGCGCCCCCTGGGCATCGCCGTCCTCTAGGAAGCGCGGCGCGGCGGTCCGGCGCCGGCCTCCGGTCCCGCTAGCGTCTGGGCATGCCGCCGTCGGAGACGATCCACTACGTCGACCACTCGGACATCCTGCCGGGCCGCCTCGACGACGCGAAGGCCGCCATGCGTGAGCTGGCGGCCTTCGTCGAGACGGTCGAACCGCAGCTGTCGGCCTACCACTTCTACGTCGACCGGGCCGGGTCCACCATGACCCTGGTGGCCGTCCACCCCGACGCGGCCTCGCTGGAGCTCCACCTGGAACTCGGCGGGCCCAAGTTCCGGGCCTTCGTCCCGCTGATCCGGATGCGCTCCATCGACGTGTACGGCGACCCGGGCCCCTCGGTGATGGACCGCCTCCGCGCCAAGGCCGCCCTCCTCGGCGGGGGCACCGTCACGGCCCACACCCGGGTGGCCGGCTTCACCCGCTGACTCCCCGCCGCCGTCGCCGCGCTGCGCGGGGCTGCCGGGGTGGCTCGCGACGCGCCCGGTCCGGGGGTTCCGTGTGCGCCGAGCGGCCGTGGCGGGGCGCGGCGTGGGGGCGGGGCGGGGGTGGGGGTGCTAGTGGTGTGACCCGCCGTCCCACCGCACACCGGGAGACATCCGTGCCCACCCGCGCCTCCGTACGCCGTTTCCGCGCCGGCCTGTCCGCCGCCGCGCTCGCCGCCGCCGCGCTGGGCGCGCTGCTCCCGCCCGCGCAGGCGGCCGGCGCGCCGCCCGGACCGCAGCACCCCGACGAGCGCCTCCAGCGGCAGCTCGACCGGCTCGTCGCCCAGGACGACGGCCCGCCCGGGGTGATCGCGGTGCTGACCAGGGGCGACCGGACGCGGGTGTACACCGCCGGTGTCGGGGACATCGCCACCGGCCGCCCCCCGCACCTCGACGACCACATGCGCATCGCCAGCATCGCGAAGGCGTTCAGCGGGGCCGTCGCGCTGCGGCTCGTCGACCAGGGGGCACTCTCCCTCGACGACACCATCGGCGACCTGCTGCCCGCCCAGCCCGAGGCCTGGCACGCGGTGACCCTGCGTCAGCTGCTCCAGCACACCAGCGGGCTGCCCGACTTCTCGGCCGCCCCCGCGTTCCTGCGGATCCTCCAGGCCGACCCCCGGCACGTCTTCGACCCGCGCACGCTGCTCGACTTCGTCGCGCGCGAGCCGCTGCTCTTCGTGCCCGGCTCGCTGTACGAGTACTCCAACTCCGACAACATCGCCGTCGCCCTCATGGCCGAGGCCGCCACCGGCCGCCGCTACGAGGACCTCCTGAAGGACCTGGTGTACCGCCCCCTCGGGCTGCGCCGGACCAGCCTGCCCCTGGGCTACCGCCTGCCGCGCCCGTTCCTGCACGGCTACGACGTCTCCCCGCCCGCCGCGCCCGAGGACGTCAGCGAGGCCGTCGGCACCTCGGGGGTCTGGGCCTCCGGAGGGATCGTCTCCACCCCGCGGGAGCTGGGCGCCTTCATCCGCGCGTACGGCGGTCCCGGCCTGCTGTCGGAGAAGACCCGCGCGGAGCAGCTCGCCTTCCGGCCCGGGGACTCGTCCGAGCCCGCCGGTCCCGGTACCAACGCCGCCGGTCTGGCGCTGTTCCAGTACACCACCCGCTGCGGGGTGCTGTACGGCCACACCGGGAACTTCCCCGGCTACACGCAGCTGGCCGCCGCCACGCCCGACGGCACCAGGTCGCTCACGTTCTCCGTCAACACCCAGACCAGCAAGGGGAACAAGCCCGCCCTGCTCGCCCGGCTCCGCACGGTCCAGGAGGACTTCGCCTGCGCGCTCCTCAAAAACCGCTGACCGGGCGGTCCGAGGCCGATTGTCAGTGGCGGGTGCGAGGATCGGAGCATCAAGTCGGGAACGGAATCAGGGGGGTCCGCCATGGCCGGAATCCAGAATTACATCAATCACGTCGCCCTCGTGCTGGACGCGAGTTCTTCCATGTCGCACCTGAGCCAGAAGGTCGTCGACGTCGCCGATCAGCAGATCGCCTATCTGGCCCGCCGTTCCAAGGAACTGGACCAGGAAACCCGGGTCACGGTCTACGTGTTCTCGAACAAGGTCGAGTGCGTCATCTACGACAAGGACGTGCTGCGGATGCCGTCCCTGAAGCAGCTGTACCGGGTCGGCGGGATGACGGCGCTGCTGGCGGCGACGCTGCAGTCGCAGCGGGAGCTGGCGCAGACCGCCCAGCTGTACGGCGACCACAGCTTCCTGACCTTCGTGCTGACCGACGGTCAGGAGAACGCCAGCCACCGGTGCCCGGGTGCCCCCGGCCGCACCCCCGGTGAGCTGGTCAAGGCCGTGGGCACGATGATCGAGACGCAGGACGACAACTGGACGCTGGCCGTCCTGGTGCCGGACCAGATGGGCAAGCGGGAGGCCATGCAGTGCGGTTTCCCGAAGGACAACATCGCCATCTGGGACGCCACGAGCACTCAGGGGCTGGAGGACGCCGGGCAGGTCATCCAGGAGGCCACCGAGAAGTTCATGGTGGGCCGCACCAAGGGAATCCGCGGATCGCGGGCGGTTTTCTCCACGGGCGGTGAGGCGGTCAACAAGAAGGCGATCGAGGCGGCCGGTCTCACTCCCGCGGATCCGTCGAAGTACCAGCTGATTCCGGTGGCCCGTGACGCGGCCATCCGGGAATGGGTCGTCGAGAGCGGATTCACCTACCGCACCGGTTGCGCTTTCTACCAGCTGAGCAAGTCGGAAAAGGTCCAGGCGCGAAAGCAGATAGCGGTACTGGAGAAGAAGACGGACCGGGTCTACACGGGGCCGGAGGCCCGCGCCCTGCTCGGCCTCCCCGATGCGGAAGTCCGCGTCAAGCCCGACCACAACGACGACTTCACGATCTTCGTCCAGAGCACCAGCGTCAACCGGAAGCTGGTACCGCAGACGCGGCTGCTGCTCATGGTCTGAGGTCCCCGCCCGAGGTGCGGAGCCCCGGGACCGGGGAACGGAGAACGGGGAAATCGGAGACCTGCGGGACGCCCGGAAAGGGCGCCTGCGGGCCTTCGGCAGCGGGGGGGGGGGGGGGGGATCCACAAACCCGACACAACCGCCCCCATGAGCCACCCGCAGGCCCCACCCACCACGTCCCCCAGCCCCTCGACACAGCCGTCCCTCTCAT
>NZ_JBWKEZ010000052.1:0-59976 GCF_056434525.1 Streptomyces sp. NPDC044002
CCCCCCCCCCCCCCCCCCCCCCCCCCCCCCCCCCCCCCCCCCCCCCCCCCCCCCCCCCCCCCCCCCCCCCCCCCCCCCCCCCCCCCCCCCCCCGCCGGCCGGCCGGTCGGCCGTCAGCCGATCCGGGTCAGCTTGCTGCCGAAGCCCGGGGCCTCCAGCGCGCTCTGGAGCGCCACCGGCACCTTGACCTGGCTGGCGCCGTCGCCGACGGTCAGCACGCCGACCTGGGTGCCGGCCTTCGCCGACTCGGGGATCGCGGTGCCGCCGTCGCCGAGCTTGATGTCCACGGTCAGCGAGGACCAGCCGACGGCCTGGACGTCGGCGGTGGCGACGACCGGCGTGTGCCCGCCGAGCCCGTCGTCCACGTAGCCCACGACCTGGCCCTTCTTCACGACGGGCGCGCCCTGGACCTCCTTCTGCGTGGCGATCAGCAGGGAGCGGCTCTGCGCGATGACGGTGTCGATGATCGGCGGCTTGTGCTGGCCGAGGACCGCGCCGACGAGCAGCTGGTTGGTGTCGCCGACCTTCTTCTGCGCCGCGAAGAGGAGGTTTCCGCCGGCCTTAGTCGTCGTACCGGTCTTGATGCCGAGGGAGTCGTTGAACGGGACCAGGCGGTTCCAGTTCTGCCAGACCTTGCCGGTCTGGTCGGTCCAGGCGGGCATGCGGGTGATGTCCACCAGCGCCGGGATCTCGACGATCTTCAGGCCCAGCTTCACCTGGTCCTCGGCGGTGGAGACCGTGGTGGCGTCCAGGCCCGAGGGGTCGGTGTAGGTGGTGTTGGTCATGCCGAGTTCCTTGGCGGTGTCGTTCATCTTCTTGACGAACGCCTCCTGGGAACCGGAGTCCCAGCGCGCGAGGAGCCGGGCGATGTTGTTGGCCGACGGGATCATCAGGGCGGCGATCGCGTCGTACTCGGAGATCTTCTCGCCCTCCTTGACCGTGTTGAGGGTGGACTCGTTGTCCGACTTGTCCTTCTGGCCCTCGGTCTCGGCGGTCTTGTCGACGTCGATCATCGCGCCCTTCTCACCCTTCTTGAAGGGGTGGTCGCGCATGATGATGTACGCCGTCATCGACTTCGTGACGCTCGCGATCGGCACCGGCTTCTGCTCGCCGGAGCTGCCGATGGTGCCGAGGCCGGCGGCGGCCATGGAGGCCTGGCCCTCGGTCGGCCAGGGCAGGTTCGGCGCCCCGCCGGGGAAGGTGTACGTGGCCTTCGCGGTCAGCTTGAGCTTCGGTGCGGGCAGCGGGCGCACCAGCTGCACGACGCCGAGCACGATGACCAGGAGCAGCACGAGCGGCGCGTAGATCTTGACCCGCCGGACCGCGTTCCGCATCGGGGTGGGCGGCGGGGGCGGGTTGTTGGTGAGGTCCGCCAGCATGTCGAGCGGCGGCCGGGGCGGCAGCGGCTGCTGGGTGGTCCGCTCGCTGGGGTCCAGGCTCGGCCGGGCCGGGGCCGGGGCCGGCGGGGCCGGCTTGACCGGGGGCTTGGCGGCGGGCTCGCCCTCGCCGCGCAGCGGTACGAAGGTGCTGACGCGGCGGTCGCTCTCGCCACTGCCTGCGGCGCGGGGGGCGGGGGAGGGCTTCCCGGGCGCGCCGGTGCCCGCGGCGCCGGGCCGGTCCGTGCCGGGCTTGGTGGTGCCGGGCTTGGCGTCGCCGGGGCGGGCCGTGCCGGTGCCTGCGGCGCCGGGCTTCGTGGTGCCGGGCTTGGCGTCGCCGGGGCGGGCCGTGCCGGGCTTCGGGGCGTCGGCCTTGGCTGCGCCGGACTCGGCGGAGCCGGGCTTCGGGGCACGGGGGTCCTGGGAGGGCTTCCCGGGCTTCTCCGCGTCCTGCTTCACCACTCCGAACGCGGTGGTCCGGACGTCGGCGGCGGGCTTGCCGGCCGGCTTCTCCTTCTTCTCCGCGCCGGGAGAAGCGGAACCCGGCTTCACGGCGCGGAAGACGGCCGTGCGCTCGCTGTCGGAGTCCTCCGGGGGCGTGGTCGGCTTCTTGGCGTCCGCCGAACCGGCACCGGGCTTGACGGTGCGGAAGACGGCGGTGCGCTCGCTGTCGGCGGCGGGCTTCGCGGCGTCCGCCGACGGCTTCTCCGGCGCAGAACCGGAACCCGGCTTCACCGCACGGAAGACGGCCGTGCGCTCGCTGTCGGCCTCAGCCGTACGCGGGTCCCGCGCGGGCTTGTCCGCTTCCGGAGCCGGGTCGGTCTTCACTACCCCGAAGGCGGTCTTGCGCACGTCACCGGACGGCTTCTCATCGCTCTCCGCGTCCGGCTTCTTGGCGTCCGCGGAAGCGGAACCCGGCTTCACGGTACGGAAGACGGCGGTGCGCTCGCTGTCGGCGGCAGCCGTACGCGGATCCCGGGCGGGCTTCTCCCCCTCCGGAGCGGGGTCGGCCTTCACGGCACCAAACGCGGTGGTGCGCACGTCGGCGGACGGCTTCGCGGCGGGCTTCTCCGCATCCCCGCCGGACTTCGCCGAAGCGGAACCCGGCTTCTGGTCGGTCTTCACGACGCCGAACGCGGTCGTACGCACGTCCCCGGACGGCTTCGCGGCAGGCTTCTCCGCATCCCCATCGGACCCCGCCGAAGCGGAACCCGGCTTCTCCGCCTCCGGGGCGGGGCCGGTCTTCACGACACCGAACGCGGTGGTGCGCACGTCGGCGGACGGCTTCGCGGCGGGCTTCTCGGAGTCCGCCGAAGCGGAACCCGGCTTCTCGTCCGGCTCCGCCGAAGGCTCGTCCGCGTCAGCCGAAGCAGAGCCCGGCTTCACCACACCGAACGCGGTGGTACGCACGTCCCCGGACGGCTTCGCAGCCGGCTTCTCAGCGTCCGCCGAAGCGGAACCCGGCTTCACGTCCGGCTCCGCCGAAGGCTCGTCCGCGTCAGCCGAAGCAGAACCCGGCTTCACGACACCGAACGCGGTGGTGCGCACGTCCCCGGACGGCTTCGCAGCCGGCTTCTCGGCGTCCGCCGAAGCAGAACCCGGCTTCTCATCCGGCTCCGCCGAAGCGGAACCCGGCTTCTCGCCGTCCCGCGGAGCGGACTGGCGGACCACGCCCGCCACCGGGGTCTTCGGGTCCACCCGACCGGGGGACGGGCGTGACGGGGCGGACCCGGACTCCGCGTCCGCGTCCTCCGCCCGCTCACCCGGCTCCTCCGCCGCGACCCACGCCGCCACGGCCTCCTTCAGCGGGTCTCGCGGCTGGAAGACCGACAGCCTCGGGTCCTGCTCCCCGGACGCTCCTTCATCTACCGACTTGTCGGGGGACTCGCCCGCCACCGTTCCTCCTCGATCGCTGTCCGGTCACTGTCCGAACCGTCTAACAGTGTCCCGTCTAGGGGGCATCGCCCAACCGCTAGACGAGAACGACATAGCTACTGGTTCCCGCACAAAGCGAACAGGCACTCTCGACAGATGAATGTGAGAGGCGTCACCCTGTCACTCATCCACGCGGGGAGGCATGGATGGGCAGGAGCCGCAGAACAATTCCGGAGGAGCTTCTGCTGCTCGCTTTGGACCCGGCCACGGGTACCACGGCGCAGCCGCAGTCGCTCGACCTCGGCCTGGCCGGGGCACAGCTAGTGGAGCTGGCTCTGGCAGGACGGATAGCCCCTGACGGGGATCGTATCGCCGTGGTGATGCCACGGCCGACAGGAGATCCGACTCTGGACTCCGCACTGGAACTGCTGCGCAGGCGCGGCAGCCCGGTACGGGCCGTCCACTGGATCGGCGGACCCCGGCTGGGGCTCCGCCAGATTTACCTCGCGCACCTGGAGCGCTGCGGCATGGTGCATGCCGTCGCGGGACAGATGTGCGGGGTGCTGCCGACGACTCGCTACCAGGCGACCGACACGGCGATCAGCCGGGAGATCCGTGCCCGGCTCGACAATGCGATCCGCACCGGCGTACCGCCGGACCCGCGGACCGCGGCGCTCGCCGCGCTGGCCCACGCGGTCGGTCTCGGCAAGCACCTGTACCCCGGCAACGAGGGGCGGTCGTCCAGGTCCCGGCTGCGGGACCTGATCCGGCACGACCCGATGGGCGGTCTCGTCGCGCACGCCGTGATGGACGTCCAGAACGGCGTGGCCGCACAGCCGCGCCGTGACCGCGCCGCACAGCAGCAGCCCCAGCCGGCCGTCCGGGCCACGGCGACCGGCGGTGTTCCGCTGCAGCCGCGCCGGACGGGTGCGATGGCCCGCGCGGCCGCGCACTGAGCAGCACGCAGCACCTGGCACCCGCACGGCCCGCCACACCCCTTGACCCACCGGCGGGGCACGATCCACGGAACCACCGATCCACAGATCCACAGATCCATCGACACCGCGGCCGGAGGTCCCCCAAGACCCGGCCCCGGAGCCGCCCGCGCGCGGGGTGGCGAGGCCGACGAGACGGCTTCGCCACCCCGCGTGCCGCTTTCCCGCGTTCCCCAGCGCCGTCGCACCCTTCGGTGGCAGTCTGCTGAACACCAGACACTCAGCGAGACAGCGACAGAAGAAGGCGGAGGTGCCGTCCACGTGGCGTCCAATGTCAATCCCACCGTCCGACGCCGCCGACTGGGCATGGAGCTGCGCAAGCTCCGCGAGGACAAGGGCATGACGGCCGAGCAGGTCGCCGAGCGCCTCCTCGTCTCCCAGTCCAAGATCAGCCGTCTGGAGAACGGCCGCCGGTCCATCAGCCAGCGCGACGTCCGCGACCTGTGCGAGGTGTACGAGGTCGAGGACCCCCGGCTCGTCGACTCCCTCATGCAGATGGCCAAGGACTCCCGGCAGCAGGGCTGGTGGCACGCCTTCGGCGAGATCCCGTACAGCGTCTACATCGGCCTGGAGACCGACGCGGCCAGCCTGCGCACCTACGAGCCCCAGATGGTGCCCGGCCTGCTCCAGACGCCCGAGTACGCCCAGGCGCTGATCCGCGGCGCGCTGCCCGAGACGGCGCCCGCCGATGTGGAGAAGCGCGTCCAGGTGCGCATGCACCGCCAGAAACGGTTGTCCGAGACGGAGAACAACAACCCGGACGTCGGGCCGCTGCGCCTGTGGGCGGTGATCGACGAGGCGGCGCTGCGCCGGCACGTGGGCGACCCGCAGTTGATGGTCCGGCAGCTGGAGTACTTGATAGAGCAGTCGCAGCAGCCGTACATCACCGTGCAGGTGATGCCCTTCACGATGGGCGCCCATCCGGGAATGAACGGGCAGTACGCAATTCTGGAATTCCCGGACGCCTCGGACTCGACGGTCGTCTACATCGAGGGCGTCACGAGCGACCTGTACCTGGAGAAGGCCAACGACGTCCAGAAATACAGCGTGATGTACGAGCACCTGCGCGCCCAGGCCCTCAACGTGGACCAGACCCGGCAGTTCATCGCCGGGATCATCGAGCAGCACGCGGGCAAGGCGGACTGAACGCCAGGTGGCGAGGGGGCCAGCACGGTACACCGTCGGTCCCCGGCCACAGAAGGCCTGAATGGAATATGCCACCCGGTCGAGTGAATGCCCCCTTCGGCCATCGGGAGCTGCCGGTAGCGTCGATCACGTCGGCCGGGGATATCCCCGGCCGGCACGCAACCGGAACTACTCGCTGAACCGGAGAAGAACATGGCTATTCGTCAGGGCGGCACGGAAAACTGGACCAAGTCCTCCTACTCCGGCGGGAACGGGGCCTGCGTCGAGGTCAAGTCCCCCGTCACGCAGGCCATCGCCGTCCGTGACTCGAAGGTGCAGGACGGTCCGTCCCTCACCTTCGCGCCGGGCTCCTGGACGTCCTTCGTCACCGGTGTGGTCGAGGGCGGACTGGGGCACCTCGCCTGAACCGTCCGAACCCCCCACACAGCAGAACCCCGTACGGAGCCCTCTCGACCGGCCCGCCGTCCTGGCCGAGGGGGCTCGGCCATGTCCGCATCCGGCCGCGACCGCCGGCCGACGCCTGCTGCCGCCTCCCGCCGGCCGCCGCGACCGCCGGCCGTCAGCGCAGCTGGTCCACGTACCGGTCGGTGCCCGGCACCGTCGGGACGAACGGCGCGACCAGCTCCACCCTCCCCAGCCCCGACTCCGCGACCTCCGCGTCCAGCCCCTGGAAGCGGTCCCAGCAGGTGCGCGGGTCGGCCTCCAGGAACCACAGCAGCGTGAGCCGGGTGTCGACCCCCTCGACCTGCTTGACGTAGGTCATCCGGTCGCCGGGCAGCGGGGTCGGCCGGAAGACGGTGACCATCGCCGCCGGCGAGCCGTGCAGCCGGCGCGGCAGCGCCCTGGAGCGCAGCCACTCCAGCAGCTCCGCCCGCCGCCCGGGCCCGTCGGTGTCGACGACCTGGAGGACCAGCCCGGCGTAGGGGTGGTCGAGGGCGTGGTGGTCCCGGGGGCCGGCGGCCCCGTCGCGGTAGACCGTGGCCTCGTGGTCCTGGAAGGCCGTGAAGACGTGCGTGCGGTCCTGGTAGACCCGGCCGTCGCGGTTGAGGCGCTTGTTGATGCCGACGGTCCACTTCATGTGCTCGTCGTAGCGGCCCTCGGTGACCCAGTACGTCGAGATGTAGCAGCCCGCCGTGACGGGCTGGGCGACCGCCGACTTCTCGGGGTAGCGCAGCTCCTGGAGCTCGCGGGTGGCCACCCAGCGCCGGCCGGCGTACATCCAGGGCATGGCCATGGCCCCGGCGTAGTAGTGGTCGTCCTCGTACCAGCGGTTGTACGCGTACTCGTGGCCCGGGTGCGGCTCCACCATGGTGATCAGGGCGTGGCCGGGGCGGACCCCGTACGGGCCGACGGCCGCGAGCTCCGCGTAGTCGCCGGCCCGGGTGTCTTCTCGTTCCCGCTCGTCTCTCGTCATGGCCCCGGTGTATCTGATGTCCCGTCAGTTGTGGAGGGGGCGTGCGGTGTTCAGTCCGCGGAAAGGTAGGTGCCCTCTACAGCTTTCCCCGTTAGGCTGCGGCCACCCGCCACCGAAGGAGCCGCCCATGCCCCCGAGCACCGCCTCCAGCCCCGCCGCCGCGGCCGCCTCCGCCCCGCCCTCCTTCGCCGCGCGGGCGCGCGCCGTGGGCGGCTCACCCGTCCGGGAGATCCTCGCGCTCACCGAACGCCCCGGGGTGATCTCCTTCGCCGGCGGCCTGCCCGCGCCCGAGCTCTTCGACACCGAGGGCCTGCGCACGGCGTACGACACCGTCCTGACCGGCGCCGGCGCCGCGCGGGCCCTCCAGTACTCCACCACCGAGGGCGCCCCCGAACTGCGCTCGGCCGTCGCCGCCCGGGCCGCCGCGCGGGGCCTGGCCACCTCGGCGGGCGACGTCCTGGTCACCACCGGCTCGCAGCAGGGGCTCACCCTCCTCGCCGCCACCCTCCTGGAACCGGGCGACACGGTGCTCGTCGAGAACCCCACCTACCTGGCGGCCCTCCAGTGCTTCGCCCTGGCCGGGGCCCGCGTCATACCCGTGCCCTGCGACGGGCAGGGCCTGCTGCCCGACGCCCTCGCCGAGATCACCGCCCGGGAACGGCCGAAGCTGCTCTACACGATCCCCACCTTCCAGAACCCGACCGGCCGCACCCTGCCCGGGGACCGCCGGGCCGAGGTGGCCCGGACCGCCGCGCGGCTCGGGCTGTGGCTGGTGGAGGACGACCCGTACGGCGACCTCCGCTACGAGGGCGCCCACGAGCCCTGGATCGCCGCCCACCCGGGCGCCGAGGACCGCACCGCCCTGCTCGGCAGCTTCTCGAAGGTGATGGCCCCGGGGCTGCGCCTGGGCTGGCTGCGCGCCCCCGCCGCCCTGCTCCGCGCGGCGGTCGTCGCCAAGCAGGCGGCGGACCTGCACACCTCGACGGTGGACCAGCTGGCCGCCGCCCACTACCTCGGCGCCCGGGACCTCGACGCCCACGTCGCGCGGGTCCGGGACGCCTACCGGGCCCGCCGCGACGCCCTCCTCGCGGGACTCGGGGCGGCGCTCCCGGCGGGCTCGGAGTGGAACCGCCCCGAGGGCGGCATGTTCATCTGGGCCCGCCTCCCCGAGGGCCGCGACGCGGGGGCCCTGCTGAAGTCCGCCGTCGCGCACGACGTGGCGTACGTGCCCGGGGCGCCGTTCTTCACGGGCACCCCGGATCCGCGCACGCTGCGGCTGTCCTTCACCACGCACACCCCGCAGGAGATCACCGAGGGCCTGGACCGGCTGCGGCTCGCCCTGGCCTAGCGTGACGGGGCGTACAGCTCCTCGATCTCGGCCGCGTAGCGGCGGGCGACCTCCGCGCGGCGCAGCTTCAGCGTCGGTGTGAGGGTGCCGGCGCCGACCGACAGCTCCTCGTCCAGGACGCGGAAGGCGCGGATGCGGGCCGGGCGGGAGACGGTGGCGTTGGCGGCGGCGACGGCCTCCGCCACCAGCTCCCGCACCGCCGGGTGCGCGGCCGGCGCCGGGCCGAGGTCGAGGGACTCGCGGGCGGCCCAGGCGGCGACCTCCTCGGCGTCCAGGGTGACCAGGGCCACCGGGTGGGGCCGGCGGTCGCCTATCAGGACCGCGCGCGAGACGAGCCGGGAGGCGGCCTGCACGGCGAACTCCACCTCGGTCGGGGTGATGTTCTTGCCGGCCGAGGTGATGATCAGCTCCTTCTTGCGGCCGGTGAGGGACAGGAAGCCGTCGGCGTCCAGTTCGCCCAGGTCCCCGGTGCGCAGCCAGCCCTCCGGGTCCAAGGTGTCGGCCGTCGCGTCCGGGTTCGCGTGGTAGCCCGGGAAGACCATCGGGCCCCGGGCGAGCACCTCGCCCTCCGGGGCGATCCGCACCTCGCAGCCCGCCACCGGCCGGCCCACCGTGCCGTACCGGACGGCGCCCGGGTGGTTGAGGCTGATCACCCCGGCCGACTCGGTCATCCCGTAGCCCTCGAAGACCCGGATCCCGCAGGCGCGGAGGAAGTCGAGGGTGGCGGGGGCGATCGGGGCGCCGCCGGTCAGGGCCCACCGGAGCCGGCCCCCGAAGGCGGCCCGGACCAGGGCGTAGAGGGAGTCCTCGGCCGCCTCCCACGCCGGGCGCAGCTCCGCCGGGAGGGCCCCGTCGGCGGCGAGCACACCGAGGCGGACGGCCTCCTCGAAGCGTTCCCGGCCGCCGTCCCGGCCCTCCGCCAGCCCCAGCACCACCGCGTGGACCTTCTCGAACAGCCGGGGCACCGAGGGCAGGTGGGTCGGCCGGGCCTCGGCGAGTTCGGCCACCACGTCCTCGATCCGGCCCCCGAAGTAGCACAGCTCCCCGCCCTCCAGCAGGGTGGTGAACTGGATCAGCTGCGCCAGCAGGTGCGCCAGCGGCAGGTACAGGTACGTCGAGTCTCCGGGCCCGCCCTGGACGAGCGGGAGGGTGGCGTCCTGGACGGCCCCGAGGTTGCCGTGGGTGAGCCGGCAGCCCTTGGGCAGGCCCGTGGTGCCGGAGGTGTAGACGATCGCGGCGTCCGCCCCGGGGGTCACGGCGGCGGCCCGCGCGGCCAGCCGGGCGTCCGTGGCATCCGTGCCGCCCGTGCCGCCCGTGGCGTCCGACGGGACTCCGGGCCGGTCCATGCGCACGACCGCCCGCAGCGCCGGCAGCTTGGGCCGCAGCGCCTCCACCCGGGCGGCCTGGGCGGCGTCCTCGCAGACGGCCACCACCGCCTCGGAGTCGGACAGCACCCAGGCCAGCTCCTCCTCCCCCGCCGTCGGGTACGCGGGCACCAGGACCGCGCCCGCCGCCAGGATCCCGAAGTGGGTGTACGTCCACTCGGGCCGGGTCTCCGCGAGCACCGCCACCCGCTCCCCGGCCCCGACGCCCAGCCCGAGCAGGGTGCGCCCGGCCTCGCGGACGGAGGCGCCGAGTTCGGCGTACGTACGGGTCTCCCAGCCGTCGCGGCCCGGCGTGCGGAAGCGGAGCGCCGTGGCGTCCCCGTACCGCTCCTCGGTCCACTGTGTGAACACCGCCAGCGTGCTCGGACGACCGTCCATCGCTTGCCCTCCCGGGATAGGTGACCCCCGATGGTGGGCACGCCGGGACCCGGTCCGGCATGACCGGAAGCGTCACCCCCGCTGACCGCAGCGCTCATTGGGGCTACCTTCGAAGCCATGGGGAGGCGGACGGTCACCGTGCACCACGTGCGGGCCGTGCTCGCGGGGGCGCGGCGCGCCGGCCTGGACCTGGTGCCGCTGCTCCAGGAGGCGCAGATCCCGCCGCTGCTGCTCGGCGACGACCGGGCGCGGGTCACGCCCGCGCAGTTCGCGCGGCTCTTCCGGGCCCTGTACCGGACCACCCAGGACGAGTTCCTCGGGCTGTCGGCCGTGCCGAGCCGGCCGGGGACCTTCGCGATGATGTGCCACGCCTGTCTGGGCTGCCGGGACCTGGGCGCGGCCGTGGAGCGGGCGGCGGCGTTCTACGGGCTGTTCCCGGGCGGGCCGGAGCTGGCCCTGGAAACCGGGGGCGGGCAGGCCCGGTTCACCGTGCGCAACGACTTCGACGGGGACGAGGAGCGGTTCCTGACGGAGTGCGTCCTCGCGATCTGGCACCGGCTGTGCAGCTGGCTCGTCGGGCGCCGGATCCCCCTGGTCCACGCCGCCTTCGCCTATCCCCCGCCGCCGCACCGGGACGAGTACGACGCCCTCTTCGACTGTCCGGTGCGCTTCGGGGCCGGGCGGACGGAGGCCGTGTTCGACGCGGGCTGGCTGACCGCGCCGCTGCTGCGGGACGAGGCCGCGCTCGACGCGATGCTGCGCCGGGCCCCCTTCGACCTGCTGTCGCGCCCCGAGTACGGGACGACGGTCGCCGAGCAGGTCCGCCGGACCCTGACGCGGCGGCTGCGCGGCTCGCCGCGGCTGCCCGAGCTGGGCGAGGTGGCGGCGCGGCTGGCGGTGTCCCCGGCGACGCTGCGGCGCCGGCTGCGGCAGGAGGGGACCTCCTTCCAGCAGCTCAAGGACGACGTGCGGCGGGACGCGGCGATCGCGGGCCTGGCCGAGGGCGGTGAGCCGATCGCGGAACTCGCCGCCCGGCTGGGCTTCTCGGAGGACACCGCCTTCCACCGCGCGTTCCGCCGCTGGACGGGGACGACACCGGGCGCGTACCGGATCGCCTCCGGCGGGTAGGGGAGAGCGCCGGGGCGCGCGAGCCCGGGGGCACGGGGGTGCGGGAGCGCCGGGGCGCGTGGGTGCGGGCCGCACGGATACCCGGTGGCCCCGCGGCCGCGCCGCCCGGTACAACGGCCTCCATGGGTACCTGGACCGATGCGTTCCTCGCCCCCGCCGAGCCCGGCCTCCTCGTCCCGCGCGGGGACTTCGAGCGGCTGCTGCTCGACCTGGGGCGCGAGCGGGTTGTGGTGATGCCGTGGGTGCTGCTGGCCGGCCGGCTGTGCGTGAACGCCTCGCTCAACTGGGGCAGCGTCAGCGGGAGGGCCCGATGGGACCGGACGCTGGGGGTGGGGACGGCGCTCCGCACGGAAGAGCCCTTCCCGGAGGACGTCGACGACGATCCGCCGCCCTGGGGCGACTCCCACGAGGAGGCCCGGATACTGGTGCGCGGCGACGGGATCCTCGGCCTGCTCGCGGCGCTGCGCGAAGCCCCGTACGGGGTGGAGGACATCGCCGTCGTCTTCGACGGCGTGGACTTCGGCCACCGGGGCATCGCCGACTGGTTCTGGTGGGAGGACCACCGCACCACGCTGGTCTGCTACGCCCTGGCGCACGCCCAGGAGCGGCCGCTGTCAGCCGAGTTCCACGGAACGCCTGGCGGGCGCGTGCACGCGGTGCGTACCTGCCTGGTCCACACCTACAAGATCGTCTCCGGTTCGGGCCCGGTCCCCGCCATCGCCGCGGTCGCCGGACGCCATTTCGGCCCGGGCCTGGTCCACGGCCGGACTCGGGGCTGAGCGGCAGCGTGACGGCGCGGCGGGGCGGGGGTGGGTGGCGGGGTCAGGAAAGGTGAGCTTTCCGGTCAGCGACATGCCGACCGGTCGGTCACTACCTTCGCCTCACCTGCCCCCACCCCCACGCCCGTCGGGAGTTCCCCATGCGTCTGCGCAGCAGCACCGCCCTGGCCGTCACGGCCGCCCTGACCGCCCTGGCGTTCTCCGTCCCCGCCCCCGCCACCGCCGAGGAGGCCGCGGCCGACGGGGGCCGCCCCGGCGACGTCGTCAGCAGCGCCCCCTCCGCCTTCCACCCGCTGCCCGGCCAGCCGACCGGCACCAGGGCCTGGAAGGTGCACTACCGCTCGACCACCGCCGACGGCGCCCCGAACGTGGTGTCGGGCACCGTCATCGTCCCGCAGGACGGCCGCACCGGCCCGCGCCCGCTGATCACGTACGCCGTCGGGACGGTGGGGCTGGGCGACTCCTGTGCCCCGAGCGCGAACCTCCCGAACGGCACCGCCATGGAGGCCAACCTCATCCAGCAGTACACCCAGCGCGGCTGGGCCGTCGTCGTCACCGACTACGAGGGCCTCGGCACCCCCGGCGTCCACACCTACACGGTGGGCCCCTCGGCCGGCCACGCCATGCTCGACGCCGCGCGCGCCGCGATCCGGCTGCCCGGGACGGGGCTGGACGCCGACACCCCGGTCGGCATCATGGGCTACTCGCAGGGCGGGCAGGCCAGCAGCTGGGCCGCCGAACTGCAGGGCTCGTACGCCCCCGAGCTGAAGGTGAAGGGGACGGCGACCGGCGGTGTCCCGGCCGACCTGATGAAGGTGGCCGCCTTCAACAACGGTTCCTACGGCTCCGGCCTGATCTTCATGGCGGCGGCCGGCCAGGACGCGGCCTTCCCCGAGCTGAAGCTCGACTCGTACCTCAACCCGGCGGGCCGGGCGCTGGTGGCCGGGATGAAGGAGAACTGCGTGGCGGTCGACGCCGTCGCCGGCTCCTTCAAGCGGATCTCCGACCTGACCACCCGCGACCCGCTCGCGCAGCCCGACTGGCAGGCCCGCCTGGACCAGAGCCGGCTGGGCCGGACCGCCCCGGCCGCGCCCGTGCTCCAGTACCACGCGCTCGGCGACGAGCTGATCCCGTACGCGGTGGGGCGGCAGCTGCGGTCGGAGTGGTGCGCGCGGGGCGCGGACGTCCAGTTCGACACGATCGTGCTCGGTGAGCACGTCAGCGGGGTCATCACGCACTCCCTGGCGGTCGGGAACTGGCTGGCGGACCGCTTCGCCGGCCGCGCCACCCGCCCCGACTGCTGATCCTCGCCCCGCCGGCCGCCCCGCCGGCCCGCCCCGCCGGGTCACTCCCCGGCGGGGCAGGAGCGCGTCCCGCCCGGCAGCTTCCCCGCGATCAGGAACGCGTCGACGTAGCCGCGTACGCAGGCGGAGGCGGCGTAGCCGGTGTGTCCGTCGCCCTTGTGGTCGATGACCACCGCCGAGCCAAGCCGGCGGGCCGTCTCCTCGGTCCACTCGTACGGGGTCGCCGGGTCGCCGCGCGTGCCGACGAGGAGCATCCGGGGCGCGCCGGGGTGGTCGATGCGGCGGATGAAGTCGGTGCCGGCGGGGCGGCCGTAGCAGGAGAGCACGGTCATCAGCTGGCCCGGCCCGAAGACGGGGGAGGTCCGGTGGAACTCGTCCCGCAGGTCGCGGATCTCCTGCTCGATGGCCTCCGGGCTGGCCTTGTCGTTGCTCCGGTCGGGGTCGTCGGCGCAGTTGACGGCGGTGAGGGCAGCCGCGGCGTTGTCGTCGGGGATCTTGGTCGGGCCGTCGGTGGGCGGTGATTCGTCCGGGCCGCCGAGCTCCATCAGGGGGACCGGGTCGCGGTCGCGTTCCACGCGGGCGAGGGCCTCGGCGAGGTCGGGCCACAGGCTCCTGGAGTACAGGGCGGCGCCGATGGCCCCCACCACGTCCTGGCCGGTGAAGTGGGAGCCGTCGTCCCCGACCAGGGGGTGCTCGTCGAGCCGTTCGACGAGGGCCTCCACCTTCTCGCGGGCGGTACGGGTGTTGGTGCCGTAGACGCAGTCGTACTGGTGGGCGCACCAGCCGAGGAAGTTCTCCAGGGCACGCTGCTGGCCGCGTGCGGAGACGAGGGCCTGCTCGGTGAGCGGTTCGGTGAGGGTGTCGACCCCGTCGAGGACCATCCGGCCGGTCCGCCCGGGGAACTGGGCGGCGTAGACGGCGCCGAGCCGGGTGCCGTAGGAGAAGCCGAGGTAGTTGAGCTTCCTGTCGCCGAGGGCCTCGCGGATGCGGTCCATGTCGCGGGAGACGTTGACGGTGCCGATGTACGGGAGCACGGGCCCTGAGTGCAGGGCGCACCGCTCGGCGACGGCGCGGAGGGCGGCCAGCTGGGAGGCGGCGTCGCCGGGCACCTCGTCGCCGGTCTCCTGGGAGCCGCCGCAGGAGACGGGGGTGCTGAGGCCGACGCCGCGGGGGTCGAAGGCGACGAGGTCGTAGCGCTCGCCGAGCTTCGCGAAGGGCTTGGGGTCGGCGGCGAGGGAGGCGATCCCGGGGCCGCCGGGGCCGCCGTAGTTCAGCAGCAGGGAGCCGAGGGGGCGCCGGCCGGGGGCGGTGGCGGGGATGCGGGCCACGGCTATCCGGGTGGTGCCCTTGGCCGGGTCGGCGTAGTCGAGGGGGACGGTCACCTCCGCGCACCGCATCCCCGCGGGCACGCGTTCGAGGGGGCAGTCCCCCCAGCGTATGGGCGCACCGGTCGCCGTCGGCGTGACCGCGGGGGCGGCGGGGGCGGCCGGGGCGGCCGGGGCGGCGGTGAGGGAGGCGGCCAGCACCACCGCGGAGGCCGCGCAGGCCGTTGCGGTGGCCGTACGCAGGCACGGACGCAGACGGGGACGGAGAAGCGGACGGGGACGCGGACGGGGACGGGGACGGGGCATGCGCCCTCCTCGGGTCGCCCCCCCGGACCGGTCGGCCCAGCTCACCATAAGCGGGCCCCGCCGCCCCCGCCCCTCGGGCCGGCCGCCCGGGACCGCGTACGCCTCAGGCGGTGCGGGGCGCCCGGTACAGCGCGTCGATCTCGCTCTCGTAGTCCCGGGCGATGGCGCCGCGCTTCAGCTTCAGCGAGGGGGTCAGGTGGCCGCGCGCCTCGGAGAACTCCCCCGGCAGGACGGTGAAGCGGCGGATGGACTCGGCGCGCGACACCAGCTTGTTCGCCTCGTCCACCGCCCGCTGGAGCTCGGCCAGCAGCTCCGGGTCGGTGACCAGCTCGCGGATCGGCACGCCCTGCTTCTTGTGCATCTGCCGCCAGTGCGCGAGCCCGTCCGGCTCCAGGGTGACGAGGGCCGCGATGTAGGGGCGGTTGTCGCCGATCACCAGGCACTGGCCGACCAGGGGGTGGGCGCGCAGCCAGTCCTCCAGGGGCGCGGGGGCGACGTTCTTGCCGCCGGAGGTGATGATCAGGTCCTTCTTGCGGCCGGTGATGGTCAGGTACCCGTCGGCGTCGAGCTCGCCGATGTCCCCGGTGGCGAGCCACTCCCCCGGCTGGTGGGCGGAGACGTTCCAGTACCCGGCGAAGACGTGCCGGCCGCGCAGCAGCACCTCCCCGTCGTCGGCGATGCGCACCGCCGTCCCCGGCAGCGGCCAGCCGACGGTGCCGAGCCGGGGGCGCTGGGGCGGGGTGACGGTCGAGGCCGCCGTCGTCTCCGTCAGCCCGTAGCCCTCGAAGACGTCGATCCCCGCGCCGGTGTAGAAGGCCGCGAGGCGCCGCCCGAGGGGGGAGCCGCCGCTGAGGACGTAGCGGACCCTGCCGCCGAGGGCGGCCCGGATGCGGCGGTAGACGAGCGGGTCGTACAGGGCGCGGGCGGCGCGCAGTCCCATCCCGGGCGTCTTCCCCTCCACCACCTCCCCGTACCGCTGGGCGATGCGGGCGGCCCGGTCGAAGGAGGAGGCCCGGCCCATCTTCTCGGCGGTGGCGCGGGCGGTGTTGTAGACCTTCTCCAGGACGTAGGGGATGGCGAGCAGGAAGGTCGGCCGGAAGCCGGCGAGGTCGGCGAGCAGTTCCTCGGTGGCGATGCTCGGCGCGTGCCCCAGCTTGACCCGGGCGCGCAGGCAGCCGACGGCGACCATCCGTCCGAAGACGTGCGAGAGCGGCAGGAACAGCAGGGTGGAGGCGGGGTCCTTGCTGGCCGATCTGAACACCGGGTGCAGCAGCTCCACCGCGTTGTCGACCTCGGCGTGGAAGTTGCCGTGGGTCAGCACGCAGCCCTTCGGGGTGCCGGTGGTGCCGGAGGTGTAGACGAGCGTGGCGACGGACTCGGGCGTACGGGCGGCCCGGCGTGCGTGGACGATCGCGTCGGGCAGGTGCTCCCCGGCCTTGACGAGCCGGGCCAGCGCGCCCGTGTCGAACTCCCACAGGTGCGTGAGCCCGGGGAGGTTGGCGCGCTCGGCGCTGATCAGGCGGGCCTGGACGGTGTCCTCGACGGCGCAGGCCACGGCCCCGGAGTCGTGGATGATCCAGCGGGCCTGGTGGGCGGAGGAGGTCGGGTAGATGGGTACGGTCACCAGGCCCGCGGCCCATCCGGCGAAGTCGAGCAGGGTCCACTCGTAGGTGGTCCGGGCCATGATGGCGAGCCGGTCGCCCTCGGCGAGCCCTTCGGCGATCAGCCCCTTGGCGACGGCGAGCACCTCGCGCGCGAACTCGGCGGCGGAGACGTCGCGCCAGACGCCGTCCCGGTCCTTGCGGGCGAGCACGGCCTCCCGGGGGGCCTCGCGGGCGTTCTGGAACGGTATGTCCCCGAGGGACCCGCTGGCCGCCGGCCCGACGAGCGCCGGCACGTACACCTCGCGGACCACCCCGCCGACGGTCGTCTTGACGGGCTCGACGGGCTTCGGCTGGGCTGCGTCCACGGCGTTCTCCTCGCTCATCCCGCTGTTACCGCCGGTAATCTACGCACGCCCCCACCCCGGGGACCACCCCCCGTACACCATCTCCCCGCCGGCTCCACACCCCGTCGACGGGACCGCCCCGCGGCGCACACGCCTCTGCCGGACGGGGCTCTCCGCAGCTCAGGCCGCCCGGAGGTGCCGTCGGACGGCATCCCGAAGTTCGTCCGCAGGACGAGGATGGGGCGGCATCTCGTCGGCCCAGCCGCCCTTGTGCACCTCGTGCCAGGCGGGCCGGGCTGCGCCCCGGGCGCGTCCGGCACCTACGGGGTTGACGCCGAAGCCGTGCAGCACGACGTTCCACACGGGCAGCGCGTCATGGACCACCATCCTCTCCGCCATCGAGATGAACATGTCGTCCGTGAGGAGGTGACGGACACGGAAGTCCGCAGGATCCAGGTCCTGGCACTGTTCGAGCTTCCGGCGATGGTGACGGAGCCGTTTCCACAGCGCGAAGTCCCGCCCATCCGCTCCCGCGGAGTAAATGCGTCCTTCGCGGACCAGGGCCTTCCCCACGTACAGCGGTACGTCGCAGGCCTCCGACGAGACGGGCCGGTACAGCTCGTGGGGCCCCGCGTAGTAGAGGGCGTAGAGGCCGATCCCCTCGAAGCGCGGCAGCTCTTCCAAGGGCAACGGGTCCACCGTGCGCAGGGCCCAGGCCACGCTCTGGCTCAGGTTTTCCCGTCGCAAGGGGTTGAAGTGCCTGTCGGGCGGCTCCACCCCGCCGGCCGTCATGAACCACCGAGGCCCCGTGGGGGCAGGGGGCGGGGCATCGGCCACCGGCGTCCGGGCTTGCTCCAGCGCTGCCTCCCGGAGGTCGAGCAGCGGCCCCGGCTCGGCCCCGCAGGCGTGCGCGATGGCCCTCACCGTGCGGTCGGTCGGCACACCCTTGCCGAGCTTCGCGTTGAGCGCGTTGCTGACCGTGTTGACGGACACTCCAGCCTTCTTGGCCACCTGCGAGTTGCTCAAGTCGGCGGTCAGTACGGCCCTGCGCAACGCGCGCCCCAACTGCTCCAGCCGGTCCTGCTCGCCCAACGGACGCCCCCTTCCCCCTGGACACCCAATCTCACACATCGTCACACGAACTCGATGGAATTGGGTGGCGGGCGGTCCACGATGGTGACCGGACACGATCAGCTCGAAAGGCAACACGATGACCCCGCACACCGACGCCCTGGTGCTCGGCCTCCTGATCACCATCAACGTGCTGCTCGCAGCGCTCGCCGGCGTGAGCGCCGCGTGGCTCCGCGCGGCGGACGGAGCGACCCGGCCCGCAGCCGTGCTCCGCGGCGGAACGGCCTTCGCCGCCACGCTGACGATCGGTGCCGCCTTCCTGGCCGTCCTGTGGCGTTAGTCCCCTCCCCGGAACGCCTGCGTCAGCAAGTGCCGAACGGGCAGAATCCCGCACGGGCCCATCCCCCCACCTAGGAGCAGCCGGTGTCGCCGTCCCAGGAAATCGAGCTGACGCTCACCCCCGCACAGGCCGCCACGGGCGTCGTCATCCCCGTCACCCTGCCGACCGGCCCCCAGCGCCTGCGCATACCCCCGGCCCGCAACGGCGACCTCGTCCGGGCCCGCGTCGGCGACACCGAAGTCCTCCTCCGCATCCGCGTCTCGGGCCCGCCGCCGACCCCGCCCCCGACCGCGCCGCAGCCGACCCCTGCGGGCAAGAGCGGGGCGCTGGGCTGCCTGGTGGCGTTAGCGGTGGCGGCAGTGGTCATCGGCCTCGTCGTCGCCAACTCCGAAGACGCCTCGACCCCCACGGCGTCCGCGACCCCGACGGCCGGCTCGACGTACACCCCGTACACCCCGCCGACGTACAGCCCGCCCACGTACAGCCCGCCGACCTACACCCCGCCGACCTACACCCCGCCGACGTACGACCCCGCACCGGCCCCGCCCCCCACCACGGAGGCGGCCCCGAGCCCCTTCGACACGGGCACCTGCCTCAACGGCCAGCTCCCGGACTCCACCACCGCGCAGACGGTCCGCGGCGTGAAGGAGGTCTCCTGCTCGGCCGACGACGCGCACTACCGCGTCATCCAGCGCTTCCCCGGCACCCACGACATGAGCCGCTGCGACGCCAACCCCCGCACCGAGTACGGCTTCTCGTACCAGTACACCCTGAACGGCAGCGTCATCAACGAGTACGTCTACTGCCTGGTCGGCATCGGCTCCTACTCCCGCGCCTGACCTTTCCCGCCCACCCGCCGCCACACCCACACACCCACCCCGACGACAACGGCGGCAACCACCCCGCCGACCGCCTCCGGCACGGCGGCGAGCAGCAGTTCCAGCACAACGGACATACGGACCTCCTTCACCGGGGCCCCGGGACCGGGGCATGCCCAGACCATCGCCCGTTTGCACCCGGTCCCCAACGGGGCAGGGACACCCTGGGACGGCCGCGCATCAGCCAGGGCGGATTCCCGGTGCCTGGGTCAACTAGGGACCGTCCGGGACGTCCCAGGGACGAGAAGGGGGAACATGCGGTCCGACACGGAGGCGTGGCAGAGGTACGGCGACTTCCTGCGCGCCCAAGCCGATGCGGTTGACATGGGTCCGCGCGACATCGAAGACGCCTTCAGACGGGCCCTGCGGGAACAGGAACAGGACACTCCCGGGCGCGGCATGCCCGAGTACCCCGTGAGCGAGATGGCGTACTCGAAGTCCCACATCGACCGTCTCTTCAACGCACAGGCACGACCCAAGCCAGCCGAGGCGTTCACGGTCCGGTTCATCTACATCACCAGCACGGCCGCCCGCCTCACCAGGCAGGAATACGAGCGCCGCCGCGACGACGGCCTGGCGCTGCTCCGAGCCGCCCTGAACCCGACGCCGCTGCCGGCGCAGAGGACCGCCGATGGGGAAGAAGTCGCCACGCTGCGCCGAGAGCGGGACCTCTTGCTCGCACAGCGGGATCTCGCCCGCGTCCAGCTCGAACTCGCCGATGCCGCCGGCACCGAGGCCCGTCTGCGCAACGCCCTTCGCGACGCCGAGTACCTGCTCCTGACGTTGTTCCAGATCACCAGCGCGCTGCGCGAGATCATCTCTGGCAACGACATGCGTGAGATCCGGGCGCTCCACAGCTCCGACTCTCAGGAACTCACCCGGGTACGCGACGAGACCCGCCAGGCACTGACCTACAAGTCCGCGGCACAGCAGGAAGCGGACCGCGCCGTCGCCCGCAAGCTCACCCTGGAGCAGCTCTGGGACCGGGCCCGCGCCGACCTCCAGCGCCTCGCCCAGCACCCCGACGTCTCGGAGCTCACCTTCACCCACCCCCACCCCGGCAGCCCGCTCAGGCCGATCCCGGCTGGTGACCTGTTCACCCAGCACGCCCTGGACGACATCGCCGCCGCCCTCTCGAAAGCCCATGAGGTCAACACCCGTGAGGAGCAGGAGGTTCAGCGGCTACAGCGCACCTTCGCCGAGGAGGAAGGCTTCCTCGAGCCAGACGGCGAACTGGCGGTGCTGCTGGCAACGACCCGCCTGACCGGCCCCGACACCCGTCGTTCGGTCATCTCCACGCTCGCCGCCGACTGGCGCCACAGCGAGGCCGCCCGGGAGGCTGTCATCCGCCTCGCCTCTGACCCGGACGCAATCGTTCGGCAATATGCGGCGAATGGGTTGGCGGACGGCTGGGCGGGTGACCCCGCAGCGCAAGAGGCACTGCTGCGCTTGGCAGACGACCTGGACGCCCGTGTCCGTAAATTCGTCCCCCACGCGCTGGGCCGCGGCTGGAGCGGTGACCACCACGCCCTGGACACCGCCATGCGGCTGGCCAACGACCTGAGCCTCGATGTCCGCGAAGAAGCCGCGCACGCTCTCGCACAGGCCTGGCCCGGCGACCCTGCCGCCCAGAAGACCCTCCTGCGGCTGGCACACGACCGGGAGCCAGATGTCCGCGAAGCGGTGGCATCCGCCCTCGCCAAGGGCTGGCCGGGCGATCCCGCGGCACGGGACGCCGTCGTCGGGCTCACGGGCACCAAGAACTCGGACGTACGCCGCTGGACCGCCGGTGTGCTGGCCGATGGCTGGGGCGGTGATCCCGACGCCCTGAAGGCCGTACTGGAGCTGAGCCGCGACGCAAATGGAGATGTCCGCAGATCCGCGGCCAGCGCCCTGTCGGCAGGCTGGCCAGGAGACCAGGAGGCCCGAGAGGCACTGCTACGGCTGGCCGACGACGCGAACTCCGACGTCCGCGAGGATGCCGTCGATGCTCTCGCACGCGGGTGGAGCGGCGATCACGGCGTCCGGAACATCACCCTTCGGCTTGCCTCAGACCCGGATCCAGACATCCGCAGGAACGTCGCGGGCTGGCTGGCGGAGGCGTGGCCCAGTGACTCCGAAGGCCGGAGCGTCGTTCTGAAGCTCGCTCAGGACAAGAACGCGAACGTCCGTGCATTCACGGCCCGCACGCTCGGAAAGGGCTGGGCGCATGACCTGGAGGTCCGTGATGCGGCGATCCGACTCACGGAGGACAGGGACGCGAACGTCCGCTACTACGCGGTCGATGCCCTGCCTGCAGGGTGGGCGGGAGACCCTGCAGCCCTGGAAGCCACGCTGCGGCTGAGTTCCGAGGAATCCCCGTACACCCGCCAGGACACGGCCGTCGCGCTGGGAACTGGTTGGCCGGGAAACCCCACCGCGAGGGAAGAGCTGGTACGGCTGGCGGATGACCTCAACGCCCGTGTCCGCAGAACCGTCGTCCGTTCCCTCAGCCGCGGCTGGAAGGGCGACCGGAACGCGCGGGACGCCATCCTGCACCTGACAGACGACTCGAGCTCAGAGGTCCGAGACGAAGTAGTGACCGCACTCGCGGCGGGCTGGCCCGGCGACCTCAGCGCCCGCAACGCTGTTCTCCGGCTCGCGGATGACCTCGAAGCCGATGTTCGCGGCAGCGTGGCGGCGTCACTCGCGAAGGGGTGGCCGGGGGACGTCTCCGCGCGCAACACCGTCCTGCGGCTCACAGACGACACTGATCCGGATGCCCGCCGGCACGCCGTTCACGCCCTCGCCGCGGGCTGGACCGGAGATCAAGCAGGCCGCAATGCCGTCCTGCGCCTGGCCGACAACCCGGACGTCCGCCGCCACGTCGCAAAGGCGCTCGCCACGGGCTGGCCTGGCGACCCGGAAGTCTTGCGTTCCGTGCTACGGCTGGCCCGCGACCAGCATCCTGCGGTCCGGGAACAAGCCGCCGGTCCACTGGCGACGGGCTGGCCCGGCGATGCGGAGGCACGAGAAACCGTCCTCCTGCTCACGACTGATGCTGACATGTTCGTACGCCAGTCCGCGGGAAGCGCTCTCGCGAAAGGCTGGCCCGGCGATCCATCCGCCCTGGCAGCCGTCCTGCGGCTCGGCGAAGACCGGAACACCGACGTCCGCGAGGCGGCCGCCGGAGCGCTCGCGGCCGGATGGCCCGGCGATCCGGCGGCCGAGGAAGCCCTGCGGCGGCTCGCGGCCGACCCGGCGCCCGCCGTGCGGCGGGCCGTCGGGGAGGCCATCAAGGCGCGGGAGGCTACTGCCAGCGGTACGGCTTGACGCTCGGGTCGTAGGAGCAGGTGACCGTGGTGCCGTTCGTGGCGCGGGCCGTGCGGCCGCGGTCGGCGTTCGGGCAGAACTGGCCGTCCACCACCGGGTGGCCGTTGGAGGTGCAGGCGTAGCCGCTCTTGCCGTCCGGGCAGGTGGTCATGCCGCTGCCACCGGTGCTGCCGCCACCGCCCGTGCTGCCGCCGCCCGTCGGGGGCTTCGTCTTCGTCGGGGCCGGGGCCGGGGCCGGCGCCTGGGTGCGTTCGGGTTCCGGGGCCTTGGTGGTGGGGGCCGGGGGCGGGGTGTAGGCGGGGTCGTTCTTCTGGTCCAGGAAGCCGTGGTGGCTCACCGCGCAGTCCGCCGACTTCGCCGCGAGCTTGAGGGTGATGCCCGAGGCCTCCGGGACCGGCTCGCCGCGCCCGGGGCTGGTGGTGCAGACGTACCAGCCGTCGTGCTCCTGCGGGAGCACCACGTCGTTGTGCAGGGAGCCGGTGGTGATGCGCGACGCGGCGATGTTCAGGGCCGCGAGTTCCTCCCGGGCGCCCTTGACCGTGCGGCCGGCCAGTGCCGGCATGACCGGAGCCGGGGTGGCGGTCGGCGGGGCCGACGGGGAGGGCGAGGTGGGGGCCGACGAGGTGGCGGTGGCGGTGGCGGCCGCGTTGCCCTTCGGGTCGGCCGGTCCACCGCCCCCGCAGCCCGTGAGGGCCAGGACGCCGAGCACGGCAACGGGGGCGAGGCGACGGGAAATCCACACGGTGGGGATACTCCTCTTCCGGGGAAGGCGACAGACGAGTCCCCGGGCCGCGCTGCGGCAGGATGAGGGCGGGGCAGCCGACATCATGGCATGACCACGATCAATTTGCACGCATGAGTTACATGCGAGCGATCAGATTTGGACGGACGAGGCGAGGGCGGCGCGAAGTGAAGGTCACCACCAGCACCAACGGGGTCACCATCGAGGAGCTGCCCGGATACGAGGGCTGCCAGTTCGTGGTGGGATTCCCGTCGGGCGGCGCGAAGCCGAACGGGTTCTTCGTCCGCACCCCCCACGACGCCCCCGTCACCGCCACGTTCGTCCGCCGCCTCCCCCTCGACCGCCTCCTGAAGATCGCCTCCGAGACCCGGCTCGCGGAGGTCCGGGCGGGCGTCGCGCCGCAGGCCGAGGGGCGCCCGTACGGGGGCGGCGACGAACACGCCGCCCAGGTCGCCGAGGTCTACCACTGGGCGGTGGAGCACAACATCCCGCCCCGCAGCGCCATCGCCACCCGCTGGGCCCGCTCCGAGGCCACCGCCGGGCGGTGGATCGCCGAGGCCCGGCGGAAGGGGCTCCTGCCCCCGCACCAGGGGTGACCCCCGCGCCGCGCTACTCCACCCGGCTCGCGAACGCGCCCAGCCGGCTGCATTCCGCGACCGTCGCCGTCACCGGGCGCTCCCGCAGGATCTGCCGGGCGCGGTGTTCACCGAGGCTCGTCGCGTACCAGGGGGCGTCGGAGGCGCGGCGCAGGTCGGCCTCGATGCCCATCAGGGCGCAGGAGCGGCGGGGTTCGGGGAGGCGGTCCAGGTAGGGGGCGGCGTCCGAGGAGAGGTCGCGGAGGTAGGCGAGGTCGAGCTTGTTGTCCTGCTGGTAGCGGGTCACGTTGTACTCGGCGATGATCCCGTCCGGCGAGGCCAGCCCGAAGGCCAGGACCGCCGCCGCCGCGCTGCCGACCACCGCGCGGGCCAGCCAGCGCCCGCCCGCGACCCCGGCCGCCATCAGCAGCACGATGACCAGGCCCAGCCACAGTTCCATGGTGACCACCGACAGCCGCAGCCGCGTCAGGCCGTACGCGTCCACGTACAGGTCCATGCGGCGCACCGCCGACGCGACCACCACCAGGGTCAGCAGGCACAGCGTCCCCAGCACCGAGCGGACCAGCCGCCGGTCGCCGGCCCCGCCGCGCGGGGCCCAGCGCAGGGCGAACGCGATGACCGCGAGGACGAACACCGTCGCCCAGAGCAGCTGCCAGAAGCCCTGGCGCGCGTACTCGGCGTACGAGAGGCCCGTGCTCTCCAGCACCTTGTCGTAGCCGCCGAACAGCACTGCCAGCTGCACCGCGTTGAACCCGGCGAAGAGCAGGTTCAGCACGATCAGCGGCAGGCTCCACTCCACCCGCGAACGCGCCTTCCACTGGCGGGACTTGACCCGGTCCCAGCGGTGCGGGGCCGCGGCCGTGCGGGCGGCCGCGAGGGCCAGGACCGCGCCGAGCAGGAACAGCAGGATCCGGAACGGGCCCTCCCCGACGGAGACGTCGGGCAGCAGATCGCCGAGCAGGTCCGCGAAGGCCGCGTCGGCGGAGGCGAACAGGGCCCCGAAGACGAACAGCAGGACCGCCGCCACCAGCGCCGCCTTGACCACGGACAGCCAGCGGTCGCGCCCCGCCCCGCCGCCGCGCGACCGCAGCCCCGCCCAGGCCCAGCCGACGCCGGTGACCGCGCTGTCGAAGAAGCCGAGCGGGGCGAGCAGGACGCCGGGCCAGCTGCGGGTTCCGTGCAGGGCCAGCGCGGCCAGCAGTACGGCGGCGAGGATCGCCAGCGTGGAGGGCCAGGCGGAGTCCCGCAGCGCCGGAACGGCGAGCAGCGCCACGCAGCCGGCCGCCCACAGCAAGCTCCAGGGGCGGGCCTTGCGCCCGGCGGCGCGGGCGGCGGCGTACGCGGCCACCATGGCGGGCAGCACCGCGAGCAGCAGGCCGGGGCCCATGCCGTCGCCGAGGACGACGGCGGTGGTCAGGCCGGCGGCGAGCACGGCGACGAGGGTGGCGGTGTGGATCGGCGCGGCCTCGGCGGGCCGGATCCGGCGCCACATGGAGTTCGCGGCCCGCGCGGCGGCCTCCTCCCGGGCCTGCTGCTGGCGCAGCCGGAGCTGCCCCATCTGCCAGAGGTGCCAGGCGGCCGGATCGTGCCCGGGGAGCCCGGGGGCCGCCGGCGGAGGAGCCACCGGCGGAGGGGGCGGAGTCGGCGGAGTCGGCGGAGTAGGAGCCGGCGGCTGGGCGGGCCCGTCTTGTTTCGCCTGTTCCGGCTGGTCAGCGTGGCCGGCGTGCTCGGACATCGGGTCCCTCCCCTGTTGCGGAGCCGCCAGCGTAGGCCCGCACCCCCATGTTTTGAACACATTCAACTCACGCTTGTGGCAGGACCGTGACAGACCGCGCGGGTCAGGCGCACTCGACCCTGGCGCCGACCGGAGTCCATTCCGACGCGCCGACGAAGTTGACCGCCCGCACCTGGAAGCACTGCTTGTCCACGGGCAGTCCGGTCCAGGTGAGCGAGGTGCTGTTCGCGGTCACCTTCTTGATCTGCCCGAGGGTGCTGTCGGAGATCTCGTACCACTTCTCGTCGGCCGCCTGGTCGCTCCACTCCACCGTCACGCGCGTGGGGTCGGCCGCGTCCCTGGTGGCGACCACGTTCGACGGCTCGGCCGGCTTGCCGAGGCCCATGCCGGCGGCGGTGGTGTGCTTCAGGCTGAAGTTCGCCCGGGCGTAGTCGTCGGAGCCGACCTCACCGTTCTCGGTGGCCAGTTGCCAGTTGGTCAGGCTCTGCCCGGGCCTGAAGCCCGTCTGGATTCCCTGGTCCTCGCCGTCGAGGTCGTTGGTGAAGCAGTCATTGCCCTCGAAGAGCTGGAGCGTGGGGGAAACCACCACCATCTCGTCGGATCTGAGACTGAGCCGCACGCTCAGGATCCCCCGGGTCTCGCCGCCCACGCACGACTCCCGGGTCAACGTGTCCGTCGGCTTGTCGTGGGTCAGCTTGGTCTCCTTGAGGACGGAGATGGTCCTCGTGGTGCGGCCCGAACCGAGGCTCGGCGCGTCCGACACCGTGAGGCTTCCGGTCAGGCTGATGATGTGGGTGGGGGCCGCCTCCGCGGGCGGGGCCGTCCACAGGCACAGCACGGCAAGTGGTACCGCCGCGGTCACGGCTGCAGCGCGTCGCTTCCTCATCGTCCCACCTCGCAATCCGGGCAGAGGAGGTGACCACACCATTTTAGGCGCCCGCACGCCGGCCCGCCCGGGCGCGCTCCGGTCGACAGGCCATGGTGCGAGGGGGACGATGGAACGGACCGACTGCCTCCGGGGCCGGTCGTTGCGCGTCGAGCGCACCCGCCCCCGTGTACCGCTCCGGCCTTGATCGCCCGCGTGCCGTCGGGAATCCGCCCCCCTGCGCGGTCCCGCCCCGGTCGCCCCCTTTCCCGCCCCCAAGGTGAGGAACGACATGAACCAGCGCACCCGCACCACCCTCTTCATCCCCCTCGCGGCCTGTTCGCTCGCCCTCGGGCCGGTCACCGCCGCGTGGTCCGCTCCAGCCACCCCGCACGCCGCCGCCAAGGCCCAGTGCTTCGTCGAGACCGTGCTCGGCGACGCGACCAAGGTCGTCGTCACCGGCGAAGGGTTCGACAAGGCCAAGGGGCAAGTGAGCGTCAAACGGACCGACGGTGACGGCGGAACCTTCGTCACGCCGGGCGCCGACGGCAAGTTCACGGCGCCCAGCCTGCCCGCCGGCAAGTACGAGGCCTCCCAGACCAACGGACCGTCGGCGACCTGCCTGTCCGGCCAGGAGGCACAGGACGCGATCAACAAGAACTTCATCAACAGCGAGCGCAAGCGCGGCACCCTTGAGGGCTTCACCGACGGCAGGGAGCTGGCAGAGGCCGGCGTCTGTGACGCGGAGGCGAAGCCGAAGGTGAACAACCTCCAGGGCCTGACAGCCGACAACGAGGCCAAGAAGAAGGCGGAGGAGGCCTACAAGACCGCCTACAGCGTCGCGTTCGACTCCGCGATCAAGAAGTACTGCCCCTACTGACCACTAACCACTGACCCCGTTCCCTCCCCCGTCACCCGGGCCCATAAGGTGCCCGGGTGACGACGCACCCCCCGGCCCCCCTCCCCGCCCCCGCCTGCTCCTGCTGCGGTGACCCGCTCCACGACGAGCGGCGCATCGACTTCGGCTTCAACCTGCCCGACGCCGCCCTCGGCCTGCCCGAGGAGGCCCTGCACCGGCTCGGCGTACGCGCTCTGCTCCGCGTGGACGGGGTCGGCTCCTTCATCCGCTGCCTGCTGCCCGTCCGGCTGAGCCACGACACCGAACTCGTCCTCGGCGCCTGGGTACGGGTCGACGACGCCACCCTGCGGCGGGCCCACGAGCTGTGGGAGGAGCCCGGGTACGCGGAGTTCGCCTTCACGGGCACGTTCGCCAACCGGATCCAGCCCTGGGGAGACGACCTGCTCGGCGCCGAAGTCGCCACCCGCGTCGCCGACCCGGACGAGCTGCCCGTCGTCACCGGCGTACGCCACCCCGTGGCCGCCCGCGTGCTGACGGAGGTCTGGGACCGCGACGAGGTCCTCAGCCGCTTCCCGTACGCGCTCCCGGTCGACGTGCGCACCGACCTCGGCGACCACTGGTCGGTGGTGCGCACCGCCGGACTCACCGCCGGCTTCTCAGACGGCCACGACCACTTCACCGCCCGGGACCGCACCGCGGCCGTCAGCCTGAAGCAGGACGACGTCCCGGGCCGCCCCCCGGCGGACTTCCTCGCCGCCCTGCTGTCGGGCGCCCCCGACACCCGGCCCGCGCAGCGGCTGCGCGAGGAGCTGCCCGACGGCGGCCTGCGGTACGCGTTCTGGCTGACCCCGCAGGACAGCGGCCGCCCGCGCCACGAGTTCTACGGGTTCACCCTGCACCCCTCCGGCAGCGCCGCCGGGATCTTCTGCACCCACGAGGACCCCGACGGCCTGGCCTGGGCGCAGCAGATCTGGCGCTCCCTGGAGCGCGCCGGGGTCAGCTGACGGGACCGCCGAACCACTTGGTCAGGTGGGCGAGGAGTTCGTCCGGGTCCTCGCCCGCCCAGGCCACGTAGCCGTCCGGGCGCAGCAGCACCGAGGGCGCGCCCGGCTCCCCGCCCGGGTCGGTGACGTGGTCGACGCGGTCCTCCCAGCCCGCCACCGACAGCCCGCCGGTCCGGTCCAGGAGCAGGCCCCGGCCGGCGTGCATCAGCTCGTACAGCCGCCGCCCCGTCCCCAGCGTGACGTCCCGCATCCGGCGGCCCAGCAGCTCGTGGCCCTCGCCGAGGTCGTAGCGGACCCCGACCGCCGAGGTCAGCTCGGTCACGTACCGGTTGACCTCCTCGAAGTCCAGCAGCTTCGAGAACAGCTCCCGCAGCGCCACCGCCCCGGCGGTGTTCTCCAGCAACGCGGTCTGCGCACGGGTGTTGGCGATGACGGCCGCGCCCACCGGGCGGCGTTCGGCCTCGTACGTGTCGAGCAGCCCGGCCGGCGCCCAGCCCCCCACCTCGGCGGCGAGCTTCCAGCCGAGGTTGAACGCGTCCTGCACGCCGAGGCTGAGGCCCTGGCCGCCCGTCGGCGGGTGGACGTGCGCCGCGTCGCCCGCCAGCAGCACCCGCCCGACCCGGTAGCGCTCGGCCTGCCGGGTGGCGTCGCCGACCCGGGACAGCCAGCGCGGCGAGTGCGCCCCGAAGTCGGTGCCCGCGTGGGCCCGCAGCCGCTCCTTGACCTCGTCGAGGGTCGTCTCGACCGCACGGTCCTCCGCCACCCCGTCGGCGGGCACGATGACCCGGTACACCCCGTCCCCCAGGGGGACGACGCCGAACCGGACGTGGACCTTGCGCACCTCCGCCGTGACGGCGGCCACCTTCTCCGCGTCCTCCGCCAACTCCATGTCGCCCAGCAGCGTTTCGACCTTGGCGGGCTCCCCGGGAAAGCCGACGCCGAGCAGCTTGCGGACCGTGCTGCGGCCCCCGTCGCAGCCGACGAGGTAACGCGCCCGCAGCCGCGTCCCGTCGGACAGCTCGACGTCTACCCCGTCGGCGTCCTGCCCCAGCCCGACGACCTCGCAGCCGCGCCGCACCTCGGCGCCCAGCTCCACGGCCCGCTCGGTCAGCAGCCGTTCGGTGACGCTCTGCGGGGTGGCGAGCCCGTACGGGTGCGCGGTGTCCATCAGCTCCGGCCGCAGCTTGACCAGCCCGCCGAAGTCGGCCGTCCGGTACGGCTCGCTGACCGCGAGGAACCGGTCCAGCAGCCCCCGCTGGTCCAGCATCTCGACGCTGCGCACCTGCATCCCGCGCCCGCGGGACTGCCCGGCCGGCTCGGTGAGCCGTTCGAGCACGACCGTCCGCACCCCGGCGAGGCGCAGCTCGGCGGCCAGCATCAGGCCGGTGGGCCCGCCGCCCGCGATGACCACGTCGACGGTGTCGATGGTGTCGATGGCGTCGTTCTTCTTCAACTGCTCCCCGTTTCCCCAGGTCATGGCTTCGAGTGGGGATTCTGGAGCATGACGGGGGCCTTGCGGCAAGACCCCCGTCGGGCTATAACTTGATCATGGCGAGGAGCTCACGAGCTCTTCGCCATTGCCGTTTCCCCGGCCACCCGGGGAGGGTCAGCGCTTCAGCAGGAAGCTGAAGTCCCCGGAGAGCCTGCCGCCCAGCCGGACCGCCGAGACGAGCTTTCCGGCCGCGATCAGCCGCTCGACCTCGGCCCGCGGAAGACCGCACCCCTCGGAGATCAACCGCACCGGCCGGACCGGGATCCGCGCCGCGAAGCGCACCGAGACGTCGATCACCTCGCGGTCCAGGTGGTCCGATCCCCCGGTGTCGAGGCGCCAGGCGCCGTCCCAGTCGAGGGCTATGTGGTTGCGGCGCCGCAGGACCGGGTCCTGGAGCAGTTCGGCCGCCAGGTCCGCATCGTTGTCGTGCATGCGGTCCAGCAGTTCGGGCCGTATGGAGCGCACGTGGGCCCGCTCCAGGACCGTGAGCTTCGCCGTGTCCCCGCACGAGGTGCAGAGCACGAGGAGCCAGGCGTCGAGGAGCTTGTGGTTGGCGTTGACGCGGAACTTGCCGTTCGCCCGGAAGGACCCGGATGCGCACGAGTGGCATCGGCGGAGGACGGTAGGCAGGCAGGTGGGAGCGACCACCCAGGTATTGAGCACAGAAATACACCGGTTCCAGTGAGAAGACCGCAGCAGAAAGGAGCGCGGCGCACAGGCGCGACGCGCGACGAATCAGCACTCGGGGGGTCTCACACGGTGTACAACGGAACGCCCTTGCCTCGACGACGTGTTCGGCAGGACCGTAACTGCGCCAGGCAGCGCAGCTCCACTGGTTTTCTCTAGGCGGCGAGCGAGCCTTCGGGCGGGCAGTCGCGGCAGCGGCCCGGTTCGGGGGCGCGGAAGGCGCGTTCGCAGCCGTCGCAGTTCTGCCACGGGTCCGGCCGCCGGACGGCGTTCACGGTGGGCGGCGGGGCCGTCGGCATGCGCGGCGGGATGGCCGCGCGGAGCCGGTACTCGATCACCGCCGCCGGGCTGCGCATGTCGAGCGGCAGGCCCACGGTCAGCGCCCGCCGGACGGCCTCCGGCTCGGCCCCCCGGTCCAGCCAGGTGGCCACCCCGGGCGCGAGCCGCCGTACGTCCCGCTCGGCCAGCAGCAGCCGGGGGTCGTCCGCGCGGAGGCGCGCGAGCAGGTCGACGGCGTCCTGGCGGGGTGCCGGTGCCTCCGGCTCGGGCTCCGGTACGGGGGCCCGGTCGGCCGGCGGGGGCGGTGGCGGGTCGTCCTCCGGCGGGACGGTGCCGCGCGGGCAGTTGTAGGACACCGTCCGGGTGACGAGCCTGCCTTCCGGGGTCCGTACGCGGGTCCGCTCCAGGTACCCGGCCGCCTCCAGCTCCCGCAGCGCGGCGGCGATCCGGATCTCGCCCTCCGGGAAGCGGGCGGCGAGCTCCTTGATGCCGATCCTGGTCCCGGCGGCCAGCGACTGGATGTGCACCGCAAGCCCGATGGCCACCAGCGACAGGGCCTGGTGCTGGGCGAGGTGGTTGCCGATCACCACGTAGTGGCCGGCGTGCGGCACGTTGACGTGGACGACACCTGATGGGATGGTCCCGCTTCGAACACGGGACGCCGCGCGCGTGGGCGCGCTAGGGTTCTTGAAAGCCATTGGGAAGGTGGGAACTTCCTCGTTGGTCAGGCCCTCGTCCGGGATGCCAGTCCCGACGGGGGCCGTCTCATGTCTGGTTGTTGTCGCGGCGAGCATATGCCCGGCAACCACCCGGAAATCCAGTCCAGTTGGCACGGTTCACCCGAGCGAGTGAGCCGGGGGGCCGGGGGGTGGGTTGGGTGGTTTTACCCCGGTACTTAAAGGATGTCGAGGGTCGCCGGGTCCCGGTGGCCCACGTCCCGGATGAGTACGGGGACCGGCGGATCCTGAGTACGGCGGCGCAGGCGGGACGGCCGTGCGGCGGCTTGGCTGGGGCCATGCAGCACGAGACCAAGAACACCGCACTGGCATGGACCACGGCCCTGGCATTGGCCCTGGTCCCGGTGGCCTTCCTCTTCGGGGCCCTGGGCGGGATGGCCGAGCAGGTCCACCCCGAGGCGGTGGCCGTGCTGAAGGTGTTCTGGCTCGCCTCCTGGACCGCCACCCCGCTGCTCGCCCTGGCCGGCTGGCTGCTCCGTCGGCGCCCCGCCCTGATCTCCGCCGGACGCTGGACGGGCTGGATCGCGGTGATCCCGGTCCCGGTCACGATCCTGCTGGCGTCCCGCCTGTAGGCAGGTCGACCTCCGCCCACACCGCCTTGCGCGGCGGCGGCCCCTGCTCCACCCCCCACCGGTCGGCCAGCGCCTCCACCACCGCCAGCCCCCGGCCCCCTTCCGCGCAGGGGTCCGCGTCGCGGAGGATCGGGATCCGGTCCCGGCACGTGTCCACCACCTCGATCCGCAGCGCGCCCCCGTCGAGACTGAGCACCACCAGGAAGTCCCGCCCGGCCACCCGCCCGTGGGTCACCGCGTTGGCCGCCAGCTCGGCCACGATCAGCGCGGGCCCGTCCGTGGGCAGCCCCCACGCCCGCAGCTTCTCGACGGCGAGCTGCCGGGCCTGCCGGGCGCCGCGGGGCGTGGCGGGCAGCTGGACGCCGAACTGATGTGCAGAGCACCAGATTTGAGTAGTCACGTCACCCAGCGTGGGACGGCGTGGCTACCGTGAGAAGCGTTACCGCCGGTGCGTCCGGGGTTTGTCCGGCGCTTGTCCGGCGCTGTCCGGGCTGTCCTGGAAGCCTTGCGGGCAGGGGGCGTTGAGGGAATTCGGTGCGTCGGAGGTGGGGCACGCATGGCCGTGGACAGTGACGGTACGGAAGACGCGGGCTGGGACGTCGACCCGGACGACGAGCAGGGCATCGCGGTCCTGGCCGCGCTCGGCCGCCAACTGAGGGCCTGGCGGGAGAAGGCGGGGATGCGGGCCGCGGACTTCGGCGTGGAGATCGGGTACGGAGAGGACCAGGTCCGCAAGGTCGAGGCCGGCAAGCGGATCCCACGCCCCGAGTACCTGGACAGGGCGGACGAGGCGCTGGGGGCGCGCGGGCAGATCGCGGCGATGAAGGAGGACATGGAGCAGGTCCGTTACCCGAAGAAGGTCCGGGATCTGGCCAAGCTGGAGGCGCGCGCGGTGGAGATCGGCGCGTACCGCGTCCACGGGATTCACGGTGTTCTACAGACAGAGGAGTACGCCAGGGCACTCTTCGAGATGCGCCAGCCCGCCTATGCGCAGGATGAGGTGGAACGGTACGTGGCTGCGCGCATGGTCCGGCGCGCTCTCTTCGACCGAAACCCCTCTCCCTCGCTCAGCATCGTCCAGGAGGAGGTGACCCTGCGGCGACGCATCGGAGGCACAATGGTGTGGCGTCAACAGCTCGAACGTCTGTTGGAGGTGAGCCGCTTGCGATACGTGGCTCTCCAGGTGATGCCAACCGACCGTGAGGTCCATGCGGGCATGGACGGCGGGATCGAGGTACTGAAGTTCGGTGACGGTACGGCAGTGGGCCGCTCGGAAGGAGCGTTCGGCGGACGGCCGGTCTCCGACCCGAAACAGCTCCGGATCCTCGAACTGCGCTATGGCATGATCCGGGCGCAAGCGCTCACGCCCCTGGAGTCACAGCGCTTCATCGAAAATCTGCTGGGAGAGACATGACCGACTACCCCGAACTGCACTGGTTCAAGAGCAGCTACAGCGATGGCAGCGAAGGCGACTCCTGCGTAGAGGTGGCGCACGCCTGGCAGAAGAGCAGCTACAGCGACAGCAGCGAAGGCGACGACTGCGTCGAGGTGTCGAGCACCCCCACCACGATCCACGTCCGCGACTCCAAGGACACCACCATCCCCCACCTCACCTTCGGTCCCGCCGCCTGGACCGGCTTCCTTGCGGCACAATGACCCCTTGCACACGCAGTAGTTGACGTTTCGGCCAGGGGGCGGAATGCAGCCGGGGGCACAGCTGGCCGGGCGGTACCGGCTCGTCGAGCGGCTCGGGCAGGGCGGGATCGGCGAGGTCTGGCGGGCGCAGGACGTCGAGCTGGACCGGGCCGTGGCCGTGAAGGTGCTGCTGGAGTTCGACGCGTCCGAGGAGCTGCTCGTCCGGTTCCGCCGCGAGGCGTCCATCGGGGCGCGGCTACAGCATCCCGGGATCACCGTCGTCCACGACATCGGCCGCCACGGCGAGCGCCTGTTCATGGTGATGGAGCTGCTGGAGGGGCAGGACCTCTCCCGGCTCCTGGCCCGTACGCCCGGCGTCGGCCTCCCGCTGCCCCAGGTGCTCGACCTCGCCCTCCAGACGGCCGAGGCCCTGTCCGCCGCGCACGCGCAGAAGGTGGTGCACCGGGACCTGAAGCCCGGGAACCTCTTCCTCCTCTCCGACGGCCGGCTCAAGATCTGCGACTTCGGCATCGCCCGCACCGCCGACGCCACGGGCGGGCTGACCGTCACGGGCCGGGTGTTCGGGACGCCGTCGTACATGGCGCCCGAGCAGTGGCGGGGCGAGCACGTCGACGGGAGCTGCGACCTCTACGCCCTGGGGTGCGTGCTGTACGCGCTGCTGACCGGCGCGCCGCCGTTCGCGGGGACCGAGCAGGCCTGGGTGCTGATGCGGATGCACCTGGAGGAGGAGCCCCCGGCCCTGGGCGCCGTACGGGCGGATCTGCCGCCCGCGCTGCTGGAGCTGGTGGACTCGCTGCTGGCCAAGGAGCCGGGTCACCGGCCCGACGCCCTCGCCGTCGCGGACCGGCTGCGCGCGCTGCTGTACGAGCCCGCCGTGCGCGACGTACCCACCATGGACCTGGGGACGGCGCCCACGGTCGCCGACACCCCCGCCCCGAGCCGCCGGAACGTGCTGCTCGGGCTCGGCGGGCTCGGGCTGCTGGCGGGGGCGGGCGGCGGGACGTACGCCGTGTGGCGGCTGACCGGCGGCGGCAAGAACGACGGCGGCAAGAAGACCGGCGACAAGAACAACAGCAGCGGACCCGCCGCCGAAGGGACCACCGAGCCCGGCACCGCCGGGATCCGCATGGTGCAGGAGTTCAGCAAGCACGCCGGCTCCGTCGACTCGGTGGGGATCAGCCCGGACAGCAGGTTCGTCGTCAGCGGCGGCAACGACCGCACCATCCGGGTGCACAACTTCGCCGGCGGCGGCACCATCTCCCTCTCCCCGCCGCCCGAGGCGGCCGTGACCTGCGTGTCCTACAGCCCCGACGGCAAGGTCCTGGTCGGCGGGAGCGACAAGGCCCTGCGCCTGCACGACGTCTACAGCCTGGAGCTCCTCGGCGTCCTCGCGGGACACACGGGGCTGGTCCGCGCGGTGGCGTTCAGCCCGGACAGCAAGACCCTGGCCAGCGGGGCCGACGACGGCACCATCCTGCTCTGGGACGTGGTGACCCGCTCCACAGCCGCCGTCGCCCCCCTCACCGGGCACACCAAGCCGGTGCTGTCCCTGGCGTTCGCTCCCGACGGCACCCTCGCCAGCGGCTGCGCCGACGGCACCATCCGCCTCTGGGACCTCGCGAGCCGCAGCTCCACGGCCACGCTCACCGGCCACACCAAGGCCGTGGCCGCGGTGGCGTTCAGCCCCGACGGGAAGATCCTCGCCAGCGGCAGCGCCGACAGCGCCGTCCGGCTGTGGGACCCGGCCGCCCGCACTGGCACCGCCACCCTCCCCGGCCACAACAGCCCCGTCCGGTCGGTGGCGTTCAGCCCCGACGGACAGACCATCGCCAGCGGCGGCGGCCGCACCGTCCGGCTGTGGGACGTACCTTCCCGCCAGCACCGCGCGACGCTCAACGGACACAACGCCGCCGTGACCTCGGTCGCGTTCACCCCCGACGGGAAGACCCTCGTCAGCGCGTGCGAGGACGACCGCATCCGCGTGTGGAAGCGGGCCTGACGGCGGACGGCGGCGAAGATGGCCGGATGACGTCCATAGACCGGCCCGAGGACCGGGGGTGCCTGCGCTGGGTGCTCGCCGTGCCCCTGGCCCTCTTCTACGTGCCCGCCGCCTTCTTCCTCTACGGCTCGCTGGTGCTGGAGCCGGACACGGACTCCCCGTACGACCCGATGCGCGACGACGCGCGCGTCAACGCCACCCTCTCGGTCGGGCTGTGGTTCCTCGGGCTGCTCCTGACCGCCGTCCCCGTCTTCCACCGCAACCTCGGGCGGTGGTGGTACGCCGTGCCGTTCCTCCTGGCGTCGGTCGCGTTCTGGCGGGGACAGACGGTCTGAGGACCGCCCGACCGCCCTGTCAGGGCGCGTTGATGCCGAGGTTCTGGCGCGTGGTGTTCGACCCCCCGGGGCTCAGGACGTTGTTGTTCGTGCTGATGTTGTTGAACAGTGTGACGACCCCGCTGAGGTTGACCGGGAGGATCAAGGTCTCGCCGCCTCCGTCGCCGCTGGGGCAGGTGTCGCCGGTGATGCGGGTCGGGTCACTCACCGAGGTCAGGATCTCGTCGTTGGGCCCACTGGCGGAGACGGTGTTGTTGACGACGCCACAGGGAGCGTCCGGAGCGACATCCACGGTGATGTCGAACGAAAGGCCGGCGCCGGGTTCAAACGTGGCATCGCAGAAGAACCCCGTCTCTCCCTCCAGGTCGCAGACACCGTTGACGCCGCTGTCCACCGTGAGGTTGCTGAGTGCGGCGAACGAAAGTCCTTGCGGATAGCTGTCCGCGAGGCGCACGGGGTTGCTGGTCGCCGTGTTGCCGGTGTTGGTGAACGTGAAGTGGTAAGTCCCCTGCCCACCGCGGACGAAGTCCCCCGTGTGGGACTTCGTCACGGTCATCTGGGCTGTGGCGTACGCCGGGGTGGCCCCCGTGGCGAACGGGAGGCCGATGCCCAGCCCGAGGACGGCTCCGAGAGCGGTCAACCGTCGCTGCAGCACGTGCATGGTCATGGTCGGTCTCCTGTCGGGTGGTTGCGGGTTGCGTCCTGGCAGTACGCCAGCACACCTCGCGCAGCGTCCTCTTCAGGTGCGGCGGCCGCTTCACCCGTTCGCCCTGGTGCCGGCGGCACCATTCACCCCACTGGTCGGAAGCCGGCCCCTGCCGCAGCTTCCGCCCCGACCCGAGCGGGGGCGGAAGCTGCTGTGGGCGTCAGGCGGGCCGCCCGACCAGCTCGACCAGCAGCTTCGCCGCCACCGCCGCCCCGTCCGCGTCGAACCCGGCGGCCACCGCGGCCGCCCGGGCAGCGGTCTCCGGGGTCAGGGCGGTCGCCAGCGCGGCCGACAGGGACTCCACGGTCGGGGTCGGGCCGGCGTGGGCCGCGCCGATGCCGAGGCCGGCCACGCGGGAGGCGAAGTACGGCTGGTCCGCGCCCTGCGGGACGATCACCTGGGGCGCGCCGGAGCGGGTCGCGGTGGTCGTGGTGCCCGCGCCGCCGTGGTGGACGACGGCCGCGACGCGGGGGAACAGCACCTGGTGGTTGGCCTCGCCGACGACGAAGCAGTCGTCGGCCGCGTCGGTCAGGGCGAGGTCGGCCCAGCCCCGGGAGAGCAGCACGCGGCGGCCCTGCGCGCGGACGGCCTCCACCACCGTCCGGGCGAGCCCGGCCGGGTCGGCCATGGGGATGCTGCCGAAGCCGACGTACACCGGCGGCTCGCCGGCGTCGAGGAACTCCACCAGGTCCGCGGGGAGCGGCCGCTCGTCCGGCAGCACCCACGCACCGGTCTGCACGACCTCCAGCGCGGCCGGCCGCACCCACGGCGCGAGGGCGGGGTCGGTGGCCAGCCACGGCCGGTCGGTGAAGACGTGGTCGCGCACGTCATCGACCGGCGGCAGGCCGACCGACTCCCGGAAGGCGTTGACCGCGTCGCCGAAGACGTCCTGCGCGTCGCGGGCGTCCCGCTCCCACAGCACCTCGTTGTCGGTGATCTCCGGCGGCAGCGGCCTGCCCGGGCGCGGGATCGGCGGGTGGTGCGGGGAGGGCAGGCTGACGGGCTGGTAGCTGGCGTACACGTACGGGACGCCCAGCTTCTCCGCGGCCGCCTTCACCCCGGCCACGGCCGGCACCAGACCGGTCGCGAGCAGCACGTCGCACCCGTCGGCCGCCACCCGCGTCACGCTCTCGTAGAACGCGGCGACCAGGTCGGCCGCCCGCTTCTGGATCCCGCCCGGCGACGGCGGCACCTTCCCGGTCACCAGGTCGCGCACCGACGCCCCGGTCGGAACCATCTCCACGCCGACCCCGGCGAGCCGCCCCGCGAACTCCTCGTCCGGCGGCGCGCACACCAGCACCTCGGCCCCCAGCTCCCGCAGCCGCACCGCGAGCCCGACGAGCGGCTCGACGCCCCCGCGTGAATCGTATGCGGACAGCACTACACGCATTCCGTACTCCCAATCCCCCGTGCAACGGCTCAGGTTGGAGAGTCTGCACCACCGTATTGATCTTGTGGCAAGCCCCCACCTGCGCTATACGTTGGACATGGCCAAGGAAATCCAGGTGACGTACGACTGCGCCGATCCCGCCGCGCTGGCGGCCTTCTGGGCCGAGGCCCTGGGCTACCGCGTGCAGCCGCCGCCGGAGGGCTTCGCCGACTGGCCGTCCGCCCTGACGGCGCGGGGCGTGCCGCCCGAGCAGCACAACAGCCGGTCGGCGATCTCGGACCCGGAGGGCAAGGGCCCGCGGATCTTCTTCCAGCGGGTCCCCGAGGGCAAGGTGGTGAAGAACCGCCTGCACCTGGACGTCCGCTCGGCGCCGGGCCTGAAGGGCATGGAGCGGATGGACGCCCTGGAGGTGGAGGCCGCGAGGCTGGAGGCGCTGGGCGCCAAGCGCCTGTACCGCCTCGACCCCGACGGCATCGACGAGGGCATCATCGCGATGGGCGACCCCGAGGGCAACGAGTTCTGCCTGGACTGACGCACGGCGCACGACGCACGACGCGAGAACGCCGAAGCCCCCGCCCGGGATCCCGGGCGGGGGCTTCGGCGTATGCCGTGCGGCCGTGATCAGGCGGCGACGGGGACCGGCGCGGCGGTGGTGTCGGTGGTGGTGTCGGTGGCCTTCTCGTCCAGCGGGGAGGACGAGGCGGCGGCGTAGGCCTCCTTGTCGAGGATCCCCTCACGGGCGGAGACGATCACCGGTACGACCGCCTGACCTGCAACGTTCGTTGCCGTCCTCATCATGTCCAGGATCGGGTCGATCGCCATCAGCAGGCCGACGCCGGCGAGCGGCAGGCCCAGGGTGGAGAGGGTCAGGGTGAGCATCACGGTCGCGCCGGTCAGGCCGGCCGTGGCGGCGGAGCCGACCACCGAGACGAACGCGATGAGCAGGTACTCCTTGATGCCGAGCTGCACGTCGAAGATGTTCGCGATGAAGATCGCGGCGAGCGCCGGGTAGATCGCGGCGCAGCCGTCCATCTTGGTGGTGGCGCCGAACGGGACGGCGAAGGAGGCGTACTCCTTCGGGACGCCGAGGCGCTCGGTGACCTTCTGGGTGACCGGCATGGTGCCGACCGAGGAGCGGGAGACGAAGGCCAGCTGGATCGCGGGCCAGGCGCCCTTGAAGAACTGGACCGGGTTGACCTTGGCGACGGTCCACAGCAGCAGCGGGTAGACGCCGAACATGACGAGCGCCGAGCCGATGTAGATGTCGGCGGTGAAGGTGGCGTACTTGCCGATGAGGTCCCAGCCGTAGCTGGCGATGGCGGTGCCGATGAGGCCGACGGTGCCGATGGGCGCGAGGCGGATGACCCACCACAGGGCCTTCTGGAGGAGCTCCAGGACGGACTCGGCGAGGTTCAGGACGGGCTGGGCCTTGGCGCCGAGCTGGAGGGCGGCGATGCCGGCGACGGCGGCGAGGAAGACGATCTGGAGGACGTTCAGCTCGGTGAACGGGGTGACGATGTCCTTCGGCACGATGCCGGTCAGGAAGTCGATCCAGGAGCCGTGCCGCTTGGGCTCCTTGCCGTCGGCCGGGGTGAGGCCGGTGCCGGCGCCCGGGTCGGTCAGCAGGCCGATCGCGAGGCCGATGCCCACCGCGATCAGCGAGGTGATCATGAACCAGAGCAGGGTGCGGGAGGCGAGCCGGGCGGCGTTGTTCACCTTCCGGAGGTTGGTGATGGACACCAGGATGGCGAAGAAGACGAGCGGGGCGACGGCCAGCTTGAGGAGCTGGATGAAGATGTCGCCGACCTGCTCCAGGGTGGTCTTCAGCCAGCTGACGTCCTGGCTGCGGGCTATCCAGCCGAAGAGGACGCCGAGCACGAGACCGGTGACGATCTGGGCCCAGAACGGGAACTTGAACGAGGCCTTGGCGGGAGCCTGGGCCTGGGGGGACGCGGACACGGCAATCTCCGGGGGACGCACGGACGTACGGCGGAAGGTTTCTGCAAGGGGTGCGGTACGGCGGCAGCCGGAAAGGGGCCGGGCCGGCCGGGGACCGCTGCTGGGGCGGCTGGGCTTCAGCTTCAGCGGCGACAGCAACAGGCCGCGGACACGCGGCGGCAGAGGTCGACGTGCAGGCGCGCCACGAGCGGGACGAGCGGGACGCTCGGGCTCATCGGGTGCGCGGCTGCGGTCAACATGTTGAACACGCTAACACTTAGGCTTTGGGAATCTCAAAGAGATGCTTTGAGCACGGATCGCGCGGGACCGGATCCGCAGACCGGCCACGACCCCGGAAACGACGAAGCCCCAGCGTGGCGGGGGGTGTTCCCGGCGCTGGGGCGTATCGGTGTGCGCGGCGGCCTCGGGGCCGCTGTGAGGAAGGACTCAGGCGCGGGCGGCGTCGTCGGCCGCGTCCTCCTGGCTGCGGTTCGCGGCGAGCCGCTCCTTCGCACCCGCGACGCGTCCGGTGATCTGCTCGGACATCTCGTCGCGCTGCTTGCGCAGCAGGACGAAGGACAGCGGGGCGGAGAGCACCAGCGCGAGGAGCACGACCCAGGCGAAGTTGGCGTCGCCCAGCCCGGCGGGCACCCAGCCCAGGTTGACCAGGACGGCGACGAGCACCAGGCATCCGACGAAGATGCCCAGGCGCATCGCGGTGTAGCGGATCGTCGCGCTCGGCTTGAGGGCCACGGTGACCCCTCCCTCTCTTCTTACGTCGGCACGTGCCCGTCCAGTGAAGCACGCCGGGCCCCCGCTGCGGCCCGGTGGGGTCAGTGCAGGGGCAGCAGCATCGTGATGTCGTCGCGGTCGTCGCCGGGGGCCACGCGGATGGCGCCGGGGACCCGGCCGACTTCCTTGTAGCCGCACGCCGCGTAGAAGTGCTCCAGTCCGACCCCGCCGCGGCACTCCAGGCGGATGGCCTCGATGCCCTCCAGCGAGCGCGCCGCGTCGGCGAGGGCGGCCATCAGCTCCCGTCCGGCGCCGCGGCCCTGGAGGGCGGGGCCGACCATGACCGTGTACGCCCAGACCCAGTGCTTCCGCAACGGGTGCGCCTCGAAGGCGAGGAAGGCGACGGCCTGCACCGCGCCCTGCGCGTCGTGCCCGACCAGCAGCCGGTGGCGGCCCTCGGTCATGGCGACGAGGTGCTTGACCAGCGCGGGGCGGATGTCGTCGACGGTGACGGGCGGGACGAAGCCGACCGCGCCGCCGGCGTTGGTGACCTCGGTCCACAGCTGTGCGATGCCGTCGCGCAGGGCGGGGTCGACGACCGGATCGAAGGTGAAGGTAAGGGTCATAGATGGAGAGTATCTATTACCGATGCGGTGGGCAACGGGTTTCCGGGCCGGGCCCGCCGGACGCGCGGGAGCCCCGGACCGTCGGGGACGGTCCGGGGCTCCCCTACGCGGAGGGATGACGCGTCAGACGCGCATCGCCTGCGGGGTCTCGCGCAGGGAGGCGTCGGGGCCCGGGTACTCGCGGATGACCTCGTAGCGCGTGTTGCGCTCGACCGGGCGGAAGCCGGCCTCGCGGATGAGCTCCAGGAGGTCGTCGCGGCCCAGCTTGTTCGGGGTGCCGTAGTTGTCCGCGTCGTGCGTGATCTTGTACTCGACGACCGAGCCGTCCATGTCGTCCGCGCCGTGCTGGAGCGCGAGCTGGGCGGTCTGCACGCCGTGCATCACCCAGAAGACCTTGACGTGCGGCACGTTGTCGAAGAGCAGCCGGGAGACCGCGAAGGTCTTCAGCGCCTCGGCGCCCGTGGCCATCGTCGTGCGCGCCTGGAGCTTGTTGCGGACCTTGCCGTCCTTCATGTCCACGAAGTCGTGCTGGTAGCGCAGCGGGATGAAGACCTGGAAGCCCCCGGTCTCGTCCTGGAGCTCGCGCAGCCGCAGTACGTGGTCCACGCGGTGGCGCGGCTCCTCGATGTGCCCGTAGAGCATCGTCGACGGGGTCTTGAGGCCCTTCTCGTGCGCCAGGCGGTGGATCCGCGACCAGTCCTCCCAGTGGGTGTCGTGGTCGACGATGTGCTGGCGGACCTCCCAGTCGAAGATCTCCGCGCCGCCGCCGGTGAGCGATTCGAGGCCGGCCTCGATCAGCTCGTCGAGGATCTCGGAGGCCGTCAGGCCGGAGATCGTCTCGAAGTGGTGGATCTCGGTGGCCGTGAACGCCTTCAGCGAGACGTTCGGCAGCGCCTCCTTGAGGGCGGAGAGCGAGCGCGGGTAGTACCGCCACGGGAGGGTGGGGTGCAGGCCGTTGACGATGTGCAGCTCGGTGAGGTTCTCGTTCTCCATGGCCTTGGCCAGGCGGACGGCTTCCTCGATGCGCATCGTGTACGCGTCCTTCTCGCCCGGCTTGCGCTGGAACGAGCAGTAGGCGCACGAGGCCGTGCACACGTTCGTCATGTTGAGGTGGCGGTTGACGTTGAAGTGGACGACGTCGCCGTTCTTGCGCGTGCGCACCTCGTGGGCGAGGCCGCCCAGCCAGGCCAGGTCGTCCGACTCGTAGAGGGCGATGCCGTCCTCGCGCGTCAGCCGCTCGCCGGAGCGGACCTTCTCCTCCAGCTCACGCTTGAGCCCCGCGTCCATGCCGGTGTCTCCTCTACCTGTCCCTGTCCAGCACCTGTCTGCAACCGCCACCCACCGTACTCTCAGGCGTCCTCGGGCAGCTCGCCGACCCGGTTCTCCCACTTCGTGGAGAGCACGATCGTGGTGCGGGTGCGCGAGACGCCCTTGGTGCCGGAGAGCTTGCGGATGATCCGCTCCAGGCCGTCGACGTCGCCGGCGCGCACCTTGAGCATGTACGAGTCGTCGCCGGCGATGAACCAGCAGTCCTCGATCTCCTGGAAATCGCGCAGCCGGCGCGCCACGTCCTCGTGGTCGGCGGCGTCGGAGAGGGAGATGCCGATCAGCGCGGTGACGCCGAGGCCGAGCTCGGCGGCGGCGACCGTCGCGCGGTAGCCGGTGATGACGCCGGCGGTCTCCAGCCGGTTGATGCGGTCGGTGACGCTGGGGCCGGAGAGGCCCACGAGACGGCCCAGCTCCGCGTACGAGGCGCGGCCGTTCTCCCGAAGCGCCTGGATGAGCTGCCTGTCCACCGTGTCCATTACGTGGAGCCTTCCATTATTCGGCGATCCTGCAAGTTTAGGTATAGAATCAAAGGTGCACAGGGTCAACACCCTGTGAATCTTTCAACAGATCAATGACGATCTTCAGGAGTGGTTCACCGTGTACACGATCGAGGCGGCCTACGCGCACATGCGACAGCTCCAGGAGCTGGCCAACCGATCCCGCACCGACCAGCCCGCAGCCGCCCGCCGCGTCGACAAGACCCGTCGTCCGGGCAGCGCCAAGAAGCGCTAGCACCGACGCCGCTACTCACGGGGGCGGGCGCTGCCAAGCTCCCCCTCCCAACGGCGGTACAGCCCGTGCGGCACACCTGCCGCGTCGAGCACCCGCCCCGCGACGAAGTCCACCAGGTCCTGGATGTGCGTCGCACCCGCGTAGAACGCCGGAGAGGCGGGCAGCACCACGGCGCCCGCCTCGTCCAGCGCCACCAGGTGCTTGAGCGTCTGCCCGTTCAGCGGGGTCTCCCGCACCGCGACCACCAGCCGGCGCCGCTCCTTGAGCGTCACGCTCGCGACGCGCTGGAGCAGGTCCTTCGACAGCCCGAGCGCCACACCCGCCACGCAGGCGGTGGAGGCCGGGACGATCAGCATCCCCTTCACCGCGTACGAGCCCGAACTCGGGCCGGCCGCCAGGTCCCCGGCACCCCAGTACCGCACCGCGTCGAGGTCGAACCCGGCGAAGGTCCCCGGCTTGCCGTCCGCGCCGCGGCCCAGCCACTCCTCCAGGTCCGCGCGCCAGTGCGCGTCCCGGAAGGAAATGCCCGTCTCGTCCAGCAGGGTGAGCCGCGAGGCCCGGCTGACCACCAGGTCCACACTCTCGCCCGCCGCCAGCAGCCCCCGTACCACCGCCGCCGCGTACGGCGTCCCGGACGCCCCGGAAACCCCGACCACCCACGGGGTGCGCTTGCCGTCAGTCATACCTCCGAGACTATCCGGCCACGGCGCGGAGGCACTCGGTAAGGTGTCCGCACGTCCCAGGGGGTGGGACGGCACGAGGGGGAACACCACCATGAGCATGGCGACCACGACCGAACCGGCCTGGAGCCAGACCGACCGCGCCAAGGCCGCCGCGAAGCTGATGCTGGGCTGGGTGGCGCTGCTGTGGCTGATCGAGGCGGTCGACTACGCCACCGGGCACGCGCTGGACGCGTACGGAATCGTCGGCCGGGACCCGGACACCCTCACCGGCGTCCTCACCGGGTCCTTCCTGCACTACGGCTTCGACCACGTCGCCTCCAACAGCGTCCCCCTGCTGGTCCTCGGCTTCATAGCGGCCCTGTCCGGGATCCGGCGGTTCCTCGCCGTGTGCGCCCTGATCGTCCTGGCGGACGGCATCGGCACCTGGCTGATCTCCCCGTCGGACGCCATGACCCTGGGCGCCTCGGGCGTCGTCTACGGCCTGTTCGGCTACGTGGTGGTGCGCGGGTTCGTCGAGCGGAAGGTGCTGGGCGTCCTGGTGGGCATCGCCGTCGCCGCGTACTGGGGAGGAACGTTCTTCCTCGGACTGCTGCCGCTGGACCCGACGATCAGCTGGCAGGGCCACCTGTGCGGGCTGGTCGGCGGGGTGCTGACGGCCCTGTACTTCCGGCGCCCGGCACCCCGGCGGGCTGTGCCGCTCAGCTGACGGCCGAGGGGTCGACGGGCAGCGCCGAGGTGTCCACGGAGAGCTTCCCGATGCCGCTCTCGACGACGACGGTTCCGCCGTACGGGATCACGTCCCGGCCGCGGTAGCCGTCGGGGCCCGGGTTCCAGTGGGTGACGCAGTGCGCCTTGTAGGGGTCGAAGATCAGGTAGTGCGGGATCCCGCGCCGGGCGTAGGCGCGGTCCTTGACCTCGTAGTCGTTGCGGATGCTGCCCCGGGAGACGACCTCGACGGCAAGCTCGACGAGGTCGGGCGGGTAGGCGCTGAGGTTCTTGTCGGCCTCCACAGCGGGGACCACCGCCAGATCCGGGCAGAACTCGTTGTCGCCGTCGAAGGGAACCGCCACATCGCTGATGAATCCCCACTCCGCCGAAATCTGGGATTCCAGCGTGTTCCACAGCAGCCGGATGGTCCTGGCATGGTGCGGCTTCAGCGGACTCATCACGATGGCGCCCTCGACAATCTCCATCCGGTAGCCCGGGAACATGTCCTCGAACCGGCTGAGCTGTGAGTGCAGGCGGTCGCTCTCCGAGACGGTCACGTCGGCCTCCCTGTCCATGCACTCGATGGTAGGCCGCACGCTAGCTAGACCGTCAGACCCCGCACCACCAGATCGGCCAGCGCGCACACGAACAGGGCAATCCCGATGAAGCCATTGACGGTGAAGAACGCCCGGTTCAGGCGGGACAGGTCGTGCGGCGTGACGATGGTGTGCTCGTAGAGGAACGCCGCCGCGACGATCAGGAGGCCCAGCCAGAGGAAGGCGCCGCCGTCGGTGAGGACGGCGTACCAGGCCAGCAGGGCCGTGGTGACCACGTGGCAGCCGCGGGCGCCCCACAGGGCGGCCGGGACGCCGAAGCGGGCCGGGACCGACTTGACGCCGTCCGCGCGGTCGGAGTCCACGTCCTGGCAGGCGTAGATCAGGTCGAAGCCGCCGATCCAGACGCCGATGGCGAGCCCGAGGACCACCGCCTCCCAGGACCACTCGCCGGTGATCGCCAGCCAGGCGCCGACCGGCCCCATGGCCTGGGCGAGGCCCAGGATGGCCTGCGGGAAGTTCGTGAAGCGCTTGCCGTACGGGTAGACCACCATCGGAATGACGGCCACCGGCGCCAGCGCCAGGCACAGCGGGTTCAGCAGGGCCGCGGAGCCGAGGAAGACCACCAGCGCGATCCCCGCGCCGGTCCAGGCGGACCGCACCGAGACCGCGCCCGTGACGAGCTCGCGCCCGGCCGTGCGCGGGTTGCGGGCGTCGATCTCGCGGTCGATGATCCGGTTGGCGGCCATCGCGAAGGTGCGCAGGCCCACCATGCAGACGGTGACGAGCAGCAGCTCGGCCCAGTGCATGCGCCCGTCGAGCCGGTACATGGCCGTCAGCGCGGCGATGTACGCGAAGGGCAGCGCGAAGACCGAGTGCTCGATCATGACGAGCCGCAGGAAGGCCTTCACCTTGCCGGGTGCCTGAGGAGCCGGTCCGGGGCCGATGACGCCGTCGGCGGTGGTCATGCCAGGCTCCTGCGGAATTCTTCGAGGTCGGCGCGGAGGGTGTCCACGGCCTCCGGGGTGATCTCCAGGGTGAGCGCGGGAACCTCCTCGCCCTCCGGCGGGGTGATCCGGGCCCGGAAGGCGCAGTCGTCGCCGGCCGGACGGCCCTCCAGGCTCAGCACCGGGCCGGCCTCGACGGTGAACGGATCGGCTTCGGCGAAGGACAGCTCGGCGAGCAGGCGCTCGGCGAAGTCGTCGGCGTCCGCGTCCCGCAGCCCGGGCAGTTCGAAGCCGCCGCCGCCGTCCTCCTCGTCCCACATCAGCGCCCAGACTCCGCCGGGGCCGACGAACTCCTCGGGGCTGACGCCGGCCTCCGCGGCGGCCTCGCGGACCTCCGGGTCGGCCGGGTCGAGTTCCGGGCGGACGAGGGCCACGTACGTGGTGTCGTCGCCGATGAAGAGGGCCGGGCCGCCCATGACGATCGGGCTCACAGGCCGTACTCCGGTTCATCCCCGCGGGCGCGGGGACCATGCCCGGCCCTCTCCACCCTCATCGTGGCGTGCTGCTTCACAGCCCGTACTCCTTCCAGCGTCGGGTCACCCGTTCGGCCGTCGCCGGGTCGGACTCGACCATGTCGGGCCAGCCGCCGTCGCGGGTGTAGCCCTCCTCCGGCAGCTTCTTGGTCGCGTCGATGCCCGCCTTGCCGCCCCAGAACTGCTGGTAGGAGGCGTGGTCCAGGTGGTCCACCGGTCCCTCGACCACCGTCAGGTCGCGCGAGTAGTCGGTGTTGCCGAGCGCCCGCCAGGAGACCTCGTGGAGGTCGTGGACGTCGCAGTCCTTGTCGACCACGATGATCAGCTTGGTCAGCGACATCATGTGGGCGCCCCAGATGGCGTGCATGACCTTCTGGGCGTGCTTGGGGTACTTCTTGTCGATCGAGACGATCGCGCAGTTGTGGAAGCCGCCCGACTCGGGCAGGTGGTAGTCCACGATGTCCGGCACGATGATCTTGAGGAGCGGGAGGAAGAACCGTTCCGTGGCGCGGCCCAGCGGGCCGTCCTCCGTCGGCGGCCGGCCGACCACGATCGACTGGAGCAGCGGGCGCTTCCGCATCGTCACGCAGTCGATCTTCAGCGCGGGGAAGGGCTCCTGCGGGGTGTAGAAGCCGGTGTGGTCGCCGAAGGGGCCTTCGGGGAGCATCTCGCCGGGCTCCAGCCAGCCCTCGATCACGACCTCGGCGTTGGCCGGGACCTGGAGCGGAACGGTCTTGCAGTCGACCATCTCGATCCGCTTGCCCGCGACGAACCCGGCGAACAGGTACTCGTCGATGTCGCCGGGCAGCGGTGCGGTGGAGGCGTAGGTGACGGCGGGCGGGCAGCCGAAGGCGATCGCGACCGGCAGCCGCTCGCCGCGCGCGGCGGCGACGGCGTAGTGGTTGCGGCTGTCCTTGTGGATCTGCCAGTGCATGCCGATGGTGCGCTTGTCGTGGCGCTGGAGCCGGTAGAGGCCGAGGTTGCGGACGCCGGTCTCGGGGTGCTTGGTGTGGGTGAGGCCCAGGTTGAAGAAGGAGCCTCCGTCCTTGGGCCAGGTGAAGAGCGCCGGGAGCTGGTCGAGGTCGACGTCGTCGCCGGTGAGGACGACCTCCTGGACGGGCGCGGACTCGCCCTTCACCTTCTTCGGCGGTACGTGGACCATCGAGCCGAGCTTGCCGAAGGCCTCGCGGACGCCGATGAAGCCCTGGGGCAGCTCGGGCTTGAGGAGGCCGCCGATCTTCTCGCTGATCTCGCCGTACGACTTGAGGCCGAGGGCCTTCAGGAGGCGGCGGTCGGTGCCGAAGACGTTCATGGCGAGCGGCATGGCCGAGCCCTTGACGTTCTCGAAGAGCAGGGCCGGGCCGCCGGCCTTGTTCACTCTGTCGACGATCTCCCCGATCTCCAGATGCGGGTCCACTTCGGCCTTGATGCGCTTGAGGTCGCCCTCCCGCTCCAGAGCCCGGAGCAGCGAGCGGAGATCGTCGTAAGCCATGGAGCCCAGTATCCGTCACCCCATACCCTGGAAGCGTCACCGGGGCCCCGCGCGGGCCCGTCGTCACTTCCCGGGAGTCGGTCCCACACCGTGCTGCGCTATCTGCCGTTCCTGCTGATCCTGGCGCTGACCATCTACGCCTTCATCGACTGCCTGAACACCCCGGAGGAGGAGGTCAAGCACCTGCCGAAGACGGTCTGGGTGCTGATCATCCTGCTGTTCTCGATCGTCGGCCCGGTGGTGTGGCTGTTCGCGGGCCGCAAGCGCTCCGCGGTCGGCGGCGCGGGCGGGGGCCGGTCGCGCCGGCAGCAGTGGGTGGCGCCCGACGACAACCCGGAGTTCCTGAAGTCCCTGCGCGAGGAGCAGGAGAAGAACAGGGGCGAGGACGGGGAGAAGGACAAGGGCAAGGACAAGGAGTAGAAGGAGTAGTAGGGGTCACTGCGCCCAGGGCAGGACGCGGGTCCCCTCGGTGCCGGGGACCGAGGCGACGCCGTCGGCGCGCATGACCACGTACGCCTCGAAGCGCTCGGGGGCGTGGATCCGGCGCAGGACGTCGGGCGGCAGGACGAGGGTCTGGCCGGCGGACACCTTCTCGGTGCGGCCGTCGCAGGTGACCTCCAGGGAGCCGGCGGTGAGCTGCCAGACCTGTTCGCGGCTGACGGCGTGGTCGGGGCCGGTGGCTCCGGCGGGCATGTCGACGTGCCAGGTGGAGAGCTCGGAGCTGCCGCGGCTGGGGGCGGCGAGGCCGGTCATGGTGGCGTTGGGGGAGGCGGTGACGTTCTCGGGGGAAGCGCTGATCACGTGCAAGGCGGGTCCTCTTCCGTTTCCGTGGAATGCCGTGGAGTGCGCGGCGACAGATGCAAGTAAAGGGTCTTTACTCACGTGAGTCAAGGGGCTTTACTCGCTGCGCCCGCACGTCACTGCCACCATGGACCGCGTGACTTCCAACGAAGAGACCCCCGGCGTCGAGCTGGCCTTCCTGCTCGGGATCGGCTTCCAGCTGATGCTCGGCGAGTTCACCCGGCGCCTCGCCGACGAGGGCTACGCCGACCTGCGCCCCCTGCACGGCATGGCCTTCCAGGCCCTCAAGGGCCCCGGCGCCACCGCCAGCGAGCTGGCCGAGCGGCTCGGGGTGACCAAACAGGCCGCCGGGCAGATCGTCGACGACCTGGAGAAGCGCGGCTACGTCCGGCGCGAGCCGCACCCGGGAGGCGGGCGGCGCAAGCTCGTGGTCCTGACCCCGGCCGCCGAACAGCACCTGGCCACCGCCGGACGCGTGCTGCACGGGCTGGAGGCCGAGCTGGCCGGCCAGGCCGACCTCGGCGCGCTGCGCGGGGAGCTGGCGCGCCTCATCCGCGCCCTGCACGGGGACGGGGAACTGCCGCCGCTGCGGCCGGTGTGGTGAGACGGCACCGGCACCCGGCGGTGTGACGAAGACCGGCCGGAAAGATCATTGAACGCGTTCAACCCCGCTGGCAGAATCAGGCCATGCCACCGCCGCGCGTCCGGCCCCGGATCCGGATCCTCGACACGGTCCTGCGCAACCTGCTCGCGTACGGGGTGCTCACCTGCGCCCTGCTCGCCATGACGGGCGGCTGGGACCCGCAGCGCCACGACGCGCGCCCCGTCCCCGCCGTGTACGACGCCGACATCTCCGAGATCGTCGGCACCTGGCGCTGCGTCGACGGCACCGAGGTGGTCTTCCGGGCCGACGGCAGCGCCGACGTCACCCTCCTCGACGGCCAGGACCGCGACTACGCCGCCGGCTGGCGGCTCTCGGGTCCCGGCTCCTGGCGGCTCACCGGCCGGCAGCCCGCCGCCCGCACCCTCGGCCAGCACCTGCGGCTGCGGCTGCCCGCCCCGACCGCCACCGCCGCCCGCGCCGGCACGGGCCCGCCGGCGAAGGCGCCCGAACGGTACGCGTGGACCTTCGAGCTGCGCCGCGACGAGCGCGGGGCGCTGGAGCTGTACTTCGGCTTCTTCCTCGGGACCGGCCCGGCGCGCGGCGCCTACGTCCTGGAGAAGGACGCGTAGGAGGCGCGCAGCTCCGCCCAGCGGGCGTCGGTCCAGGCCGCCCAGTCCGTCGGGTGCCCGGCCATGAAGGCCTCCAGCCGCTCGAAGTGGTCGTGCCAGCCGGCCAGGCAGTCCAGGCGCTCCTCCTCGGAGCCGCCGCGCTCGTTCAGGAAGCGGATCACCGTCGAGTCGGTGCCGACCGCCTCCAGGTGGAAGCGGATCCGGCCGTGCTCGGAGACCGTGTACTCGGCGACCCGCTCGGTGTCCCAGGCGGTGACCTGCCCGGACACGGTGGTGCCGGTGTTGAGCCAGCGCAGGGTGACGGCCCCGCCGAGCCGGCGTTCCAGCACGTCCGCCGCCGCCAGCCAGCCGAGCAGCCCCTCCGCCGTGGTCAGGGCGGGCCACAGGGCCTCGTACGCGTACGGCAGGTGCATCTCGAAGCGGATGGTCCAGCGGCCGGGGCCGCGCGGCTCGCTGGTGGCATGGCTCACAGGAGACATACCACCAGCGTCCCACTCCCCCGGGTCAGACGCCCGCGTACGAGTGCTTGCCGCTGAGCAGGATGTTCACCCCGTAGTAGTTCCAGATCCAGCAGGCGAAGGCGAAGAGCGCCAGGTAGGCGGCCTTGCGGCCCTTCCAGCCGGCCGTGGCCCGCGCGTGCAGGTAGCAGGCGTACGCCACCCAGGTGACGAAGGACCAGACCTCCTTGGGGTCCCAGCCCCAGTAGCGGCCCCACGCGTCGCCCGCCCAGATGGCGCCCGCGACAATGGTGAACGTCCACAGCGGGAAGACCGCCGCGTTGATCCGGTACGAGAACTTGTCGAGCGAGGCCGCCGAGGGCAGCCGCTCCAGCACCGAGCTGCGGAACTTCCCGACGGTCCGGCCCGCCTCCAGGTGGCTCTCGTAGCTGTCGCGGAACAGGTAGAGCACCGCGCCGGCCGCGCCGATGTAGAAGACCGCGCCGCAGAAGATGGCGGTGGAGACGTGGATCCACAGCCAGTACGAGTGCAGGGCCGGGACCAGCTGGTCACTGTCGGTGTAGAGCCAGGTGGTGGCGATGCCGAGGTCCAGCAGGACCGTCGTGACCAGGATCAGGCCCAGCCAGCGGACGTTCTTCTTCAGCGCCAGGAGCAGCAGGTACGCGCCGACCGCGACCGTGGAGAAGGTCACCGAGAACTCGTACATGTTGCCCCAGGGGGCCCGCTCCACCGACATCGCGCGGGAGACCACGCCGGCCGCCTCGATGAGGAAGCCGAGGACGGTCAGCGAGACCGCGATCCGCCCGTACAGGTCGCCCTGCTCGGTGCCGCCGGCCGCGCCCGGGCCGTCCGGGACGTCCCGGCTGCCCGACGCGGAGCGGGTGACGACCTCCGGCTTGTCGAGGACGGCCGTGCCCCCGGTTGCACCGGCTCCACTGGAGCTACGCGCCCCCTTGTGGCGCACCTGCACGGCGGGGGCCGCGCCGGCCGCCGCCTTCGAGGCCGTCAGCGCGGCGGCCGTACGGCCCACCTTGCTGCGGCTGCCGAAGACCCACTCGGTGATGTGCGCGAGGAAGGCGAGCGTGTAGACCGCCATCGACGCGTACACCAGCTTGTTGCTGAGATCGGCGAGGCTCTCGTTCGTCGCCGCCGCGAGCAGCGTCGTCATGCGCGCTCCCCTTCTTCTTCCTCGGTGGTTCCGGCTTCCGCCGGTTGCGCCGGGCTCGGCGCCCGTTCGTACAGGGCGGCGCAGAGCACCGACAGCTCCTCCGGCAGCTTCGCCGACTCGCTGCGGCCCAGGCCCGCCAGCTCCACGACCGTCAGGCCGTCCTCGTCCCGGACCGCGCGGACCCAGATCCGGCGGCGCTGGATGAACAGGGACGCGGCGAGACCGCCGATGGCGACGAGGGCGCCGGCCAGGGCCAGCCCGTTGGCGGGCTGCTGGGTCACCGAGAAGGTGGCCCAGCGCTCGATGCCCTCGAACTTCACGGTGCCCGCGCCGTCCGGCAGGGTCATCGTCTCGCCCGGCAGCAGCCGCTGCTTGAACAGCTGCCCCTCCGGGTTCTTGAACTCCTGCATCTTGGAGGTGTTCAGCTGGTACACGTTCTGCGGCAGGCCCGCGTCGACGCCCAGGCTGCCGTGGTAGGCGCTGAGGGCGAGGACGGGGAAGTCCAGGGCCGGGAACTGCGAGAGCATCGTGCCCTTGCCCTCGCCCGCGAAGGTCGGCACGAACATGGCGTTGAAGCCGAGCTGTTCCTTGTCGCCGTTCTTGTTGCGGTAGCCGTCCGGGACCTTGACCGCGCCCGAGGAGCTCAGGTTGGCGTCGAATGGCAGCATCGGCACGGCGTCCTTGTAGATCACCTTGCCGGTGGGGTCGGTCACCGAGATGACCGGCGCGTAGCCGTGGCCCAGCAGGAAGATCTTGGAGCCGTCGATCTCCAGCGGCTTGTTGACCTCGATCTCGGCCTTCTTCGGCTCCCCGTGCGCGCCCTCGCTGTAGGTGACGTACGCCTTGAAGTCGCGCGGGGTGCCCTTCTGCGGGCCGGTCTTCTCGTAGCTGGCGTCGAACTTGTCCAGGGTGAACGAGAACGGCGGCAGGTCGTCGGAGGAGAAGAGGCTGCCGGACTTGAAGTCGTCGTACTGGGTGAGCGTGTTCGCGAAGCCCTTGCCGCGCAGGACGAGCTTGCCGCCCTCTGACTTGAAGAGCTGGCCGCACGCGAAGGCCACCAGCATCACGATCAGAGCGATGTGGAAGGCCAGGTTCCCGGCCTCGCGGAGGTAGCCCTTCTCGGCGGCGACGGACGCGCCGGCGGACTCCGTACGGAAGCCGCGCCCCCGCAGCAGCGCCTTCCCCTCGGCGAGGACCTCGTCCGGGGTGGTCTCCGTACGCCACGTCGCGTACGCCGGCAGCCGCTTCAGGTGGCGCGGCGCGCCCGGCGGGCGGCCGGTGAGCTGGCCGACGAACTGCCAGGTGCGCGGGACGATGCAGCCGATCAGCGACACGAACAGCAGGATGTAGATCGCGGAGAACCACACCGAGCTGTACACGTCGAAGAGCTGGAGCTTCTCGGCGACCGGCACCCAGAACTCGTGGGTCTTCTTCCACTCGGCGACCTTCATCGGGTCCACCTGCGTCTGGGGGACGAGGGAGCCCGGGATGGAGCCGAGGGAGAGCAGGAACAGCAGGATCAGCGCCACGCGCATGGAGGTGAGCTGGCGCCAGAACCAGCGGGCCCAGCCGACCACCCCGATGCCGACGGGGGCGGCCGCGCTCTCCTCGGCGGGGGCCGTGGAGAGCTGCGCCCCGGCAGCGGCGTCGGCGTCGGCCTCGGCCTCGTTGGGCGCCTCGTTGGGCACCTCGACGGGCGCCTTGTCGGTCGTACTCATGTCCGTGTAGTCCTCAGATCCCCACCGTGAAGCTTTGGGTCCAGCTCTGCATCTCGTTCACGATGCCGGTCCACATCCCCGTGACGAGCAGCAGGCCGGTCAGGATCAGCATGCCGCCGCCGATCCGCATCACCCATGCATAGTGCTTCTTCACCCAGTCGAAAGCACCGAGCGCCTTGCGGAAGGCGATCGCGGCGAGGATGAAGGGCAGGCCGAGGCCGAGGCAGTAGACGGCGGTCAGCAGCGCGCCGCGCCCGGCGGTGGCCTGGTCGATGGAGAGCGTGTTGACGGCGGCGAGCGTCGGGCCCATGCAAGGGGTCCAGCCGACGCCGAAGAGCACGCCGAGCAGGGGCGCGCCGAGCAGGCCCGCCGCCGGCTTCTTGTGGAAGCGGAACTCCCGCATGGTCAGACCCGGGATGGCGCCCATGAAGAAGAGGCCGAGGACGATCACCAGGCCGCCCATCACCCGGGTGATGACCTCCTTGTTCTCGCCCTGGAAGACGTCGCCGAACTGCCCGAAGAGGGCGCCCGTCGAGACGAACACGGCGGTGAAGCCGAGGACGAACAGGCTCGCGCCGGCCAGCATCCGGCCGCGCCGGGCCTCGGCGAGGTCGGCACCGCTGACGCCGGTGACGTAGGAGAGGTAGCCGGGGACGAGCGGGAGCACGCACGGCGAGAAGAAGGAGATCAGCCCGGCGAACAGGGCGATCGGCAGGGCCAGCAGCAGCGCGCCGTTCAGGACCGTGGTGTTGACGCCGGTGACCGCTTCGGCGGCCGGCAGGAGGTACGGGTCCACCAGGTCACTGCTCCGCGAGGAGCGGGTCGATCATCGAGCGCAGCTGCTCCTCGTTGACCGCGACGAGGGTGCGGGCGGCGATCTTGCCCTGCTTGTCGAGGACGATCGTCGAGGGGATGGACTGCGCGTTGAGCGTGCCCTTGGGGAAGCGGAGCATCAGCTTGCCGTCCGGGTCGTAGAGGCTCGGGTAGGTGATCCCGAAGTTCTCTTCGAAGGCGGCGGCGTTCTGCTTGCTGTTGTCGCGGGTGTTGATGCCGACGAACGCGACGTCCTTGCCGCCGTCGGCCATCTCCTTGGAGACCTTCGCGAAGTACGGGGCCTCGGCGCGGCAGGGCGGGCACCAGGAGCCCCAGACGTTGAGGACGACGACCTTGCCCTTGAGGGTGGTGGTGTCGAGCGTCTTGCCCTCGACGGTGTCCCCGTCGAGCTTGGGGGCGTCGACGCGGTCGGCCTTGGCGACGGTGGAGATGCCGCTGGGGCCGGTCACGTAGTTGCCGCCGGCGGCACCGGCAGGCTTGCCGCCGCTGCCCGAATCGCCGCACGCGGACAGGGTCAGGGCGCTCGCGAGGGTGATCGCGGTCAGCAGGACGGCGCGGCCGCTGGTCGAGCGGCGGCTGGTTCGAGGTGAACGCGCGCGGCTAAGGCTCATGTGAAAAGTTTCGCATGACCGATTTGCCGATCTTCCGCACCCCCCAGGGGGGTGTCAATGTGCTGGTCAGGGTGTGGACGGCAGGTTCCGCCGGCCGCCGGACGGGGCCTGTCCGGGGCCCAGCGTCCGCAGTCCGGCCGCGTCCAGCCTGCCCGGGCGGTCACCGTCTGCCCTGCGGGGCCGGATCCCCTACCCGCCCTTCCACCGTTCCCCGGGCTCCGCCCGGACCCGTTCCGTGCGCTGCGCGCCCGGTGCGCTCAAACGCCGCGCGGGCTGGAAGTTGCCGCGCAGCGGCAACTCCAGCCCCGCCGGCGTTCGGCAACTCCAGCCCCGCCGGCGTTTGAGGCGCGGGGGTCTGGGGGCGGAGCCCCCAGGGAACGGGCGAAGGGCGGGTAGGGGATCCGGCCCCGCGCAGCGGCGCACCGCGGCCCCGGCCCGGCTCGGGCGCACCGGCCCCGCAGGCCCGGCGCAGCCCGAAGCGGGCCCAGGGTCCGGGGCTAGGCCCCGAAGGCCTTGGACTTGCCCTTCACCGGCTTCGCCCCCGCGAGCAGGTGCGCGGGAACGAGATCCCGCGCCGGCTCGCTGTACCCCACCGACACCAGCTTGTCGTCCTGGTACGTGAACGACGTCAGCGAAGCGAGCGTGCACTGCCGCCGCCGCGGGTCGTGCCACAGCCGCCGCCGCTCCGCGAAGCTCCGTACGATCCAGATCGGCAGCTGGTGGCTGACCGCCACCGCCTCGTGCCCGCGCGCCGCGTCCCGCGCCGCCTCGATCGCGCTCATCATCCGCACGACCTGCTCGACGTACGGCTCGCCCCACGACGGCTTGAACGGGTTCGTCAGGTGCTTCCAGTTGCCCGGCTTGCGCAGCGCGCCGTCTCCGACGCCGAAGGTCTTGCCCTCGAAGACGTTGCCCGCCTCGATCAGCCGGCCGTCGGTGGCCAGCTCCAGGCCGTGCACCTTCGCGATCGGCGTGGCCGTCTCCTGCGCACGCTCCAGCGGCGAGGCCACCACGTAGGTGACGTCCCGGTCCTGGAGGTGCTCGGCGACCCGGTCGGCCATCTGCCGGCCCAGCTCGGAGAGGTGGTAGCCGGCCCGGCGCCCGTACAGGACGCCCTCCGGGTTGTGCACCTCGCCGTGCCGCACTACGTGGACGACGGTGATGTCGCTCATGCCGTCGCCTCCGCGGCGGCCCGCGCGGCGGCCGGCAGCGCGGCCGCGATCCGCTCGACCGCCCGCTCGTCGTGGGCCGTGGACACGAACCAGGACTCGAACGCCGACGGCGGCAGGTAGACGCCCTGCGACAGCATCGAGTGGAAGAACGCGTTGAAGCGGAAGCCTTCCTGCTTCTTCGCGTCGTCGTAGTTGCGGACCTGCTCCCCGGTGAAGAACACCGAGAACATGTTGGACGCGGTCTGCAGCCGGTGCACCACGCCCTCCTTGCTCAGCGCCGCCGTCACCAGGCCCTGGATCTCCTTCGAGACCGCGTCGACCTTCGCGTACGCCGCGTCGTCCAGCAGCCGCAGCTGCGCGAGGCCCGCCGCGGTGGCGATCGGGTTACCGGAGAGGGTGCCCGCCTGGTAGACCGGGCCGGCCGGGGCCAGGTGACCCATGACGTCCGCGCGGCCGCCGAACGCCGCCGCCGGGAAGCCGCCGCCCATGACCTTGCCGAAGGTCATCAGGTCGGGCTTGACCCCGTCCACCCCGTACCAGCCGGCGCGGGAGGTGCGGAAACCGGTCATCACCTCGTCGGAGATGTACAGCGCGCCGTTCTCGCGGCACAGGTCGGCGAGGCCCTGGTTGAAGCCCTCGGCCGGGGTGACGACGCCCATGTTGCCGGGCGCCGCCTCGGTGATCACGCAGGCGATCTCGCCGGGGTGCGCGGCGAACGCGGCCCGGACGGCTTCGAGGTCGTTGTAGGGGAGCACGATCGTGTCGCCGGCCTGCGCGCCAGTGACACCGGGGGTGTCGGGCAGGGCGAAGGTGGCCAGCCCGGAACCGGCGGCGGCCAGCAGCGCGTCGACGTGTCCGTGGTAGCAGCCTGCGAACTTGACGACCTTGGCGCGGCCGGTGAAGCCGCGGGCCAGCCGGATCGCCGACATGGTCGCCTCGGTGCCGGAGGACACCAGGCGCACCTGCTCGACGGGCTCGATACGGGCGGTGATCTCCTCGGCGAGGGCGACCTCGCCCTCGCCGGGCGTGCCGAAGGAGGTGCCGCGTGCGACCGCCGCCTGCACCGCCTCGATCACCTCGGGGTGGGAGTGGCCGAGGATCATCGGCCCCCACGAGCAGACCAGGTCGACGTACTCGCGCCCGTCGGCATCGGTCAGGTAGGGACCGGTACCGGACACCATGAACCGGGGCGTACCGCCCACGGCACGGAAGGCGCGCACGGGAGAGTTCACGCCGCCGGGGGTCACGAGGGACGCGCGCTCGAAGAGCGTCTGCGAAACTGGGGCTTCATACGGGTACGGGTAGCTCACACCAGCCATGGTCTCAGAGGCCGCGACAGACTTGCGGAGGGGCGTTTCACCGCGCCGCCGCGGGGGAGGTCACTGCCATGATGATCAGGCTGCGTGGCGGGGGCCGCGGGGCCGGGGCAGGCAATACGTGTCGGGTGGAGATATGCAACGCGGTGGTGGACCGGGCGAGGGTACGGACGGCCTGGACCCGCAGCGCGCCCGTGAAGCCCGTGAAGCCCGCCGGCGCGGCAAGCACCGGCGGCGCGCGGCCGAGGCCGCCGATCCCGCACCCGCCCAGGGCCCGGGCCGGCCGCCCGGCACCGAGGACGAGGCGGACGACGCGGAGGACACCGGCGGCGGCCTGCCCAAGGGCCGCGGCATGGGAGTGACGTACAAGTACTTCGGCGCCCCCGACGGCGCCACGGCAGCGCGGGTGCCGCAGACGATGCGGCCGGAGGAGCTGGGCGGCGACGAGCTCGGCATGGGCGGCATGTTCACCAAGATCAAGCCGGAGACCATGGCCGCGATGGTCCTGACCGGCATCGAGGGCATACCCCTGCACAAGGTGCCCCCGCTGGAGCTCGTCGTCCTGCACCCCGACTACGCGGTGGTCAAGCTGCCCATGACGGTGGTCGACCCGCTGCGCGGGGTGGGCGAGGAGTCGGTGGGCGCGGCCGCCTTCATCTGGTCGACGGTCCCCGACCGGGGCGGCCCGCGCGACGCCTTCAACGTCTACCAGCTGCTGCACGAATGGCAGGACTTCTCCCACCGCCTCCACGAGAACGGCCACCAGGCGTACTGCCTCGTCTGGCCGTAGCCGTGCCCCCCGGGGGGGGCCGGGGCCGGAGCCTGGGCCTGGGCGGCCGTCAGACCTCGGCCCGGCGCTCGGCGGCCGTCGCCCGCCACTCGCGGCCGATCGCCCTGATCAGCGCCGGGTACACGCCCACGTACCGGAAGGGCTTGATCGCGGCCATGTACACGGCACCGAGCAGCCCGTTGGGCTTGACCAGGACGGCCATCTGGCCCCGGTAGCCGCCTCGGCCGTCCGGGACCCAGCCGATGTGCATCACGCCGTGCACGGCCTTGTTGCCCATCTCCGCGACCCACTCGTCGTGCGTCAGGTACACGGAGGTGAAGGGGTAGCCCTCCACGTCGGGTCCCCGCAGCCCCTCGGCGAGGTCGGCGGGCAGCCTCCCCCGCAGCGAGTCCACCCGCTTCCCGACGCCGTCGCCGGCCTCGTCCCAGCCCAGCAGCGCGCCGAGCTTCCAGCGGATGGCGAAGAGGATCCGGTACAGCGGGGAGGAGATGTCGGACTCCCCGTCCCGTTCCTCGGCGAACTGGGCCACCAGCCACGCGAGGTCGTCCGGGCCGCCCGGTGTCGGCAGTGCCCAGACGTCCTCCAGCCGGAAGTCGGGGGCGATCTCGTGGATGCGCCAGGGCCGGGAGGTGTGGGCGGTGCTGGGGAGTTTCATGTATGTGCCCCTCATCTATACGATGCCGTATAGATGAGGCTAGCCCCATCTATACGAAGGCGTACAGATCATCACCGGCACGTGACGGGAGACACACCATGGCCACCGCCCGCACGCCCCGCGGCAAGTGGATCGAAGAAGGCCTGCGCGCCCTCGCCGCCGGCGGCCCGGACGCCGTGCGCGTCGAGGCACTCGCACAGGCCCTCGGCGTCAGCAAGGGCGGCTTCTACGGGTACTTCCGCAACCGCGACGCGCTGCTGGAGGAGATGCTCGACACCTGGGAGCACGAGGTCGCGGACGCCGTGATCGAGCGGATCGAGAGCGGGGGCGGCGACGCCCGCACCCGGCTGGACCGGCTGTTCACCTTCGTCAGCGAGTCCGCCGACGGCCCGGTACGGGGCATCTCCGTCGACCTGGCGGTCCGCGACTGGGCCCGCCGCGACCCGGCCGTCGCGGCGCGGCTGCGCCGCGTCGACAACCGCCGGATGGACTACCTGCGCGGGCTGTTCGGGGCGTTCTGCCCCGACCCGGACGACGTCGAGGTCCGCTGCCTGATGATGTTCTCGCTGCGGATCGGCGGCCAGTTCATGGCCGTCGACCACGGCGGCCGCACCCCGGCCGAAATGGCGGACCTCACCCGCCACTGGCTCCTGCGGGCCCCGACCCCTTCTTGACGCGCCGCTCGCGCGGCTCGGCCGCGGGCGGCCTCCCCGGCTTCGCGCCGCTGCGCCGGCCTCCGGCCGTCGACCAGCCGAGCGGGGCCGGTTCGCGTGGCCGGGGCCGGTGGGTCGGGTGCGGGTGGGTGGGCCGCTGCGCGGGGCAGTCCCCTACCCGCCCTTCCACCGTTCCCCGGGCGCTGCCCGGACCCGGTACGGGCGCTTCGCGCCCGTCGGCGTCAAAAGAGGGGAGGGGGGGGGGGGGGACAAAAGGGGGGGGGGGGGGGGGGGGGGGGGGGGGGAGGGGGGGAGAGGAAAAAGCCGAGAG
>NZ_JBWKEZ010000053.1:0-58714 GCF_056434525.1 Streptomyces sp. NPDC044002
GCGTCACTTCGTGATCGCCTTCGGCGACCCTTGACAGGCCGTCCCGCCCCGGAAAGCCGAAAGACTGCCGGGAAACCCCCAAAGAAACGGCACGGCCGATAGTTGGAGGGACGGGTCCCTCAGCGCTGAGGCGAGGGGCCGGGCGCTGGCCCGCCGGGCATTCGGGCCCCAAAAGTCGCGATCCCGGGCCAGGGCGCGACTACCTGCACGAGAGGCCGATCCGATCCCCCTGGGAAGCCCCCAGGCGCAGCAGATCGCTACGCGCTCCTCGTATCTCGGCGTCTGTCGGCAGTCTTGGGCTGATACCCGCGCCAGAGGTAGATCGGAGCAGCGTCAGATCACGGGCGGGCGGCCGAGGCGGGTCATCTGCCATACCGTCCGCCAGCTGATGGGGCGTCGGGGTGGGCAGGGGCGGCGGACGCCCTCGAAGAAGCCGGCCCACCATGCGGTGAGGCCCGTGAGCGGGGGGCGCTGCGCCAGGGTGTAGGCGGCCCATGTGGCGAGGTAGACGGGGACGAGGACTGCGGGCAGGTGGCGTTTGGCCAGCCATACGCGGTTGCGGCCCGTGTTGCGGTAGTAGACGGCGTGGCGGGACGCGGCCGTGCGGGGGTGCTGGAGGACGAGGTCCGCCCGGTAGTGGATCTCCCAGCCGGCGTCCAGCGCACGCCAGGCGAAGTCGGTTTCCTCGTGTGCGTAGAAGAAGGGGGCCGGGAAGTCGCCGATCTGATCGAAGAGGGTCGTGCGGATGGCGTGGCCACCGCCGAGGTACGTCGTGACCGGGCCGGACCTCAGCGGGTCCGATCCGCCCAGGCGGGGGACGTGCCTGCGCTGGCTCAGACCGTTCTCGTCTGCGATCCGGAAGCTCACGATGCCGAGGTGGGGGTTCTCCGCGAAGGCCTCCCGGACCAGGCGGAGGGTGTCCGTGCGGGGGAGGAGGCCGTCGTCATCCAGGACGACGACGATGTCGTTGGTGTCCGGAAGCGCGCGCACGCCGGTGTTCCGGCCGCCCGGGATGCCAAGGTTCTCCGGCAGGTTGATCGAGTGCACCCACGCCGGGAGCGGGGGCAGCTCGACTCCTTGGCCGAGCACCACGACGGTCGGCGGGTCGCCCTCTTGAGCAGCCACCGATTCCAGGAGTGCTCGCAGCTCGTCTGGGCGGTCGCCCATGGTCAGTACGACCACGCCGATCGTCACGGCCGGCCCCGCAGAAGCTCGGTTGCCCGCTGCTCAAGACTTCCGGCCCCGGGCACGCCCCGTTGCCGGTATCGGGCTACGGTCGATCGGATCACGTTGATTTCCTGCCTGCTCCGGTGGGAGACCACACCATCCATGAAGTCCAGAGAGCGGTTCCATAAACCGACGGCTTCTTCGTGGCGCCGTTGGGCAGCCACGCACTTGCCAAGGTTGATCATGGTCAGGCCATGCCCGCGTTGGTACGTGCCCGGTGTACGGCCGACGAGGGCTTGGCGGTAGTGCCGCTCGGCCGCTCTGTGGTCCTTCATCGCAGTCAATGTCTTGCCCGTGTGCGAGGCCACCGTGGCCGCCACTGGGCCGGAGGCCGCCGAGTACGCAGGCACCGGATCGCGTACGTCCTGCACGGCGTCTTCGGCTGCCAGCAGCGCGGCCGCGGCTCTGGCGCCCATACCGCTGGCACCGTAGGCCCTCGCGCAGGTGACCAGGAGCAAGGCCTCGGTCTGCCGGTCGACCTTTCCGGACGCGCGCCCCAGTGCCTCCTTGGCGAGCTCCACGCATGAGTCCGGTTGGTCCAGGTCCAGGCCCTGGTGGGTCATGGCTCGCATCATCCAGGCAGCTTGCCCTGCGGGGTCGGACTCGCAGGCCAGTTGGTAGCCAAGGAGGTAGTACTGCTGCGCCACTCCTTCACGGCCCAGGTCGTGGTGTTTCCATCCGACCAGGCAGGCCAGCTGAGTGGCTGCCCCGAACGCGTCCTTGCGCACCGTGGCCGACGGGAATCGAGCCTTCAGCATCGGGGCCACCGTGTCGGTCAGGTACGCGGTGGCCGTGGTCAACCCGTGGCCGCCACCGAGCTTGTCGTCCGCAGTCCTGAACATTTCCGTCAGCTGCCGGACCGTCCCCACTTCTTCCGGCCCGACGCTGCCGCCATCCCGGGCGGCTTTGAGGGTGGCCGCTACTGCTTCGTGGTCGTAGTTCAAAGGGAGGCGGACTGCCGCGGTGGCAAAGGCGGTGGTCAGGAATTCCCTGCGACGGAGCATCACGTATCTCCCGAGGTCGGCAGCCGTAGCCAACGGATCGGCACTCAAGGCGTCCCCGGTGCCTGCGCAGGCCAGACCGATCTCTGCAACCGTTACCCTCCGTTTCGTCCTTCTGGTGAGAGCCTCGGCGATATAGAACCGAGTCCGACCGGACGGTGTACCGCCGGCCATCCAATAGGAAACGGCGGACGGAGAGGTGCTGAGCGCCTCCCCTGCCTCGGACGCGACAGCGCGGATTTCGCGGGCCAGTGCGTAGTAGGTGACTCCGGCCTCGGCGATGACGTCGGCCAACTGGCTGTTCGGAGTCCGGCTATCCGCCAATGTCCGCCCCCAGTAAGCGATCTTGAACGGCTTGAACGACTTGCTGACGCTCTCACCGTACTCACTTTCCGTGCTCGAGAGTTCACTGTTCATCACAAGGAGGTGCAGCGGGAGACCGTCCGCTGATGCTTGGAATGGAGCTTCATGTCTGAGACAGAAGGCCGCCCGCTCGACGGCAGTGCCGTGGCCAGGGCCTTGGCGAACCCGATCCTGGTGATCGAGCCCGGGACGGACCTGCTCGAGCGGGCCCGTGCCGGGTGGGAGCGCTTCCTCAGCACCTTCGGGGGAGCGTTTGATGAGTGAGCAGTACGAGTATGTGCCGCTGTTGAGCACTGGAAGGAGCTGGCCTACATCCGAAATGCCTCGGGTCGCGAGTTCACCACCGCTGTCGGGAACGTCGTGCCGGCCTGAGAGGCTCGCGGCATGGGCATCGCGAAGAAGGGCACGCGGACCATCGTCGTGGACGGCGAGAGGTACCGGTGGGTGGTTGCGCCCGATGACGAGCCCGGGCTGGGGATCGTCGTCGTGCACGACGAGGTGGACGGGCAGCGGATGGTGACGTGGGTCGAGCACGGGACGGTGATCACGCCGGGGCTCGTCGAGGTCGTCATCCGGCGGGCACTGGAGAGCCACGGCTGGACGCCCCGGGAGCGGGGGAAGCAGCTCACGTTGCGCTGAAAGCCGCAGGGGCGGCCCGACGTTGTCGTCGGGCCGCCCCCCGGGGGGTCGCTCCGGGTCAGGCGCCCAGGTGGGAGCCGTTCGCCCACTTCTTCTCGCCGTCCTTGTGGCAGGACGACTGGTAGACCGGGCCCGCGAACGCCGGGAGGTTGTGGGGGACCGCGGCGAGCGTCGAGCAGTCCGACGAGTAGGCCTTGTGGCCGCCGTCGAAGTAGTCGATCTCGACACCGTCGTTGGCCAGGGCGGCACCGGCCCCGCCCAGGAGGATGCCGGCAGCCAGGACGGACGCGGTGACAGCGGAACGAATACGCATGACTCCCCTAAGGATCAATGGAGGGACGCGCCGGTCGATCCGCGCGTCGGCCGGTCCAACCGTCCCCGGGCGCCGGCAGGAACGGCCGTTCACTCCAATGCCCTCAGCTGTATCGTTTCGGCGGCCTGCGCTTCCGCCGGTTGGGTGGCGCGTGCAAGCATCTGCGGATGATCAGACTTGCCGATGATCTCGGCCACCTTTCGTACGACGTCGCAGGTGACGGGCCGCCCGTCGTACTCGTGCACGCCGGCGTCGCCGACCACCGGATGTGGGACGCCGTCGTGCCCGGCCTCGCGGAGCACTACGCGGTCGTCCGCTACGACCTGCGCGGCTTCGGCGAATCCGCCCCGCCGGCAGGCCCGTACGGCGACGTGGATGACCTGCTGCGGCTCCTGGACCACCTCGGCCACGACCGGGTCCGGCTCGTGGGCGCTTCCTGGGGCGGCCGCGTGGCCCTGGACTTCACCCTCGCCCACCCGGAACGGGTGCACTCCCTGGCCCTGTTCGCCGCCCCCTGGCCCGGCTACGACTGGTCCGCGGAGATGCACGCGTACGACGGCGCGGAGACGGCCGCCCTGGCCGCGGGGGACGTGGACGCCGCCACGCAGATCAACCTGGACATGTGGCTGCGCGGTCCCGCCCGGGAGTGGGACGAGGTCCCGGCCGGTCTGGCCGACCGGGTCCGTGAGCCGATGCGGACGTCGCTGGTGAACATGGCCGTACGTGACGAACACGGGCAGGGGGCGGGGAGCGCTGACCTCGCCGCCGTCGCCGTTCCCACGCTGGTCGGTGTCGGCAAGCTGGACGTCGCCGACTTCCAGGACATCGCCCGCCGCTACGCCGCCGAGATCCCGGGCGCGACCCTGGTCGAATTCCCCACCGCCGCCCACCTGATCGCCATGGACGCGCCCGCCGAACTCGCCGCACAACTGGCCCCGTTCCTGGCCCGGTAGGACGTATCGGCCCCAGACGGCCGCCGGACGCCGAGAAATGAGGAGCGCGTAGCGATCTGTCGCGCCTGGGGGCTCCGCAGGTCGCTCTGATCGGCCTCTCGTGCGGGTAGTCGCGCCCCTGGTCCGGGATCGCGGATGTTCGGGGCCCGGATGCCCGGCGGGCCGGCCCCCGGCCCCTCGCCTCATCGCTGACGGACCCGTCCCTCCAACCATCGACCGTGCCGTTCTTTTGGGGGTTTCCCGGCAGTCTTTCGGCTTTCCGGGGCGGGCCGGTCTGTCAAGGGTCGCCGAAGGCGATCGCGAAGCGACGCGACCGAAGGGAGCGCCCTTGACAGGCCGGCACGACACGGAAGGACGATGGGACTGACGGGAAGCCCCCAACCTTCCCTGAGGCCGTCCGAGGGGATCCCGCTCCCCGGCCCCCGGCCCGCAGGCAAGGGGGCGGGTGGGCAACCACCGCCCCACCCCACGGGGTCGAGGGGGAGATAGCGCGCCCGCACCGCGAGCCCCGCCCCGCCCCCTACCGCCCCGCCAGGGCCAGGGCGTGGTCCAGGGCCTGGAGGAGGCGGCCCGTTGTGGCGCGGTCGCGGACCGCCAGGCGGAGCCAGTCGGCGTCCAGGCCCGGGAAGGTGTCGCCGCGGCGCACCGCGAAGCCCAGGGCGCGCAGGCGGGTGCGTACGTCTGCCGCGCCCGGGATGCGGACCAGGACGAACGGGCCCTCGGCCACCCCCGACACCGTGACCTCCTCGAACTCCGCCAGCCCCGCCAGCAGGTGCTCCCGGTCCACGGCGATGCGCTGCGCGGCGGTCTCCGCCTCCGCCAGGGCATCGGGCGAGACGCAGGCCTCCGCCGCCACCAGCGCCGGCGTCGACACCGGCCACAGCGGCTGCGCGGCGGCCAGCTTCGCGATGACCTCCGGCTCGGCCAGCACGTACCCGATGCGCAGCCCCGCCAGCCCCCAGGTCTTGGTCAGGCTGCGGAGGACGACCAGTCCGGGGACGTCCATCCGCCCGGCCAGCGCCTCCCGCTCGCCCGGGACGGCGTCCATGAACGCCTCGTCCACCACCAGGGTCCGACCCGGCCGGGCCAGCGCCGCCAGCGTCGCCGCCGGGTGCAGGACCGACGTCGGGTTGGTGGGGTTGCCGACCACCACCAGGTCGGCCTCCTCCGGTACTGCCGCCGGGTCCAGCCGGAAGCCGTCCTCGGGGCGCAGCAGGACCCGTTCCACCCGGTGCCCGGCGTCCCGCAGGGCCGCCTCGGGCTCGGTGAACTGCGGGTGCACCACGACCGGCCGTTCGGCGTCCAGGGCCCGCGCGATCAGTACGAACGCCTCCGCGGCCCCCGCCGTCAGCAGCACCCGTTCGACGGGGAGACCGTGCCGGGCCGCGACCGCCGCGCGTGCCGCCCGCCCGTCGGGGTACGCGGCCAGGTCGCCGAGGCAGGCCGCGATCCGGTCCTTGAGCCACTGCGGCGGCGTGTCGGAGCGTACGTTCACCGCGAGGTCCACCAGCGCGCCGCCCGCGTCGGCCACCTCCGCGTCGCCGTGGTGGCGCAGGTCGTGCTCCTCGGCGGTGGCCACCGCGCAGGTGGCCGCCACCGAGCGGCGCTTCGGCACGAGGAGTTCCCCGCCGCCCGCCAGGGCCGCCGCCTCCGCCACCGAAGCCGTGCCGGAGGCGGCCCGCACCGACGCCGAGGGGTGCGGTACCGGGATCAGGGCGAGCCGTTCCGCCGGATAGCCGACCAGCGGCACGCCGAAACGTTCCGCCGCGCCCGCGATGCCCGGCTCCCCGGTCTTCGACTCCACCGTGGCCAGCGCCGTCACCGCCCCGGTGGCCAGCCCGGCCCCCCGCAGCGTCTCCTCGACCAGCGCGCAGACCTCCTCGACGGAGACCCCCGCACGCCCGCCGACCCCGACCACCACCCGCGTCACGTACTCGCCCACCGGGATACCTCCTGCGTCCCTCGTCCGTCTGTCTCCGTCAACACGCTGCCGCCCGCCACCCGCGTGCGGAAGTGCGCACCCGGCCGCCAGTCGGTATTCAGGGGCACATGGCGGTGATCGTGGCTTTGGGCGCGTTCCTCATGACGCTGGCGGGCGGCTGGACGGCGCAACGCGTCACCGACCGCCGCCACCTGGTGCTCGGCCTGGCCGGCGGGCTGATGCTCGGCGTGGTCGGCCTCGACCTGCTCCCGGAGGCCATGCACGCCGCCGGCCAGGAGGTGTTCGGCGTCCCGCTGGCCCTGCTGCTCTTCGTCGGCGGCTTCCTCGTCGCCCACGTGGTGGAGCGCCTGCTCGCCGTACGCCAGGCCGCGCACGGCGCCGCGAATGGCGATGGGAACGACGGGCACGGCCGCAGCGCCGGGCGCGTCCCGCAGGTCGGCCTCACCGCGGCCGCCGCGATGGTCGGTCACAGCCTCGCCGACGGAGTGGCCCTCGGCGCCGCCTTCCAGGTCGGCGGCGGCATGGGCGTGGCCGTGGCACTGGCCGTCATCACCCACGACTTCGCCGACGGGTTCAACACGTACACGCTCACCCGCCTCTACGGGAACGCCCGCCGCAAGGCCCTGCTGATGCTCTTCGCGGACGCCGTCGCCCCGGTCGTCGGCGCCGCGTCCACCCTGCTGTTCACCCTTCCGGAGGAACCCCTCGGGGCGTACCTCGGGTTCTTCGGCGGGGCCCTGCTGTACCTGGCCGCCGCCGAGATCCTGCCCGAGGCGCACCACGAGCACCCCGCCCTGTCCACGCTGATGTGCACGGTGGGCGGGGTGGCCGGGATCTGGCTCGTGGTCGGCCTCGCGGAATGACCCCCGGCCGGGGAGGCCGGTCACCGGTGCGCTGCCGCGGCTTCCGCGAAGCGCCGGGCGACCGACGGCTGTGCCGCCCAGTGGGTGTGGAGGTAACTGGCGTGCACGCCCTGCCGGACGAAGCCCTCGACGCGGCGTTCGGGATGCGTGAACCCCCACGCCGGCGCCGCTCCGGCGCCCGGCTCGACCACCGTCCGGTGGAACTCGTGCCCCCGCAGCCGCGTCCCGGCGGCGGCCAGCGAGCTGTCCGACACCGCGACCGCCTCGCGGTAGCCGAGGGTCAGCCGCTCCGACATCCGGGCGTCGGCGTCGAGCACCCCGCACATCGGCTTCCCGTCGAGGGAACGCGCCAGGTACAGCAGCCCGGCGCACTCGGCGGCCACCGGTCCGCCGGCCGCCGCGAAGTCCGCGACGGCCTTGCGCAGGGGCTCGTTCGCGGAGAGCTCCGGGGCGTACACCTCCGGGAACCCGCCGCCTATCACGAGCCCGCTCGTGCCCTCGGGGAGCGCCTCGTCGTGGAGGGGGTCGAAGGTGACCACCTCGGCGCCGGCGGCCGTCAGCAGCTCGGCGTGCTCGGCGTAGGAGAACGTGAACGCGGGCCCGCCGGCGACGGCGACGACGGGACGCGGCCCCCCGACGGGGGTGACGGCCCCCTCCGGAGACCACGGCTCGCACTCCAGCGCCGGAGCCGTCCGCGCCAGCGCCATCAGCGCGTCCAGGTCGCAGCCGGACCGCACCTGCTCGGCCAGCGCCGCGACGGCGGCGACCGCGTCGGCCCGCCGCTCGGCCACCGGGACCAGGCCCAGGTGCCGGGACGGCGTCGCCACCTGCGGGGCCCGCCGCATGACACCGAGGACCGGCATCCCGGCCTCCTCCAGCGCCTCCCGCAGCATCGCCTCGTGCCGGTCGGAGCCCACCTTGTTGAGGATCACCCCGCCGAGCCGCACCTGCGGGTCGAACGAGGCGAAGCCGTGCACCAGCGCGGCCACCGACCGGGACTGCGAGGAGGCGTCCACCACCAGCACCACCGGCGCCCGCAGCAGCTTCGCCACCTGCGCCGTCGAGGCCAGCTCACCCCGTCCGGCGGCGCCGTCGTAGAGCCCCATCACGCCCTCGACCACGGCCAGGTCGCAGCCGGCCGCCCCGTGCGCGAACAGCGGTGCGACCAGCTCCGGCCCGCACATGAAGGCGTCCAGGTTGCGCCCCGGCCGGCCGGTGGCCAGCGCGTGGTAGCCGGGGTCGATGTAGTCGGGCCCGGCCTTGTGCGGGGACACGGCCAGGCCGCGTTCCGCGAAGGCCGCCATCAGGCCCGTCGCCACGGTGGTCTTGCCGCTGCCGGAGGACGGCGCGGCGATGACCAGCCGGGGCACGTTCACGGACGTCACCACTCGATGCCCTTCTGGCCCTTCTGGCCGGCGTCCATGGGGTGCTTGACCTTGGTCATCTCGGTGACCAGGTCCGCGAACTCCAGCAGCTTCTCCGGGGCGTTGCGGCCGGTGATGACCACGTGCTGGGTGCCGGGGCGGTTCCGCAGCACCTCGATCACCTCGTCCACGTCGATCCAGCCCCAGTGCATCGGGTACGCGAACTCGTCGAGGACGTACAGCTTGTGCGTCTCGGCGGCCAGGTCGCGCTTGACCTGCTCCCAGCCCTCCTTGGCGGCCTGCTCGTTGTCGAGCTGCGCGTCGCGCTGGACCCAGGACCAGCCCTCGCCCATCTTGTGCCAGACGACGGACCCGCCCTCGCCGGAGGCGCCCAGCACCTTCAGCGCGTTCTCCTCGCCGACCTTCCACTTCGCCGACTTGACGAACTGGAACACCCCGATCGGCCAGCCCTGGTTCCAGGCGCGCAGCGCCAGGCCGAACGCGGCCGTCGACTTGCCCTTGCCCGGCCCGGTGTGCACGAAGACGAGCGGGCGGTTGCGGCGCTGACGCGTCGTGAGCCCGTCGTCCGGAACGACGGTCGGCTGTCCCTGCGGCATTACGCGGCCCTCCTGGGGGTTTCACGGGTCACTGAGGTACGTACGTTCTTCACGAGCCCGGCCAGCGAGTCGGCCCGCAGCCCGTCGAGGGTCACGGCGGGCGCGCCCAGATCGGCGGCCAGCGCCCCCGCGAGCCCCAGCCGGACCGGCCCGGACTCGCAGTCCACCACCACCGAGGCGATGCCCTCGGCGGCCAGCAGCCGGGCGCTGCGCCCCGACAGCTCGCGCGGGTCACCGCCGACGGCCCCGGCCGAGGTGGCCCGGCCGTCGGTGACGACCACCAGCAGCGGGCGGCGCGAGGGGTCCCGCAGCCGCTCGATCCGCAGCACCTCGTGGGCCTTGAGCAGGCCCGGGCCGAGCGGGGTGCGGCCGCCGGTGGGCAGCTTCTCCAGCCGGGCGGCGGCCGCGTCCACCGAGGAGGTGGGCGGCAGCGCCAGTTCGGCGTCCGCGCCGCGGAAGGTGATCAGGCCGACCTTGTCCCGGCGCTGGTACGCGTCCAGCAGCAGCGACAGCACCGCGCCCTTGACGGCGCCCATCCGCTGCCGGGCGGCCATCGAGCCCGAGGCGTCGACGCAGAACAGCACGAGGTTGCCCTCGCGGCCCTCCCGGGTGGCCTGGCGCAGGTCGTCCCGGCGCACGACGAGGCCGCGCCCGACGCGGCCGCGCGCCTTCTGGTGCGGGGCGGCGGCGTGCACGGTGGCCGCCAGGTGCAGCTTCGTCAGCTGCCCCCGGGGGCGCTGGGAGCCGGTGGTCCGGCCGTGCGCGGTGCGGGCGCGCGAACGCCGTCCAGCCGCGCCCTCGCCCAGGCCGGGCACGCTGAGCGTCTTGGTGCGGAACGGCTCGGCAGCCCCCACGGCGGCCTGCTCCGCGCCGCCGGACCCGCCCTGCTGCGGGGCGGAGGGCTGCGGCTCGGGAGCCGCTTCCTCCGGCGCGGCGGTCTCCTCGGGCGCGTGCCCGGTCTCGGGGCCGCCGCCCTGCGGGGGCACCCCGCCGCCGTCCCCGCCGGGGCCGCCGCCGTCACCGCCGCCGTCGTCCGGGCCCTCGGGCTCCGGGTCCGGCTCGGGCTCCGGCTCCTCGTCGGGGAAGCCGTCCAGGATCTCGTCGAGCTTGTCCTCGTCCAGGCCGGGCGCGTCGAAGGGGTTGCGCCGGCGCCGGTGGGGGAGGGCCAGCAGGGCGGCCTGCCGGACGTCCTCCTTGAGCACCGAGGTCCGTCCCGCCCAGGCGGCCAGCGCGGTCGCGGTACGGGCCATCACGATGTCGGCGCGCATGCCGTCGACCTCGAACCCGGCGCAGGTGGCGGCGATCTGCAGCAGCGCCGTGTCCCCGAGCCGGACCTGCGGGAGCAGCGCCCGGGCGGCCACGACCCGCGCCCGCACCTCGCTCTCGTCCCCGGTCCAGCGGGCGGCGAAGCCCGCGGGGTCGTCCTCGTACGCGAGCCGGCGGCGCACCACCTCGACGCGCTGCGCGGGCTCCCGGGAGGCGGCGACCTCCACGGTCAGCCCGAACCGGTCGAGGAGCTGCGGGCGCAGCTCGCCCTCCTCGGGGTTCATGGTGCCGACGAGCAGGAACCGGGCCGCGTGCCGCACGGAGACGCCCTCGCGCTCGACGTAGGAGGCGCCCATGGCGGCGGCGTCGAGGAGGAGGTCGATGAGGTGGTCGTGGAGCAGGTTGACCTCGTCGACGTACAGGATCCCGCGGTGCGCGTCGGCGAGCAGGCCGGGCTCGAAGGCCTTCACGCCCTCGGCGAGGGCGCGTTCGATGTCGAGGGCGCCGACGAGGCGGTCCTCGGAGGCGCCGACGGGCAGCTCGACCATGCGCGCGGGGCGGCCGGCGCCGGGGCCGGGCTCGTGCGGGCCGTCCGGGCAGGCCGGGTCGGGCGCGGCCGGCGCGCACGAGAACCGGCAGCCGGGGACGACGTCCACCTGCGGCAGCAGCGCCGACAGCGCGCGCACGGCGGTGGACTTGGCGGTCCCCTTCTCGCCGCGCACGAGCACACCGCCGACCGCCGGGCTCACGGCGTTGAGCAGGAGCGCCAGCCGCAGGTCGGTCTGGCCGACCACTGCGGTGAACGGGTAGGGGGTGGTCATGGGTTGCTCACTCCTCCTGTACGGGTGTGCGTGCGCGGGCTGTCGGGGATCGTGCGGGGGCTCGCGGTGCGGGCTGGGCGGCCGGTGCCGGGGCTGCCGCTGCGCGGGGCTGGGTCCCCTACCCGCCCTTCGCCCGTTCCCCGGGGCTGCGCCCCGGACCCCTTCCTGGGGGCTCCGCCCCCAGACCCCCGCGCCTCAAACGCCGGCGAGGCTGGATTTCGCGCAGCGAAATTCCAGCCCGCGCGGCGTTTGAGCGCAACGGGGGCAGGGGCAGCGCCCCTGGGAACGGTGGAAGGGCGGGTAGGGGAGCAGCCCCGCAGGGCCGGGGCCGTCACGGCGCGCCCGGGGGGAGGAACGGGAGCCCGGACGGGGCGCCGCCCTCGATCAGCTGAAGCAGCGCACGCGTATCCGCATGCTCGGCGATCAGGTCGCCCAGCAGGTCCAGCTGCTCCTCCCGCAGCGCGGCGAACGACGTGTCCGGCGCCGGTACGAAGCGGCGCCCGGCAGCCGCCGCGACCTCGCGGAGGAACGCCCGGCGGAAGCCGTCCGACTCCAGCGAGCCGTGCCAGTGGGTGCCCCACACCGATCCGACCCGGCAGCCGTCCAGGAACGGCTCGCCGCCCAGCACCTCGGCCACCCCGTGGTGGATCTCGTAGCCCGAGACCTCCTCGCCCAGGGCGGTGCCCTCGGGCCGGGCCAGGGTCTTCTCCACCGCGAAGCGCACCCGCACCGGCAGCAGTCCCAGCCCCGCCACCGAGCCGGCCTTCGACTCGACCTCGTCCTCGATGTGCTCGCCCAGTGCCTGGAAGCCGCCGCAGATGCCCAGCACCGGCCGCCCCTCGGCGGCCCGCCGGGCCAGCGCGCCGGCGAGGCCCCGCTCCCGGAGCCACTCCAGCGCCTTCACCGTGCCGCGCGTGCCCGGTACGACGACCAGGTCGGCGTCGGCCAGTTCCTCGGCCCGGTCCACGAACCGCACGACTACGCCCGGCTCGGCCGCGAGCGCGTCGACGTCGGTGAAGTTCGACATCAGCGGCACCGCGCACACCGCGACCCGCAGCACGTCCTCGCCGACCGGCGGGGCGACCACGGACTCGCGTACCGCGCCCCGGAGGGAGACCCGCAGGCCGTCCTCCTCGTCGATGCCCAGCCCGTGCCGGAAGGGCAGCACCCCGTACGTCGACCGTCCCGTGAGGCCGCGCAGCATCTCCATGCCGGGCTCCAGCAGGGACACGTCGCCGCGGAACTTGTTGACCATGTACCCGGCGATCAGCGACTGGTCCTCCGGCGACAGCAGGGCCGTCGTCCCGAAGAAGGAGGCGAAGACGCCGCCCCGGTCGATGTCGCCGACCACGACCACCGGGAACCGTGCGGCCCGCGCGATGCCCATGTTCACGATGTCGGTCCGGCGCAGGTTGATCTCGGCCGGACTGCCGGCCCCTTCGCAGATCACGGCGTCATACGTGCCCCGCAGCTGCTCCAGGCAGTCCGTGACGATGCCGAGGAGCTGCTCCTGGCGGCCGCCGTGGTAGCCGCGGGCGCTCATCTCGCCGACGGGCTTGCCCAGCAGCACCACCTGGCTGCTGCGGTCGCTGCCCGGCTTGAGCAGGACCGGGTTCATCAGCGCGGTCGGCTCCACCCGGGCGGCCTGGGCCTGCATGGCCTGGGCGCGGCCGATCTCGGCGCCCTCCCGCGTCACGAAGGAGTTCAGCGACATGTTCTGGGCCTTGAACGGGGCGACCTTCACGCCCTGCCGGGCCAGCCAGCGGCAGATCCCCGCCGTGACCACGCTCTTGCCCGCGTCCGATGTCGTACCGGCGACCAGCAGTCCGCCGCCGCGCCCCGTCCCGCTCATGCCCGTCCCCTTCTCGTCATCGCCACGGCCGAGCGCACGGCCACGCAGGCCCCGAGCGCCAGCCAGGTCACCCGTCGCGACAGTCTTACGGCCCGCTCGATGTCCGCGACCTCCACCGGCCGTCCCCGCTCCCCGTTGAGGACCGCCCGGTGCTCGACCCGGCCGCCGTAGGACAGGGTCCCGCCCAGCCGGACGCCGAGCGCGCCGGCGAAGGAGGCCTCGACCGGGCCGGCGTTGGGGCTGGGGTGGGCGGCGGCGTCGGCGCGCCAGGCCCGTACGGCTCCGCGCCGGTCGGGGCCGGCGGCCACGGCGGCGAGGGCGGTGAGCCGGGCCCCGGGCCAGCCGGCCAGGTCGTCGAGGCGGGCGGAGGCCCAGCCGTAGCGCAGGTAGCGGGGCGACTTGTGGCCGACCATCGCGTCCAGGGTGTTCACGGCGCGGAAGGCCAGCAGTCCGGGGACCCCGGCGAGGGCGCCCCACACCAGGGCCCCGACGACCGCGTCGGAGGTGTTCTCGGCGACGGACTCCACGACGGCCCGGGCCATCTGCTGCTCGTCGAGTGCCTGGGGGTCGCGCCCGCACAGGTGGGGGAGCCGCTCGCGGGCGACCTCCGCGTCCCCGGCAGCGAGCGCCCCGCCGATGGCGCGGGCCTCCCGGCCGAGGGAGGTGCCGCCGACGACGGCCCAGGTGGCCGCGGCGGTCAGGGCGATACGGGCGGCCGCGGGCCGGGAGCGCACGGCGCGTGCGCCCAGCGCGCCGACGGCGGCGGCGCCGCCCGCGCAGACGAGGGTGTGCAGGAGGCCGCGGGCGCGGTCGTCGCGCCACAGGGCGCCCTCGACGGCGGCGGCGGCTCGTCCGAAGGCGGCCACGGGGTGCCCCCGGCGGGGATCCCCGAGGATCCGGTCGCCGATCAGCCCCGCCGTGGCGCCGTACGCGAAGACGCGGTCGGCACGCATGGTGGCAGGTATGTCCTCACTCAGGGTCCGCGCCCTGGTTCGACGTGTCCGGCGGCGAGAGTTCCTGGCTCCCGGGGTGCACGCGGTGCGTGCGTTCCCCGGTGACAGTGGCGGGACCGCGCCGGATTCGCACCGGACTTCCTCTCCATGCCGCCGTATTGGCTCGGGCAGTCCACCACGCCCCGCGAACGCCCGTCAACTTGCCGTTGACCTGGTGGGACGGAGGGCGGAGGAGGGGCGCGGGTACGCGAAAGCTCCCTCCGGGAATCCCGGAGGGAGCCGTCGTACGCGGTGCGGCGGTGTCAGCTGACGATCAGGTAGATCCCGTAGGCCACGGCCGCCGCGCAGAGCGCGAAGCAGGCGTAGGCGCCGCTGCGGGCCAGGGTCGCGGCCCCGCCCTGCTCGGTGGCGGCCTCGTGCTTGGAGAGGCCCACCAGGCCCAGGGTGAACAGGGCCACGAGGGCGACGGTGGCGGAGAGGCTGACCCCGAAGACGGAGCCGAGTGCTGCCCAGTCGATCTTCATACTGCCGTTTCCTCTGTCGTTCTCGGGGTCAGACCGCCGCGGCCGGGGCCGTGGGGGTCGTCGGGGCGGCCGGGTTGGCCGTCGAGGCCGGGATGGTGGCCTTGAGGTCCTCGTCGGTGACGGCGGCGGTGGTGCCCGCGAGCGGCGGGACCGCGACGGCGGCCATGGCGGTGGTGACCACGCCGGGCTCCTCGGCCTCGGTGGAGGCGGTGCCGGTCTCGTTGACGTTGGTGTGGTCGACGACCTGGCGGCGGGAGATCAGCCAGATGGCGAGGCAGGAGCCGACCAGGAAGACGGTGACGGCGACGACGCCGATGTCACCGGTGCGCATGACCAGCTCGGCGCCGGAGGCGACGAGGGCGGCGGCCGGCAGGGTCAGGCCCCACGCGACGAACATGCGGGTGGCGGTGGACCAGCGGACCACGCCGCCCTTGCGGCCCAGGCCCGCACCCATGACGGCGCCGGAGCAGGCGTGCGTGGTGGAGAGGGAGAAGCCGAGGTTGGAGGAGGCCAGGATGACGCTGGCGGCCGAGGTCTGGGCGGCGAAGCCCTGCTGCGGCTGCAGGTCGGTCAGGCCGGAGCCCATGGTGCGGATGATGCGCCAGCCGCCCAGGTAGGTGCCCAGCGCGATGGCCAGACCGGCGGAGACGATGACCCAGACCGGGGGGTTGGAGCCGGGCGCGAGCGCGCCGCCGGCGACCAGGGCCAGGGTGATGATGCCCATCGTCTTCTGCGCGTCGTTGGTGCCGTGCGCGAGGGAGACGAGACCGGCGGAGGCGATCTGGCCGGCCTTGTAGCCCTTGGCGGAGGTCTTCTCGCCGATCTTGCCGTTCAGCTTGTACGTGACCTTCGTGGCCAGCATCGCGGCCACGCCGGCCACGATGGGCGCGGCGACGGCGGGGAGCAGCACCTTGGTGACGAGCGTGTCGCCGTTGACGGCACCGAGGCCGGCGGAGGCGACGGCCGCACCGACCAGGCCGCCCATCAGGGCGTGCGAGGAGCTGGAGGGGAGGCCGACCAGCCAGGTGACGAGGTTCCAGAGGATCGCGCCGACCAGGGCGGCGAAGATCACCTCCGGCTGAATGCCCTCCTCGTTGACCAGGCCCTTGGAGATCGTCTTGGCGACCTCCACGGACATGAACGCGCCGACGAGGTTGAGCACGGCGGACATGGCCACCGCCGTCTTGGGCTTGAGGGCGCCGGTCGAGATGGTGGTGGCCATCGCGTTGGCTGTGTCGTGGAAACCGTTCGTGAAGTCGAACACGAGAGCGGTGATGATCACGATCCCGAGGAGAAGCGTTATGTGCTCCATTTACCCAGGCTTCTGTTTGGCGTCAGTGGCTCGGCGACCGTAGGCAACCTGGGTGAACGGAAGATGAACTGACTCGGGCGGTGTGGTGTCCCCACGCGACACACGATCGGGTCATTCGTCCTGATTCTGTCGCAGCCATCCCGATTCCTGCACGTCAAACGTGGGTGAACGGAACCGTCCGGGAAAGCCCCCCGGCCTGCGGACGACCTCCTCCGACCCCGGAAAGAGAGGTAGATCACTCCGCTTCGGCGGCTCCGCCGGCCCGCCCGCCGTCGCCCGCCGTCGCGCGCCGGAACCGGAACGGGCCGAGACTGGAACGGTGCGTACCGCCACAGCGACGGCAGCGGCCGTCACCACGACCCTGATCGGCGCCGGAGCGGCCGCGGTCGCGGCCGGCCGGTACGCCGCCGACGCGGCCCTGCGACCCGAACCGGGCCGCCCGCTGCCCGGCGGCCCCCGCCTCAGCGTGCACTCCACCGGACCCGGCCGGGTGGTCCTCACCCGCACGCTGGCCTCCCTGCGCCCCGGCGTCCACGGCCTGGAGGCACCCGGGGTGCACGCGGTGGTCGGCTCCGTCCTGACCGACGTCCCGCACGACCCGGACACCGTCGTACGCCGCCTCCTCTCCGTCGGCCACGGCGAGCTGACCCCCGGCACCCGGGTCGCCCTCACCCCTCAGGTGCACCGGGGCAACCCTCGCTCCGCCCTCGGGCTGGACCACGCCGACGTGGACGTCCCCGGCGAGCTCGGCCCGCTCCCGGCCTGGTTCCTGCCCGGCGCCCGGGGCACCTGGGTGATCACCGTCCACGGGCTCGGCACCGGCCGGGAGCACCCGATGGCGGTCATGCCCTTCCTGCACCGCCACCGCCTCCCGGTGCTCGACCTCGGCTACCGGGGCGACATCGGCGCCCCCGCCTCCCCGGACGGCCTCGGCCACCTCGGCGAGTCGGAGTGGCGGGACCTGGACGCCGCCATCCGCTACGCCGTGCGCTACGGGGCCCGCCGCGTGGTCCTGTACGGCTGGTCCACCGGGGCCGCCATGGCCCTGCGCGTCCTGGAGCGCTCGGCCCTGGCCGGCCGGGTCTCCGGGCTCGTGCTGGACTCGCCCGTCATGGACTGGCACGCCACCCTGCGCGCCCTGGCCGCCGCCCGCGGCACCCCGGCCCCGCTGCTCCCGCTCGCCGTCCGGGCCGCCGAGGGCCGCGCCGGGCTGCGCGCCGACCACCTCGCGCCGGGGGCCGACCCGGGCGCGCTGCGCGTGCCCGTCCTGATCTTCCACGGGCCCGCCGACGCGATCGCCCCCTGGGAGCCCTCCCGCCGCCTCGCCGCCGCCCGGCCCGACCTGGTCACCCTGCACACCGTGATGGACGCCGGGCACGGGGCGATGTGGAACGCCGACCCGCTGCGCTACGAGGAGGCGCTGCGACGCTTCCTCACCCCCCTCATGTGACGTGTGATGTGGCGCCCGGGTGAAGGGCCTGTGGCGGACGGGGCGCGGTGGGGGATTCATCCCGGTTCATCCGCCCTGTGACCTGTGGAAATGACCCGTTCCGTTTGGGCTTTCGGCCAGTGACGGGCGAGACTGCTTCCGTGACGTCCCGAAAGCCTGATGAGCAGTTGGCTCGCGACTCCAGACTCCGACTCGTCTCCCAGCGCTCCGTCGCCACGGCGCGCAAGGCGGTGACCGACCGGCGAACCCGGCCGGCCACCCGGCCCCCGGCGGGCACCCCCGCCACGGCGGACCTGGCGAACCGCGCCCGCGCCTCGCTCGCCGACGCGGTACGGCTGGCCCGCTGGGCCGAGCTGAACCTCGGCGCGGGCGACGGCGGCCGCCCGGCGCCCTCGGGCGCACTGCCCGCCGTCGACGTCGAACGGGCCGCCGCGGAACTGGGCCTGACGCACGGGCAGATCCGCGTCGGCTGGGACCGCGCCCGCCTCTCCGGCCTCGTCGAGGTGCACGGCGGACACGCCCGCCCCGGCTGGCGGCTGCGCGCCTGGGACCGCGACGACACCGCCGTACTGCGCGGCTGGGTCGCCCTCTTCGACGCCTGGTCGCTCGTCCACCCGGCCCCCGCGGACATCGCCCCCTCGGCCGTCGCCGAGGTGGTCGAGGCCATGCCGCAGCTGCTGTCGCTGCTCCAGCTGTCCGCCGGCCCGGTGACCGTCCCCGACCTCCTGGACCTGCTCGGCCAGCGGGTCACCGAGCTGCGCGACGAGCGCTGCGAGGTCCCCTACGGCCCCGAGCCCGCCGCCGGCTCCACCGCCGCCGAGCCCCGGCCGCTGCCGCTCGCCCGGCTGCTGCGCTGGGCCCTGGGCGGACTCGCCGCCGTGGACGCCGTCACCCTCGGCCCCGCCCGCGCCACCCTCACCCCCCTCGGCAGCTGGGCCGTGTGGGTGAAGCTGGAGCAGATCTGCGTCGCCGCCCAGAGCCCGGCCGGGAACATCGAGCAGTCCGCCGCCGCCATGCTGCACGGCTGCGCCCGGCTCACCCCCGGACCGGCCCGCGCCGAGTACCAGGCCTGGCTCGCCGCCCGGCCCGTCGGCCACGCCGTCAGCGAGCTGCTGCACGCCGCCCGCGGCGAGGACGCCCTGCTGCGCGGCCTGGCCTTCGAGGCCCTGCGCGTGGTCGGAGCCCCCGCCGAGCGCGAGGTGCGCGCGGCCCTGCGCGAGCCCGCGCTGCGGCCGTACGCCCTGCTCTGGCTCGCCGAGCACGACGGGGTCGACCCCGACGACGCCCAGGACGTGCTCACCCCCGAGGAGTCGACCTGGCTCTGGGTGGACACCGCCGCCGCCATTGCCGACCACGGCGAGGCCGACCTGCTCGCCCGGCACCTCGACTCCGCCGTCCGCACCACCGTCCCCCGGCTGCTGGACGAGGTCCGCGCGGTCGGCCACCCCCGCACGGTGCAGGTGCTGGTCGCCCTGGCCGCCGCCCACCCCGACCCCGCCCTCGCCAAGGCGGTCCGCCGGGCCGCCTTCCAGGTCCACACCGGCGGCGCCTGAGCCCCGGCCGGGCGGTTTCCCGGGACCACGCGCCGCGGGCGGTTCCCCTGCCCGCGGCCCGCGGGCCGTCCGTGGCCGGTCGCGCGGTTCCCCGCGCCCCTGGCGGGGCGCGGGCGCCGCGTCAGAGCTGGGGGGCGTACGTCCCGAAGCTCCAGACGTTGCCCTCGGCGTCCCGCGCCATGTAGTCCCGCGACCCGTAGTCCTGGTCGGTGGGCTCCATCAGGATCTCCACGCCGTGCTCGGCCGCCCGCCGGTGATGGGCGTCCACGTCGTCGACCACGACGTAGACCCCCGCCGGGCCCGCCGCCTCCATGGCCTTGTCGAAGGCGCCCCCGCGCCCCTTGCTGCCCAGCATCACCGCGCCGCCGCCGTACGCCAGCTCCGCGTGCATCACCGCGCCGTCGTCGCCCTCGTAGACCGCGACCTGGGTGAACCCGAACGCCTCGGTGAGCTGCTGGATCGCCGCCTTCGCGTCGCGGTAGAGCAGCGTGGGGTAGATGGACGGAACGCCTGCCATGACGATCACTCCCTCTCGTGACGGTGGCCCAAGTGACCCGCGTCACAGCATGGCAGGCGGCGCCGACAGTCAGCGGAAGGTGTTGCACTGGGCCATGTCGCCCGTGCGGTAGCCCTGGTAGAACCACTGCTGGCGCTGCTCGGCCGAGCCGTGGGTCCAGGACTCCGGGGTGACCCGACCCTGGAACTTCTCCTGGATCCGGTCGTCGCCGACCGCCGCCGCCGCGTCCAGGCCGTCCCGGATGTCCTGGTCGGTGAGGCTGGTGATCAGCGGCCGCCCCGTGGACTCGTCCGGGGTCCTCGTCGCGTTGTGCGCCCACACCCCCGCGTAGCAGTCGGCCTGGAGCTCGACCTTCACCGCGTTGCTGTTCGCGCCCTGCCGCCCGTCCTGGGCCCGCTGGAGCGTCCCGGTCAGGTTCTGGATGTGGTGCCCGTACTCGTGGGCGACCACGTAGGCCTGTGCGAAGGGGCCGCCGCTCGCCCCGAACTTCGTCCGCAGCTCGTCGAAGAAGCCCAGGTCCAGGTAGACCTGCCGGTCGCCGGGGCAGTAGAAGGGCCCGACCGCCGAGGTGGCCGCCCCGCAGGCGGTGTTCACCCGGCCGGTGAAGAAGACCGTCGACGCCGGGCGGTAGGCGCCGCCGCGCTTCTGGAACTCCTGCTTCCAGAAGTCCTGGGTGCTGTTGACCACCGCGACCAGCCGGCAGTCCTCGCGCGTGTTCGCGTCCTGCCCGGTCTTGCAGGCCTGCTGCACCTGCGCCGCCGAGGAGGAGGTCGCCACCGGCTCCGGACTGCCGTCCGACAGGCCCAGCTGCTCCGGGCCCACCCCGAAGAGCAGCCCCAGCACCAGCGCGATCAGGCCGACGAGGCCACCGCCGATCGTGGCCCTCCCGCCCGGGACACGGCTGCCGCGCACGTCCTTGACCTCGGACGTGTCCAGATTGGCGTTGTCGTCGAACTGCATCCCGCACCGCCCATATCGGTGAGACCCCAGGGGCCGGCTGCCGCCCCTGCGGCGAGTGTCAACCCCTTCATCCTGATACGTCCCCGGGCGGCCCCGCGTGGCCCGTGCGCCGAACGGGGGACGGGAGGCCCAGAAAAGTGCTTGCGCACCCCCGGTAGAATGAATCCCATGGCAAATCTCCTCGCGGATTAGCGGCGTCGAAGCAACGCGCGTCCTGCCCCCACTTCCGCCGTCCCCACCGCCCTGGAGTATTTCCGTGATCACCGCCACCGGCATCGAGCTGCGCGCCGGCGCCCGCATCCTCATCGAGAACGCGTCCTTCCGTGTCGCCAAGGGCGACCGCATCGGGCTCGTCGGCCGCAACGGGGCGGGCAAGACCACCCTCACCAAGTGCCTCGCGGGCGAAGGCCTGCCCGCCGGCGGCACCATCACCCGCTCCGGTGAGGTCGGCTACCTCCCGCAGGACCCGCGCACCGGCGACCTCGACGTGCTCGCCCGCGACCGGATCCTCTCCGCCCGCGGGCTCGACGTGCTGATCAAGAAGATGCGCGCCAACGAGGAGCGCATCGCCACCGGCTCCGGCGCCACCCGCGACAAGGCGCTCAAGCAGTACGAGCGCCAGGAGACCGAGTTCCTGACCAAGGGCGGCTACGCCGCCGAGTCCGAGGCCGCGACCATCTCGGCCGCCCTCAGCCTCCCCGACCGGGTCCTCGGCCAGCCCCTGCACACCCTCTCCGGCGGCCAGCGCCGCCGCGTCGAGCTCGCCCGGATCCTCTTCTCGGACGCCGACACCCTGCTCCTCGACGAGCCCACCAACCACCTCGACGCCGACTCGATCGTCTGGCTCCGCGACTACCTGAAGAACTACCGCGGCGGCTTCATCGTGATCTCCCACGACGTCGACCTCGTCGAGACCGTGGTCAACAAGGTCTTCTACCTCGACGCCAACCGGTCCCAGATCGACGTCTACAACATGGGCTGGAAGCTCTACCAGCAGCAGCGCGAGGCCGACGAGAAGCGCCGCAAGCGCGAGCGCCAGAACGCCGAGAAGAAGGCCGCGGCGCTGAACTCGCAGGCCGACAAGATGCGCGCCAAGGCCACCAAGACGGTCGCCGCCCAGAACATGGCCAAGCGCGCGGAACGGCTGCTCTCCGGCCTGGAGGCCGTCCGCGCCTCCGACAAGGTCGCCAAGCTCCGCTTCCCGGAGCCGGCGCCCTGCGGCAAGACCCCGCTGACCGCCGAGGGACTGTCGAAGTCCTACGGCTCGCTGGAGATCTTCACCGACGTCGACCTGGCCATCGACAAGGGCTCCCGCGTGGTCATCCTCGGCCTCAACGGCGCCGGCAAGACCACCCTGCTGCGCCTGCTGTCGGGCACGGAGAAGCCCGACACCGGCACGGTCGTGCCCGGGCACGGCCTCAAGCTGGGCTACTACGCCCAGGAGCACGAGACGCTCGACCCGGAGCGCACGGTCCTGGAGAACATGCGCTCCTCCGCCCCCGACCTGGACCTGGTCGAGGTGCGCAAGACGCTCGGCTCCTTCCTCTTCTCCGGCGACGACGTGGACAAGCCCGCGGGCGTGCTCTCCGGCGGCGAGAAGACCCGTCTGGCCCTGGCCACCCTGGTCGTCTCCTCGGCCAACGTCCTGCTGCTCGACGAGCCCACCAACAACCTCGACCCGGCCAGCCGCGAGGAGATCCTCGGCGCGCTGCGCACCTACAAGGGCGCGGTCATCCTCGTCACGCACGACGAGGGCGCCGTGGAGGCCCTGGAGCCGGAGCGGATCATCCTGCTCCCGGACGGGGTCGAGGACCTGTGGGGCCCGGACTACCGGGACCTGGTCGCCCTCGCCTGACCGCCGCCGGGCGGCCCCGCCCGACGGCCCCGCGGGGTTGATCCAGTTCCTTATGGATCATTCGGCTCAGACGTGATCCATCATCTGAGTGAGACGGTCTCGTACCCCCGCGCCCTGTACATCGGCCCCGGCCGCGTCCCCGTGGACGCGCGTCCGGGGCCGGCGTTTTTCCGTTTCCGGCCCCTGACCTGGTGATTCCCTCCGGCGCTGGAGAAATGTGACGGAGGTCATGCGGCGGAAGAGGAGATTCCGTTCTGCTCGGGTGTCCACGGACCGGGAAATGCCGTCGCACCGACCTTGCTGAATGGGTGGCCAGGAAGCCGGGGAGGGGTGATCATGAGAAGTCCAGAGCGCACTTCCCACGAGGAGGCACGGGTGGCCGAGACTCTGAAGAAGGGCAGCCGGGTGACCGGCGCCGCGCGCGACAAGCTCGCGGCAGACCTGAAGAAGAAGTACGACTCCGGTGCGAGTATCCGGGCGCTGGCCGAAGAGACCGGCCGGTCCTACGGATTCGTCCACCGGATGCTCAGCGAGTCCGGAGTCACGCTGCGCGGTCGCGGTGGCGCGACACGCGGCAAGAAGGCGGCCGCGGCCTGACCCTGGCCGTCAGGCCGGGGCCGGTGCCGAAGACCGCCCGACAGCTCCGTTCTCTTTCACGCTGTCTGATCCATGCTGTCGGTTTCGTCCCGTTCCACGCACGGTACCTTCGGTGACCCCCGGTCGGCCCCGCGGTCGGCTGGGTGGTTACTGTGCAGTCACTTAGGCCGGGCACACGGCCGCGACTGCACACCGGAGGCACCAGATGGCTCTGCTCGACAAGGATGGCGTACGGCTCACCATCGACGACACGGTCGCCACGGTGACACTGACCAATCCGGCCAAGCGAAACGCCCAATCCCCCGCGCTCTGGCGGGCGTTGGCGGAGGCCGGACGGTCGTTGCCCGGCACCGTACGGGTCGTCGTGCTGCGCGGCGAGGGCAAGTCCTTCTCCGCGGGGCTCGACCGGCAGGCGTTCACCCCCGAGGGTTTCGAGGGCGAGCCGTCCTTCCTCGATCTGGCGCGCGGTTCCGACGAACTGCTCGACTCCACCATCGCCGAGTACCAGGAGGCCTTCACCTGGTGGCGACGCAATGACATCGTCTCCATCGCCGCCGTACAGGGCCATGCGATCGGCGCCGGCTTCCAGCTCGCGCTCGCCTGCGACCTGCGCGTCGTCGCGGACGACGTGCAGTTCGCCATGCGCGAGACCAGCCTGGGCCTGGTCCCCGACCTGGCCGGCACCCAGCCACTGACCGCCCTGGTCGGCTACGCCCGCGCGCTGGAGATCTGCGCCACGGGCCGCTTCGTGCACGCCGAGGAGGCCGAGCGGGTCGGCCTCGCCAACCTGGTCGTCCCGGCCGCCGAGCTGGAGGCCGCCGTCCAGGACCTCACCACCGCCCTGCTGGCCCCGCCCCGCGACGCCGTCATCGAGACCAAGGCGCTGCTGGCCGCGGCCACGTCCCGTACGTACGACGACCAGCGCACCGCCGAGCGCGCCGCCCAGGCCCGCCGGCTGCGCGACCTCGCGGGCCTGTCGGACTGAGCCGTTCCCCGGGGGCTCCGCCCCCGGACCCCCGCGCCTCAAACGCCGGCGGGGCTGGATCATCCAGCCCGCGCGGCGTTTGAGCGCAACGGGGTCAGGGGCGGAGCCCCTGGGAACGGTGGAAGGGCGGGTAGGGGACGGCCCCGCGCAGCGGCCCACCCACCCGCACCCGACACACCGGCCCCGGCCCCGCGAACCGGCCCCGCCCCGGGTCCGACGGACGGAGTCCGGCGCAGCGGCGCGAAGCCGGGGAGGCCGCCTGCGGCCGAGCCGCGCGAGCGGCGCGTCGGGAAATTGGGAGCGGCGCGTCAGGAACTAAAAGCCGTGGCGGGCTCCGCCGTCCACCGGGAGCATCAGGCCCGTGAGGTACGACGCCGCCGGGGACAGGAGGAACGCCGCCGTGCGGCCGAACTCCTCCGGCGTGCCGTAGCGCCGCAGCGGGATGCGGGACTCGTTGCCCGCGCGGGCCGCGTCCGAGTCGCCGGACAGCGCGTCCAGCTCCCGCACCCGGTCCGTGTCGATCCGCGCCGGCAGCAGCCCGATCACGCGGATCCCGCGCGGCCCCAGGTCCACCGACAGGGACTTGGCGAAGCCCGCCAGCCCCGGCCGCAGGCCGTTCGAGATGGTCAGGCCCTGGATCGGCTCGTGCACCGACCCCGACAGCACGAAGCCGATGACCCCGCCCTCGCCCAGCTCGGCCGCGGCCGTCCGGGCGAGGCGGACCGCGCCGAGGAAGACGGTGTCGAACGCGGCCGCCCACTGCTCGTCGGTGTTGTCCGCCGCCAGGCCCGGCGTGGGGCCGCCGACGCTGATGAGGATGCCGTCGAAGCGGCCGAAGCGCTCCCGCGCGGTGGCCACCAGCCGTTCGGCCGCGGCCGGGTCGGAGTTGTCCGCCACCACGCCCACCGCGTTCGGGCCGAGTTCGGCGGCGGCGTCCGCCACCCGCTTCTCGTCCCTGCCCGTCAGTACGACCTTCGCCCCGTCGGCGGTGAGCTCGCGCGCGGAGGCGAAGCCGAGGCCCCGCGTGGCACCGGTGACGACGTAGACACGGTCCTTCAGTCCAAGATCCATGCGGGACAACCTACGCCGAAGCGTGCTCCGGCGACACGGCCTTGGCCGCCGCCTCCTCGCGGTCGCGCTTCTCCCGCCGCACCAGCACCAGCCATCCCACCGGCACCGCCGACGCGAACAGCCACCACTGGATCGCGTACGCCATGTGCGCGCCGATCGAGTCGTGGTCGGGCTCGGCCACCGTCTCGGGGCTGCCGCCAGCCGGCTCGGGGTCCGTCAGTTCGAGGTAGCCGCCGAGCACCGGCCTGCCCAGGGCGGCCGCCTGCTGCTCGCTGTTGATCAGCATCACCTGGCGGTCGGGCAGGCCCTTGCGGTCCTTGATCCCGCTGCCGCCGCTGGTCTCGTCGGCCTTGAGCCGGCCGGTCACCGTGACCTCGCCCGCGGGCGCGGCCGGCACCGGCGGGTAGGCGCGCGGGTCGTCGCCGCCGGGCACCCAGCCCCGGTTGACCAGGACCACCCGGCCGTCGCCCAGTACGAGCGGCGTCACCACGTGGAAGCCGACCTTGTCGTCGTTCGAGGTGCGCATGCGGACGACGACCTCGTGCGCGGGGTCGTACGTGCCGGTGGCGGTGACGGCACGCCAGTAGTCGGCCCTCGGGACGGTGTGGCCGGGCGAGGTGACCCCCGTCACCGGCACGGGCTTCCCGTACAGGTTCTTCGCGATCAGCTCGTTCTGGGCGACCCGGTGCTCGTGGCGGTGGAACTGCCAGAACCCCAGCTTGATCATCACGGGGATGAGGACGAGGGCGACGAGGGTGAGGGACACCCACTGCCGGGTCAGCACAAAGCGGTACACGCCCACGACGGTACCCCCAGCGACGAGGACCCCGGCGGCCGGGTGGCCATCCGGGGTCCGGGGGAGCGGAAAGGGGGGAGCGGAGCGGGCGGTCAGACGCGGTCGACGATGCCCACCTTCCCCTCCGCGCGGGCGCAGTGCCCGCCGCAGTACCACGAGCCCTCGACCTCGACGCCCTGCCCGATGATCTGGACCCGGCAGTGCTCGCAGATGGGCGCCATGCGGTGGATGGCGCAGGAGAAGCAGTCGAAGACGTGCACCGCGCCCTGCGCGTGCACCTCGAAGGACATGCCGTAGTCGTTTCCGCAGACCTCGCAACGTGCCATGCGCCGCATGCTGTGCGGGGCGGGCGGACGGAACAAGATCCACCGGGGTGAGTCGCCGCGCCTGCACCCGGCCGGAGCAACGCCCGCTACTTCTCCTCGGCGGCCGCCACGTCGCGCAGCAGCTGGGTGAAGGCCGCCTCCTCCACGATGGGGGTGCCGTACGACTTGGCCCTGACCGTCTTCGAGGTCGAGGAGTCGGGGTCGTTGGTCACGAGCAGGCTGGTGAGCCGGGACACGCTCGTCGCGACGTGCAGGCCCGCCTCCACCGCCCGGTCCTCCAGCAGCTCCCGGTCCACGGAGGTGTCCCCGGAGAAGGCGATCCGCATGCCCTGCCTGAGCGGCTTGCCGTCCTCGAAGCGCCCCGGGTTCGGGTACGGGCACGGGGGCCGCTTGCGCGAGGCCCGCCAGCTGCCGCCGTTCCCGTACGAGGACTGGTAGCCGACCCTCGGCGTCGCGGGGGAGTCCGACCACTCCGTCAGCGGGCGGCACTCCAGCAGGGGCAGCCGTACGCCGTCCCGCGCGGCCGCGTGCAGCGACGGACGGAACGCCTCCGCCAGTACCCGGGCGTCGTCCAGCGCGTGGTGGGCGCGCTGCTGGACCACGCCGTAGTGCGCGGCGAGGGACTCCAGCTTGTGGTTGGGCAGCGGGAGGTTCAGCTCCTTCGACAGGGCGATGGTGCACAGCCGCTGCCGTACGGGAGCGGTCGCGGAGGCCCGCGCGTACTCCCGGGCGATCATCTGCCAGTCGAAGATGGCGTTGTGCGCGACGAGGACCCGGTCGGCGAGCCGGCCCGCGAACTCCTCGGCGATGTCCTCGAAGAGCGGGGCGTCCTGGAGCATCGCACTGGTCAGGCCGTGGATCCAGGTGGGTCCGGGGTCACGGCGCGGGTTGACCAGCGTGTACCAGTGGTCCTCCACGTTGCCCCGGGCGTCGAGCCGGTAGACGGCCGCCGAGACTATCCGGTCGTCGCGAGCGAGCCCGGTGGTCTCCACGTCGACGACCGCGTACCCCTGGGGGTACGCGGTCGGCCATTCCGCCTCTGCGGTCGTACGGTCGTCGAGCATGGTCACAGAGGATATCGGCACGGACTGACACCCGTGGCCCGATCCCCCTCGGCCCGAGCCGCCCTCCGGCCCGGTCAGGGCCCCGCCGCCAGCTCCGCCACCAGGTCCGGGGCGCCCACCGAGGCGAAGGATCCGGCCACTTCGGCCGGCCCCGGGAACAGCCGGTACGCCGTCCCCGAGGCGCCCGCCCCGGCGGCGGTGGCGTGCACCGTGGCCAGGAACACCCTGCGGCCCGCGCTCTCTTCGACGACGGCCGCCCCCGTGTCCGCGGCCGGGTGCCGCTCCTCGGGCTCGCCGAGCGCGGCGACGCGGGAGGCGAATCCGGCCACCGTCTCCGCCTCCCCGGCCCGGTACTTCCACAGTTCCCCGGACCGGATGACGGCCACCTCGCGGGAACGGGCCGCGGCCCGCCACACCGCGAGGTCCCACAGGGTGGTGCGGGTCCCGGAACCGAAGTGCTCCCACACGTCCCGCGCCACGGACGCCAGCCGCTCCCCGTGCGAGTCGACGCTCTGGAAGCCCTCCGACGGCGGCAGGTGGACGTCCGCCCACAGGGCCCGGCGGGCGGGGAGGTCGAGGACCATCGGCATGCAGACCCTGGACCCGCCCGTCAGGTCGAAGCGCTGGCGCACGGTCCGCGGGTCGTACGAGGAGTCGCGCGGGCGGTCCGCGGGCAGCGCCATGAAGCCCGCGAAGGCGTCCGGCAGTTCGTCGAAGGGGACGTTGTTGTAGCTGAAGACGACCGGGACCGCGTAGGCGTCCCCGTGCTCCGCGAGGGTCGCCAGGTCCAGGTCCACGTACTCGGTGGCGCCCTCCGGGGCGGGCGCCGACGTGAGGTCGCCCGAGTGCACGGCGGCCCCGTCCGGCCCGTACCGCAGCCGGGTGTAGTCGCACAGCCCCGTGTACTTCCAGTCGGCGTCGAAGAACGCCACGGACAGGTCCAGGTCGGTGCGGTTGCCCTCGGGTTCCGTCCAGTGCAGGAACAGCCGCAGCACCTCGCCCTCCGGCAGGGTCTGCGTGCTGCCGCGCGGCACGGCGACCAGCGACCGGGCGGCGTTGCGCTCGCCGAAGGGCACCGTGAGGTCCGCGAGCCCGGCGTCCAGGACCGCCAGGTCGTACGCCTCCCCGCCGCCGGCGGCGAACCGGCGCAGCACCTCCGCCTCCAGCCGGGCCGTGACCGCCCCGACGAGCCGCGCGGGCAGCGGGGCCCGCTCCTCCCACGCCACCTGGGCGCGCGCCACCCGGCCGCGCGGGAAGAACACCCGGCGTCCGCCGAGGCGGTCCTCGGCGCGGGTGCGCAGCGCGCCGAGCGCGGAGAGCAGCGGGCCCGCGCCCACCCGGGGCAGCCCCCGGTCGAGCGCCCGCTCCAGCTCGGGCAGGAGTGCGGCGTCCGGGTGCAGGCGCAGCAGGCGGTCGAGGCGGCGTACGAGCTCCCCGGGGCGCTCCCCGGCGAGCACGGCGGCGCCCGCCGCGTCCCCGGCGGCGAGGGCCTGCTCCAGCCGGCCGGCCCAGGTCGCGGGCCGGATCCGGTCACCGTCCACGCGGACGGCGTCCGGGTGCGCGGCGGCGGTCTCCAGCAGGGCCGCGCCGAGCGGGGTGCCGGCGGACGCGGTGGTGCCGCGCAGCACGGCGAAGGCGCGCGCGGCGCGCGGGTGCCGGGTGTGCCGCTCGAAGGGGTGCAGCGGCTCGGCGGCCCGCTTCCAGGCGGTGGGGTGCCGCAGCAGGTCCTCGACCAGGTACCGCGGGTCGAACGAGTCGAGCACCGCGAGGAGTTCCCGGCGCAGCGGCCGTCCGGGCTTCGCGAACCGGGGCAGCGGCAGCAGGCCCGCCTCCCCGCCGGACAGTACGGCGAGGAGCCGCAGCACGTCGGTGGCGGTGGTGAGGCGGGTGGCGAGCAGCGGCCGGGCCGCGTCGGCGGTCCGCCGGCCGAGCAGCAGCCTGCCGAGGACCTGCGCCTTGGTCTCGCGCACCGGGATCTCCACGGGCAGCCAGCCCAGGTCCGCCGGGGCGGAGGGCAGCAGGAGGTCAAGGTCCTCGCGGTCCTCGGGGGACGGCGGGGTCTGCCGGGCGAGCAGCGAGGCGACCACGCGGGCACAGTCGGCCGCCCGGTCGGTGCCGAGCCGCAGCAGCCGCAGCGGCCCGGCCGGGAGGCCCTCGGCCTTGCGGGCGGCGGACCGGGCGGATCCGGTGCGCTCGGTCCTTAGGAAGGGGTCGGCGGGGTCGACGCGGCGGTGGCAGACGGGGCAGCCGGTGTAGTCGGCGCCGTCCCAGCAGGTGCGGCAGACGAGGTGGGCGCAGGGCGCGACGGGGTGGACCGTGCCGGTCTCCCCGCACAGCACGCAGGGCTGCTCGGGCTCCTGGAGCAGCAGGGCGAGGACGCGGCCGGTGTACCAGCGCTCGGTGTCGTGCGGGATGGAGAAGGGGAAGCGGCGGAAGAGCGGCTTGTGCACCCGGTCGGCGCCCAACAGCTCGTCCACCAGCGCGAGCAGCCGCAGCCGCTCCTCGGCGAGGTCGGTCGGCGCGAGCTCCGAGAGCGCGGCGTGCAGCTCCGGCGCGAGGGCGTGGCCGCGTTCCAGCAGCTCGCCCTCCAGTGGCCGTACCCCTTGGCGGCCGGGCGACGCGGCGGCGACGGGCCGGTCGACGTAGACGGTCCCCAGCCGGCGCAGCAGGACGGATTCGATGGCGGACACGGGTGAAGCTCCCCCTCCGGGAAAGGCGAAACGGGGGCGGAGAGTGGGCGCGCGGGATCTTTTGACAAAAGTGGTGAGAAGGATGCGCGCCGGGGAGCCGCCCCCGCACCGCCGATCCCATCACGGGCCCGCCCGCCAGGGCAATCCGATTAGCTTCCCGGCCGTGTGAGCAGGGCCTCGGTGAGCGCCCGCACCGACAGCAGGAACAGCCGCTCCGGGTCCGCCGGCCGGGCCAGGGCGCGGGCGAGCGCCGGGTCGCCGGGGGCGGCCTCCGGATCCCACAGCTCGCCCTCGCCCGGTGACTGGGCGGGGGAGCGCTCGCGGTTGCGCTCGACGAGCAGGAAGCCGACGATCTGGAACTGCACGGCGCGCACCGCGTCGGCGGCCCGCGCCCCGCGCAGCCCGGCGGCGTGCACCTCGTCGACCAGCGCCCGCTGCGCGGGCAGGAACATCCGCTCGGTGAGCCCGCGCTCGTGGACCATCGCGATCAGGTGCGGGCGCGCGCGGATCTCGCGCCGCAGGGTCCGGGCCACCGAGACGATCCGCTCGGCCGGGGTGCGGCCCTGCGGGCTGACGGCGCCCATCTCCTGGACGGTCCGCTCCACGAGGGCGTCGAGCAGCCGCTCGCGGTTGCCGACGTGCCAGTAGATCGAGGTCACCGCCGTGCCCAGCTCGGCGGCGAGGCCCCGCATGGTCAGGCCCGCCGGACCGTGCCGCCTGACCAGGGCCGCGGCGGCCTCCAGCACCTCCTCGCGGGTCAGTGCGCTTCTCGCCATGGGCCCGGGTCCGCCAATCTGTCGCCACGTCAGTTTCGGCCCGTGCAGGGGTCTTTACCCTTCATCGGCAGCGGTGTAACTGTGTTACAGAACCGCCCCCGGCCCCCGCCGGGGGGACCCTCGGAAGGGTGGTGCGAGACATGGCACGCATACGGTACGGAGCGCGGACCGAGGCCGAGATCGCGGCGTCGCGCGAGAAGAGCGCCAAGCTCCCCGACATCTGGTCCACGGGCGTGGTGGCCGTCTGGGAGACCGACCCCGACGTGGTGGCGGCGGTCCTGCCGCCGCCGCTCAAGCCCGCCGAACGGCCCCTCGTACGGGCCAACATCAGCAAGGTCGACCTGCCCGGCTACCCCCTCGGCGCCGGCTCGGTGGCCGTGGCCGCCCGGCACGGAGGGGTCGAGGGCTGGTACCCGCTCGTCATGCCGATGACCCACGAGCGCGCCCTGACCGGCGGCCGCGAGGTGTTCGGCGAGCCGAAGAAGCTGGGCGAGGTCACCGTCGAGCGCGAGGGGCTCGTCGTACGGGCCGCCCTTGCCCGGCACGGGATCGCCTTCGTCGAGGTGCGCGGGGCCGTGGACCGCGAGCTGCCGCTGCCCGAGCCGACGGTGAAGACCGACTTCTACTTCAAGTTCCTCCCGGCGGTCGACGGCTCGGGCCTGGACGGCGACCCGGTCCTCGTGCACTGCACGCGCAACGAGAAGGTCCGCAAACTGGAGCACCTCACCGGTGACGTCGTACTGCGCGAGTCGATGTACGACCCCGTCGCCGACCTCCCCGTACGCCGCCTCGTGGAACTCACCATCGGCGAGAAGACCACCGACCAGAAGGGCCGGGTCGTCGAGCGGGTCAGCGCCCAGGCCCTGCTCCCGTACCTCCACCAGCGCTACGACGACCCCCTCCAGATCCTCGACGGCCCGCCCGAGGGGAGCGTGTGACATGAGGCTCGAACCTGGACAGGTGGCCGTCGTCACCGGCGCCGCGAGCGGCATCGGCCTCGCCATGGCCCGCCGCTTCGCCGCCGAGGGACTCAAGGTGGTCCTCGCCGACGTGGAGGAGGCCGCCCTGCGCAAGGCCGCCGGCGAACTCGCCGCCGACGGCGCCGAGGTCCTCGCCCGGCTCGTCGACGTCAGCGAACGCGACTCCGTGACCTCCCTCGCCGACGCCGCCTACGAGACCTTCGGCGCCGTACACGTCCTCTGCAACAACGCGGGCGTCGGATCCGGCGCCGAGGGCCGCATGTGGGAGCACGAGCCCAACGACTGGAAGTGGGCCTTCTCCGTCAACGTCTGGGGCGTCTTCCACGGCATCCAGGCCTTCGTCCCCCGCATGATCGCCTCCGGCGCCCCCGGCCACGTCGTCAACACCTCCTCCGGCGACGGCGGCATCGCCCCCCTGCCCACCGCCTCCGTGTACGCCGTCACCAAGGCGGCCGTGGTCACCATGACCGAGTCCCTCTACGCCCACCTCAAGGCCGAGGGCGTCCCCGTCGGCGCCTCCGTCCTCTTCCCCGGACCGCACATGCTGCGCACCGGCCTGTGGGAGTCGCACCGCAACCGGCCCGAGCGCTTCGCGAAGGAGCGGCCGCGCAGGTCCCCGTACCGCAGCCTCGACCAGTACGAGGCCGCGATGAAGCAGGCCGGGCACGAGGTGCGCTTCACCCCGGTCGAGGAGGTCGCCGAGCACGTCGTCGACGGCATCCGCGCCGACCGCTTCTGGATGCTGCCGGCCAGCGAGCACAGCGACCGGCAGATCCGCGCCCGGTCGCAGTCCATGCTCGACCGCGCCAACCCCGCCTACCTGGAGAGCTTCATCCTCGACTGACTCGACTGAGGGGACCGCCGTGCCTGACGAGACGTACGAAGACCCGTACCTGATCATCTCCTCCGACTGCCACGCGGGGCTGCCCACCGAGCAGTACCGCCCCTACCTCGACCCCCGCTTCCACCGCCAGTTCGACGAGTTCCTCGGCCAGCGCGACGCCCGCCGCGAGGAGGCCACCCGGCTCGGCGTGCGCAACGAGGCCTTCGCCGAGAAGTGGTTCCACGACCACGAGGAAGGCCTCAAGGGCGGCTGGGACAGCACCCAGCGGCTCAAGGAACTCGACGGCGACGGAGTGGCCGCCGAGGTCGTCTTCCCCGACGCGGACGCCGTCGACAGCCAGACCGCCGCCCCCTTCGGGGTGGGCCTGGGCCTGTCCGGCGACCAGGACCCCGAGCTCGGCATGGCGGGCGCGCAGGCCCACAACCGCTGGCTGGCCGAGTTCGTCGGGCGCAACCCCGAACGGCACTGCGGGGTCGCCCTGCTGCCCGTCACCGGCGAGCCGGCCAAAGTGGTCGCCGAGATCCACCGGGCCAAGGAGTCCGGCCTCGGGGCCCTGATGATCCCCTCCATGTGGGTGGACCGGGAGCCCTACCACGACCGCCGCTACGACCCCGTGTGGGCGGCCGCCGCCGAGACGGCGATGCCGATCGTCACCCACTCGGGCGCCGCGCCCCGCCAGGAGTACGGCGACCACCTGGGCATCTACGTCTCCGAGGTCACCTGGTGGCCGGCCCGCCCGCTGTGGTTCCTGCTCTGGTCCGGGGTCTTCGAACGCCACCCCGGCCTGAAGTTCGGCGTGGCCGAGTCGGGCTGCTGGTGGCTGCCGAACCTCCTGTGGTTCATGGACCGCCTCTACCTCGGCGCCCACGGCGGCAAGAAGCTCTCCCCCTTCTCGGAGCTGAAGCGCCCGCCGAGCGAGTACCTGGACCGGCAGGTGTTCGTCTGCGCGACCAACACCAAGCGCCGGGAGCTGGCCCAGCGCTACGAGATCGGCGTGGACAACATCCTGTGGGGCTCGGACTTCCCGCACCCCGAGGGCACCTGGCCCGACACCCGCAACTGGCTGAGGAACACCTTCCACGACATCCCGGTCTCCGAGACCCGCCGGATGCTCGGCCTGGCCGCCGCCGAGGTCTTCGGCTTCGACACGCAGGCCCTCGCCCCGATCGCCCGCCGCATCGGCCCCACCCCGGCCGAGCTGGGCCAGAGCCCCGACCAGGCGGCGGTGGAGGCCTCCTGGGCCCGCTCCCGCGAGACCGGCCGGCACTGGCTCACCGGCGGGGACTTCCCGGTCATGGGGGTGTCGGCATGACGGAGGACCGCTACACGGTGATCTCGGCGGACTGCCACGCGGGCGCCGACCTGCTCGACTACAAGCCGTACCTGGCCAAACGCCACCACGAGGCCTTCGACGCCTGGGCCGCCACCTACGTCAACCCGTACGAGGACCTCCTCGCCGACTCGGCCGACCTCAACTGGAACTCCGCCCGGCGCCTCGCCGAACTCGAAGCGGACGGGATCGTGGCGGAGGTGATCTTCCCGAACACCATCCCGCCCTTCTTCCCCAAGGCCTCGCTGATGGCCCAGCCGCCGACGGCCGAGGAGTACGAGCTGAGGTGGGCCGGCCTCCAGGCGCACAACCGGTGGCTGGCGGACTTCTGCGCGGACGCCCCGGGGCGGCGGGCGGGCGTCGCGCAGATCCTCCTCAACGACGTGGACGCGGCGGTCGCCGAGATCCGCCGCACCCGGGAGGACGGCCTGACCGGCGGCGTCCTGCTGCCCGGCGTCCCGCCCGGCTCACCGGTCCCCGAGCTGTACTCGGCCGCGTACGACCCGATCTGGGCGGTGTGCGCGGAGCTGGACGTCCCGGTCAACCACCACGGCGGTTCGGCGTCGCCGCCGCTCGGCGACGAACCGGCCGCGCGGGCCGTCTTCATGGTGGAGACCACCTGGTTCTCGCACCGCGCCCTGTGGCACCTGATCTTCGGCGGCGCCTTCCGCCGCCACCCGGACCTCAAGCTGGTCCTGACGGAGCAGGGCTCCGGCTGGATCCCGGGCGTGCTGGAGATGCTGGACTACTACCACGGCCGCCTGGTCGCGGCGTCCTCCACCGCCGAGGCCAAGTTCGGGGCGGGCCTGGCGGAGTCCATGGGCCGGGGGCCGAGCGAGGTCTGGCGGGACAACTGCTTCGTGGGCGCCAGCTTCATGCGCCCGCACGAGGTCCCGCTGCGGGAGCGGATCGGCCTGGACAAGATCATGTGGGGCAGCGACTTCCCCCACGACGAGGGCACCACCCCCTTCTCCCGCGAAGGCCTGCGGATCGCGTACGCGGGCCTGCCGAGGGAGGAGGTCGCGGCGATGGCCGGCGGCAACGCGGCCCGCGTGTACGGCTTCGACCTGACCCTGCTGGACGCGCTCGCGGCGAAGCACGGCCCGCTGGTCTCGGAGATCGCCGAGCCCCTGACCCGGATCCCGCCGGAGGCCACCAGCCCGGCCTTCGCCCGGGGGGCCTCGGTCCGCGTCTGGTAGCCCGCGGGCTCCCGCCGGAGCGGCCCCGGTCCGTGGGGGACCCGGGCCGCCCCGGCGGGTCAGGGGAGGCGGGTGATCTGCCCGGGGGCAAGTGAATCGGCCCCGAGCACCCGCACGTTCGCTCCTACCTTGACCTTGAGCCCGGGCGTCCGGGCCAGGGGCGAGAGGTCGTACTCGCCCCCGTTCAGCAGGGTCAGCCGGGACAGCTCCGGGAGTTCCAGCAGCGCGGACAGCCCCTGCGGGAAGGTGCAGTTGCTCAGGGCCAGCATCTCCAGCCCGGGACAGCGCAGCGGCACCTCGGGGCCGACCTCCGCGTCGATGACCTGCAGCCCCTTGAGGGCGGACGGATCGGGCAGGGTCAGGAAGTCGGCCGTCCGCGCGGGGCCGGAGAAGGTCAGCCAAGCCAGTTCCGGCCAGCGGTCGATGGCGTCGAGGGCCAGGTGGGCGGCCCACGAATGCAGGTGCAGGTGCCTGAGCCCCTCGGGTGCGGGCAGGTCGGAGACCCGGTCGACGCCGGGCACCGGGTAGTCGAGGAGCAGGTAGGCCAAGGTGCCCATCCGGGCCAGCGGGGCGAGGCCCAGCCGCTCCGAGGCGTTGACGAGGGTGAGGCTCTCCAGGGACCGGAGCTCGGTCAGCGGGTCGAGGAACGCTATCCGGCGGCAGTCGTACATGCCCAGGTACCTGAGCTCCTCGAACACCGGGAGGCCGGTCAGTTCTGTCAGGGAGCTCTGGAGGAGCACGAGGTTCTCCAGCTGCTTCAGGCCCCGCACCTGCGGTGGCAGGCCCACGCCCCCGCTCAGGGCGATCCGGCGGAGCCCGGTCATCCGGGGGAGCACCGCGAGCTGCGCCGCCGTGCGCACCCACAGCTGGACGTCGTCCAGCCGGGTGCGCGCCAGCACGGTGTCCGCGTACTCCCTCACCTGCTCGAAGCGGTCCCAGCCGTCGGCCAGCTCCCGCCGCACCTTGTACCGGTCGTCGGGGCGGAACCGCGCCAGCAGCTCGACCGCCTGGTCCCCGCCGATCAGCGTGGCCGTCCGTACCGTGGCCGCCGCCGCGTCCTCCTCCAGGAACAGCGGCTCCGTCAGCAGCTCCAGCACCAGCGGCCCCGCCTTCGCCAGCTCCTCCGCCTGTGCGGGGGTGCGCGGCGGCAGGAGTTCGGCGGTGCGCCGCTCGACCTCGTGCCGTACCGCCGGGTCGAGTTCCGGCGCGTGTTCCAGGCAGGCGGCGGCCAGCAGGACCAGCCGGCCCCGGTGCTTCTTCACCTTGTCCGCCCTGGCCAGGATCCGGCGCAGCAGCGTGGCGCGCTCGTCGGGACGCGCGTGGCCCACGGCCATGCGCACCACGTCGTCCCAGGTGTCGTCGTGGGCGTTGCTCACGAGTACGCCCAGGTCGCGGGCCTCGACCGCGGCCTTCGCGCCGAGGTAGTCCTGGAAGGTCCGGTGGACGAAGTGCACCGTGCCCGGGACGGGTTCGCGCAGCAGCCCGCTGCGGATCAGCAGGTGGTTGAAGACCTCGGTCGCGGTGCCCTGCTGCCGGACCTGCGCCATGGAGTCCAGCCACTCCTCCACCAGCTCCACGACCTCGTCGTAGTCGGCCTCGGCCTGCCCGTTGCGGATGAGCCAGTACGCCAGCCGCTGGAGCAGCACGGTCTGCTCGTCACGGGTGAGCCGGACCCCTTCCACGTCGGTGATCTCCCGCTCGGCGTCCCGCCGTACGAGCAGCATCTCCAGCGCGGCGTCGTACAGCTCCTTGCGGGCGCGGGGCAGCTGCATGCGGCGGTCCCGGTTGAGTGCGCAGAGCAGGGCGCACATCAGCGGGTTGGCGGCCAGCTTGCCCAGGTCGCGTCGGGTGCCGACCGCTTCCCGCAGGGAGGCCTCGTACTGCGCGACCGTCGCCCGCTGGGCTTCGTCGGAGCACTCGGCGTACGCGGCGGCGTGCCAGTGCCCGATGAAGGAGCCGATGTCCTCCCGTTCCATGGGCAGCAGGGAGTGGGCCGTGAAGGACTGGCCCGCGAGCCAGTCCTCGGGGACCGCCGACGGGCGGGTGGTCACCACGTACCGGGCGTTCGGGAAGGCGGAGATCAGGCGGCGCAGCCACATCTGCGTGCGCGCGCGCAGGCGCAGCGGGACCTCGTCCACCCCGTCGACCAGGACCAGGGCCCGTCCCTCGCTCATGACGTCCTCGACCCAGCCGTGCGGAGGGGTGAGCGGGACGCCGGACTCGGGCAGGAACTCCGCCGGGAGCGGCAGGCGTTCGGTGGCGGTGAAGGAGCGCAGCCGCAGGACGAACGGCACACAGGCGTTCCACGGGGCGAGGGCGCCGGTGAAGGAGCGCCGGGCGGCGTTGACGGCGAGCCACTGCACGAGGGTGCTCTTGCCGGAACCGGCGGGGCCGCGCAGCAGCGTGCGTTCGGCGGAGGCCAGTGCCTCGTCCGCCCTGCGGACCGTGCGGTGGGCGGCGGGGTTCCCAGGGAGCAGCTGCTCCCTGCTCACCGCGAGGCTTATGTAGGCCACGTCCAGGGGCCATTCCTGCGGGGAGCGGCTGAGGGTGATGCCGAAGAGCTGGAGCCGGCCGTGGGTGTCGGCGACGTACTCGGCGTACCGCTGCTCGAAGGCGTGGGCTGCGCCGTCCGCGTCCCGCTCCTTCTTCTTTTTGAGGTCGTGCACCGCATCGGCCAGGACGCCGGTGCGGTGCAGGATCTCGATCGTGGCCCGCGGGGCGAAGGCCGGCAGGCTGGTCATGTGCTCCACCGCGTGCACGCAGCTCTGGGCGACCAGGTCCCGGTACAGGGCCTGCGCGGCGTCGCCGAGGCCCGCCGGCGGGGTGTGGGTCAGGACCCGGTCCGCGAGGGCCTCGGGCGAGAGGTCCAGGGCGAGCAGGTCGTCGATGTCCAGGGCGCCCAGGGCGGCGAAGGCGTCGCCGACGGCGTCCACCGCGGCCAGCCGCTCGTTCTCGGGCAGTGCGGCCGAGGCCGCGTCGAGCCGTCCGGCCAGCGTCTCGGTGAGCCGGCGTACCTCCGGGTCGCGCAGTTCCGCCGGGGGTTTGGACCAGGGACGGCCGGGCCGGACCGGGTCGGGGGCCAGGCCCGCGCCGGGGGCCCGCGCCAGGAAGGACTTGACCACGGCGCTCGCGGCGGTGCCCGCCACCCTTAAGAGAACGCTTTCCACACCCGTCAAAGGACCTCCCCGATCCGGTCGCCAGTATCCCGGGTACCGCCGGTAACTTCGCCGGATACCGATCGGTAACAACCTCTAGCGGCGCCCCCGAAAGCGCCTCTATGGTGCGGTCATGCCGAACCTGCCCGATGTCGTGCTGTGGTCCATACCCGCCTTCGTGCTGCTCACCGTCATCGAGGTGGTCAGCTACCGGCTCCATCCCGACGAGGACGCCGCCGGCTACGACGCCAAGGACGCGGTGACCAGCGTCACCATGGGGATCGGCAGCATCGGCTTCGACCTGCTCTGGAAGATCCCGGTCGTCGCGGTCTTCACCGCCGTCTACGAGCTGACCCCGCTGCGGGTGCCGTTCCTGTGGTGGACCGCCCTGCTGATGCTGCTCGTCCAGGACTTCCTCTACTACTGGCAGCACCGGCTCCACCACGTCATCCGCATCCTGTGGGCCTGCCACGTCGTCCACCACAGCAGCCGCAGGTTCAACCTCACCACCGCCCTGCGCCAGCCCTGGACCAGCGCGACCACCTGGTGGTTCTACCTCCCGATGGTCGCCCTCGGCGTGCACCCGGCCGCGATCCCCTTCTGCTACGGCATCAACCTGCTCTACCAGTTCTGGGTGCACACCGAGCGGATCGGCAAGCTCCCGCGGCCCTACGAGTACGTCTTCAACACCCCCTCCCACCACCGCGTCCACCACGCCTCCCAGGGCGGCTACCTGGACCGCAACTTCGGCGGGATCCTGATCGTCTGGGACCGGATGTTCGGCTCCTGGGTGGGGGAGACGGAGCGGCCCGTCTACGGGCTGACCAAGAACATCGGCACCCACAACCCGCTGCGCGTCGCCACCCACGAGTACGCCGCCATCGCCCGCGACGTACGCGCCGCCGACAGCTGGCGCGAGCGCGCCGGGCGGGTGTTCCGGGGGCCGGGCTGGCAGCCGGCCGCCAAGCGGGCCGAAGCCGAGCGGGCCGAAGCCGAGCGGGCCGAAGCCGGGCGCGCCGCCGTGCCCGCCGCGGAGACCACCGCCGCGGCCGCGCCGGAGCGCGCCGCGTGAGCGCCGCGGGGACCCGTACGCCCTCCCGGTCCGTCCGGGACGCGGCCGCCGGGCGGACCGGGCGCGTGCTGCTCGCCGGCTTCGCCGCGGCCGCCGCCGCCGACCTCGGCTCACTGCTGGCCGGCTGGCACCTCGGGCACGTCCTCGCCAAGCCGCTGCTGATGCCGCTGCTGGTGGGGTACGCACTCACCCGCCGCGCGCCCCGGCTGCTGGTCGCCGCCCTGCTCTTCGGGTGGGGCGGGGACCTCGCGCTGCTCTTCGACGCCGAGCCCGCCTTCCTGATCGGGATGGGCTCCTTCGCCCTCGGGCACGTCTGCTACCTGGCCCTCTTCGGCCGGGGCCGGACGAACCCCGCGCTCGGGGGCGCGTACGCCCTCGCGCTCGTCGGGACCGTCGCGCTGCTGTGGCCCGACCTGCCGGCCGGCCTGCGGATCCCCGTCGCCGGGTACAGCCTGCTGCTCACCGCCATGGCCTTCCGCTCCAGTGCCCTCGGGCGCGCGGCGGGCGCCGGCGGGGCGCTGTTCCTGCTGTCCGACACCCTCATCGCGACCGGGGTCGCCGAGTGGCCCCAGCTGCCGCGCCCCGACTTCTGGATCATGGCCACCTACCTCGCGGCCCAGTACCTGCTGGCCACGGGCGCGATCACTCGCGAGCAGGCGTACGGTAGGGAAGTCATACAAGACTGAACTACTTGATCCGGAGGGCTGCACCACCATGCGCGCCACCGTCATCCACGCCCCGCACGACATCCGCGTGGAGGAGGTGCCCGACGCTGCGATCCAGCGCCCCGAGGACGCCGTCGTCCGCGTCCTGCGCGCCTGCATCTGCGGCAGCGACCTGTGGGCCTACCGCGGCGAGGCCGCGCGCCAGCCGGGCCAGCGGATCGGGCACGAGTTCCTGGGCATCGTCGAGGAGACCGGCTCCGCCGTCTCCGGCCTGAAGGCCGGCGACCTGGTCGTCGCCCCCTTCATGTGGTCCGACGGCACCTGCGACTACTGCTCCGAGGGCCTGTACACCTCCTGCGTGCACGGCGGCTTCTGGGGCTCGGTCGGTTTCGACGGCGGCCAGGGCGAGGCCGTCCGGGTCCCGCACGCCGACGGCACCCTGGTGAAGCTGCCCGCCGCGGCCGCCTCCGACGACCACCTGCTGACCGGGCTGCTCGCGCTGTCCGACGTCATGGGCACCGGCCACCACGCCGCCCTGGGCGCGGGCGTCCGCGCCGGCTCCACCGTCGCCGTCGTCGGCGACGGCGCGGTCGGCCTGTGCGGGGTCCTCGCGGCCAAGCGGCTCGGCGCCGAGCGGATCATCGCGCTCGGCCGGCACAGCGCTCGTACGGACATCGCCAAGCTCTTCGGGGCCACCGACGTGGTCGCCGAGCGCGGTGAGGCCGCCGAGGCCGCCGTCCGCGAGCTGACCGGCGGCCAGGGCGCGCACGCCGTCATCGAGGCGGTCGGCACCGAGCAGTCGATGCGGACCGCCGTGAACATCACCCGCGACGGCGGCGCCATCGGCTACGTCGGCGTCCCGCACGGCAGCGGCACCGGTCTCGACCTCGGCGTGATGTTCGACCGGAACATCACCCTGCGCGGCGGCGTGGCCCCGGTCCGGGCCTACATCCCGGAGCTGCTGGAGGACGTGCTGAGCGGCGCGATCGACCCGGCCCCCGTCTTCGACCGCGCCGTCTCCCTGGACGAGGTCCCGGACGGCTACCGCGCGATGGACGACCGCAGCGCGCTGAAGGTCCTGATCAAGCCCTGAGTGCCGAAGGGCCGGGCGGGGAGAACCCCCGCCCGGCCCTCACGCGTTCACGCGATGCGCTCCTACTGGACGGCCTTCAGCGCGTCCACCACGCCCGCGCCGTAGTACGCCGTCTGGCCCCACTTGGCGGTGCAGGTGGTGGCGTTGACCAGCTGGCCGGTGGCGTCGTAGATCTTCTCCGGGCAGGCGACCTTCGTGGCCTGGGCCTTCAGCATGGCCTGGAGCTGCGAGGGCGTGGCCGTCGGGTGGGCGCTCTTGAGCAGCGCCGCGACGCCCGCGACGTGCGGGCCGGCCATCGAGGTGCCCTGCTTGTAGCCGTAGCCGCCGCCCAGGACGGTCGACAGCACGCGGCCGTTGGCGTCCGGGGTGGCCGGGACCTGCCACTTGTCGCCGCCGGGGGCCGCGACGTCGACGACACCCAGGCCGTAGCTGGAGTAGTACGACTTGAAGCCCTTGTCGCCAGTCGCGCTCACCGTGACCACACCCGGCAGCTGGGTGGGCAGGTCCAGGCAGACCTTCGGGTCGATGGTGCGCGGCACCGGGGTGCTGTCGTTCGGGCTGGTGGTGTCCTGGATCGAGTCCGCCGCCAGGTCGTGGTTGGAGTTGCCGGCCGAGGCCACGCTGAGGACGCCCTTGCGCTCGGCGTACTTGGTGGCCCGGGTGAGGGCCTCCACCAGCGCCTTCTGGTCGTCGTCGTTCTTGCAGGTGTAGTTCCACGGGTCGACGTAGTAGCTGTTGTTGGTCACCTCGATCCCCTTCTCGGCGGCGAACATGAAGCCGCAGACGACCGCCTCGGTGTAGAAGAGGCTGGTCCCGGGCTCGCTCACCTTGATGCCGGCGACCTTCGCGCCCGGCGCGACACCGCTGACGCCGATCCCGTTGCGGGCGGCGGCTATGGTGCCGGCGACGTGGGTGCCGTGGTCGCTGCCGTTGGTGTACGGGCGCCACGCGCCGTCGGTGGTGTCGGCGACGCCGCCGACGCAGTTGGCCGACTGCTCCTTGGAGAAGTTGGGGGCCAAGTCGGGGTGAGTGTCGTCGACACCCGTGTCGATGACGCCCACGGTGACGTCGGGGCTGCCATCGTTGATCTTGTGCGCCGCGTCGGCCTTGATAGCCCGCAGGTCCCACTGGTTGGACTCCAGGGGCTCCTGGCCCGGCTCGGCCTGCGCCGCCGCCTTGGCGGCATCGGCCGCGCTCAGCGTCTGGGTCGTGCCCTCCTCGGTGGTCTGCACCGCCTTCAGGGCGGTCGTACGAGTGGCGCCGACCGACGCGAAGAGGCCGCGCTGCGCCCGCAGCTGCTTGGCGAAGTCCGGGTTCTCGGAGTGCGCGACGATGACCCCGATCTGCTCGTGGGCGACCACGACCGTCCCGCCGGCCCGCTCGATGGCCTTCTTCGCCGCCGTCGCCGTGGCGTACACGTTCAGGTTCGCCACGTAGGACAGCTTCGGGCCGGTGGCGGCGGGCTGCGCGGCCGTCACCGAGTCCGCCGTGTTGCCCAGCGGGGCGGCCGAGGCGGCCACCGAGGGCAGGAAGGCGAGCGAGGCAGTGAGCGCCAGGCCGACCGGTACGGCGAGGGCTCGCCGGCGGTCGTGTCCCAGATGAGCCATGGGATCTCCACATCATCCGTGAAAAAGCCGTCCGCACGCGGTCGCGTCGGACGGGTTCATGACACGCGAACCTAGCGCTGACGTCCCTGTTTGCGCCATCAGTTCGAGAAAGAAGTTCTCAAAGAATCAGCGGGTGTTGAACCGTCCCGACACGCCGGCCGTGCCGTTGACAGGGGGGATCAGCACCACCGTCCCCCCACACGGAGGTTGTTTTGTCCGTCGTCCCCACCGCACCCGCGTCACAAGGAGAACCCCCCGTGACCACCGAAGCAGCGCCGCCGCCGGGCGGCGCGGCCCCGGCCCCGGCACACCCGTCGGCCGAAGAGTTCACGCGCGTCCAGCAGAGCCCCGAATTCGCCGAACTGCGCGGCTCCTACCGGTCCTTCGCCTTCCCGCTCACCGTGGCCTTCATCGCCTGGTACCTGCTCTACGTCCTGCTGTCCAGCTACGCGGGCGGCTTCATGGGGACCAAGCTCTTCGGCAACATCAACGTCGCCCTGGTCCTCGGCGTCGCCCAGTTCCTGACGACCTTCCTGATCGCCTGGCTCTACTCGCGGCACGCCGCCGCCAAGCTCGACCCCAAGGCCGAGGCCATCAAGAAGCGCATGGAGGCCGGAGCATGACCCCGAGCGCGCACACCCTCCCCGGGCTGACGTCCGCCGCCGGAGCGAGCGAGCACCGCCCGCTGATCATCACCCTCTTCGGGCTGTTCGTCGTCGCCACCCTCATCATCACCGTCTGGGCCGGCCGCCAGACCAAGGACGCCGCCGACTTCTACGCCGGCGGCCGCCAGTTCACCGGGTTCCAGAACGGCCTCGCCATCTCCGGCGACTACATGTCCGCCGCGTCCTTCCTCGGCATCGCCGGAGCCATCGCCCTCTTCGGCTACGACGGCTTCCTCTACTCCATCGGCTTCCTCGTCGCCTGGCTGGTGGCCCTGCTGCTGGTCGCCGAGCCGCTGCGCAACTCCGGCCGCTACACGATGGGCGACGTCCTCGCGTACCGGATGCGCCAGCGGCCCGTCCGCACCGCCGCGGGCACCTCCACCATCGTGGTCTCGATCTTCTACCTGCTCGCCCAGATGGCCGGCGCCGGCGTGCTCGTCTCGCTGCTCCTCGGCATCACCAGCGACGGCGGCAAGGTCGCCGTCGTCGCCCTGGTCGGCCTGCTGATGATCGTCTACGTCACCATCGGCGGCATGAAGGGCACCACCTGGGTCCAGATGGTCAAGGCCGTCCTGCTCATCGCGGGCGCCCTGCTGATCACCTTCCTGGTGCTGCTGAAGTTCGACTTCAACATCTCCGCCCTGCTGGGCCAGGCCGCGGAGAACAGCGGCCAGGGCACCAAGTTCCTGGAGCCCGGGCTCAAGTACGGCAAGGACGGGCTCACCAAGCTCGACTTCATCTCCCTCGGCCTCGCCCTGGTCCTCGGCACCGCCGGCCTGCCGCACATCCTGATCCGCTTCTACACCGTCCCCACGGCCAAGGCCGCCCGCAAGTCCGTGAACTGGGCCATCGGCATCATCGGCGCCTTCTACCTGATGACCATCGCCCTCGGCTTCGGCGCCGCGGCCCTGCTCAAGCGGGCCGACATCCTGGCCTCCAACAAGGCGGGCAACACCGCCGCCCCGCTGCTCGCTCAGGAGATCGGCGGCGGCGCGGACTCCACCGGCGGCGCGATCCTGCTCGCGGTGATCTCGGCGGTCGCCTTCGCCACCATCCTCGCCGTGGTCGCGGGCCTGACCCTGGCCTCCTCCTCTTCCTTCGCGCACGACATCTACGTGAACGTCATCCGCAAGGGACAGGCCACCGAGAAGGAGGAGGTGCGCGCCGCCCGCTGGTCCACCGTGGTCATCGGCGCCGTCGCCATCTTCCTCGGGGCCCTCGCCCGCGACATGAACGTGGCCGGCCTGGTCGCCCTCGCCTTCGCGGTCGCGGCCTCCGCGAACCTCCCGACGATCCTCTACAGCCTCTTCTGGAAGCGCTTCACCACCCGGGGCGCGCTGTGGTCGATCTACGGCGGGCTGATCTCGGCGGTCGGGCTCGTCCTCTTCTCCCCGGTCGTCTCCGGCAAGCCCACCTCGATGTTCAAGGACGCCGACTTCTACTGGTTCCCGCTGGAGAACCCGGGGATCATCTCCATCCCCCTCGGCTTCCTCCTCGGGTGGCTGGGAACGGTCCTGTCCAAGGAGGAGGCCGACCCGCAGAAGTTCGCCGAGCTGGAGGTACGCTCCCTCACCGGCACCGGGGCCCACTGACAGCGGCTCCCCGAAACCGTACGAACACCGTGCGTGGCCGCGTCGTAGTTCCCTACGACGCGGCCGCGTTACGTCTCGTTCATTCGGGCATCCCTCCCCGACACACGGGTCGCGTACGCTCGAACTGAAGAAACCTCTAGATCCGGACAGGGGAGGGGGCCCACAGTGCTTCTCGACACGTACGGCCGCGTGGCCACTGACCTGCGCGTCTCGCTCACCGACCGGTGCAACCTGCGGTGTACCTACTGCATGCCCGAGGAGGGCCTGCAGTGGCTGGGAAAGACCGACCTGCTGAGTGACGACGAGATCGTCCGGCTGATCCGCATCGCCGTGACCAGCCTCGGCATCACCGAGGTCCGCTTCACCGGCGGAGAGCCGCTGCTGCGGCCCGGCCTGGTCGGCATCGTGGAGCAGTGCGCGGCCCTGGAGCCCCGCCCCAAGATGTCGCTGACCACCAACGGCATCGGCCTCAAGCGCACCGCCCAGGCCCTCAAGGCCGCCGGCCTGGACAGGGTGAACGTTTCCCTCGACACGCTGCGGCCCGAGGTCTTCAAGACCCTCACCCGCCGCGACCGCCACCACGACGTGATCGACGGCATGGCCGCCGCCCGCGAGGCCGGCCTCACCCCCGTCAAGGTCAACGCCGTCCTGATGCCGGGACTGAACGACGACGAGGCGCCCGACCTGCTGGCCTGGGCCGTGGAGAACGAGTACGAGCTCCGCTTCATCGAGCAGATGCCCCTGGACGCCCAGCACGGCTGGAAGCGCGACGGCATGATCACCGCCGGGGACATCCTGGCCTCCCTGCGCACCCGCTTCACCCTCACGGAGGAAGGCGCCGAGGAGCGCGGCTCGGCCCCGGCCGAGCGCTGGGTGGTCGACGGCGGCCCGGCCACCGTCGGCGTGATCGCCTCCGTCACCCGCCCCTTCTGCGGAGCCTGCGACCGCACCCGGCTCACGGCCGACGGCCAGATCCGTACGTGCCTGTTCGCCACCGAGGAGTCGGACCTGCGCTCCGCGCTGCGCTCGGGCGCCCCGGACGAGGAGATCGCCCGCCTGTGGAAGGTGGCGATGTGGGGCAAGAAGGCCGGGTCCGGACTCGACGACCCGTCCTTCCTGCAGCCCGACCGCCCCATGTCGGCGATCGGCGGCTGACACCCCCGGGCCGCTGACGCCCCCGGGCCGCTGAACGCCCCGGGGCGGCCGACGCCCCGGGGCCTACGGGCGCTCGCGCTCGGAGCCCTCGGGCTGGACCCATTCGTCCAGCTTCACGACGTCCTTGAGGAAACCGCGGACCCCCAGGAACTGGGAGAGGTGTTCGCGGTGTTCCGCGCACGCCAGCCAGGTCTTGCGCCGCTCCGGCGTGTGCAGTTTCGGGTTGTTCCACGCCAGGACCCAGACGGCCGCGTCGCGGCAGCCCTTGGCGGAGCAGGTGGGGGTTTCGGGAGAAGTCACGGCCCCAACCCTACAAACGGAAGGGCGACGCCGGGCAGCCACGGGGGGAGCTGCCCGGCGTCGGTCCGTCGCTCCGACGGGGGATGCGGAGCGCGTAGGCAGTATGTCACGCACGACCCCGTGCGGTGCACCGGAACTTCATGATTGATCTGAGCTTTTATTGAGGTTTCCCGAGTCCAGTGCCGGGCGCACAGGGGCGGGGATGAAGTTCGAGGGCAGATTCGGCGTCGACTCGCGTCCCGCGTTGGCGATGACGACGGCGATGTACGGCAGCAGCAGGCCGGCGGCCAGCGTCACCATGGCCACGTGGCGCTCCACGTTCCACAGGACCACCGTGGCGACCACCGACAGGGTCCGGATCCCCATCGAGATGACGTACCGGCGCTGGCGCCCCCGTACGTCCTCGGCGAGGCCCATCCGGGCCCCGGTGATCCGGAATACCTCGGGTCCGTTCCGCTTCGTCCGCTGCATGCTCCACCGCCCGATCCGCCCGCCGGACACTCCCCGGTCCGGACCACTCCACGGTACGCCGCGCCTGCCGGGGCGAGGAGAGGGGGTGCCCCCGAACGGGAGTGTCCGAAATGCGTTGTACGCCGGATGGGTCGAAACTGGGCCCACATGCGCACAACGCGCCACGAGGAGGCTCGACATGCAATGGTTGTGGGCGATCATCGTCGGTTTCGTGCTGGGCCTCGTAGCCCGCGCCATCCTGCCGGGCAAACAACACCAGCCCCTCTGGCTGACCACCCTCTTCGGCATCGCCGGCGCCATCCTCGGAAACGCCGTCTCGCGCTGGGTCGGCGTCGAGGACACCAGGGGCGTCGACTGGCTCCGGCACCTGTTCCAGCTCATCGGGGCCGTGGTCATCGTCGGCCTCGGCGACATGGTCTACATGGCCCTGCGGGGCGGCAGACGCCACACGGTCTGACCCGGGTACGGCGAAAGGGGCCGACGCGGACGGTGAAGTCCGCGCCGGCCCCTTCGCCGTGCTCCGTACGCGTCAGGCGCCGGTGACCTCCACCGCGGCCAGGTTCTTCTTGCCGCGGCGCAGCACCAGCCAGCGCCCGTGCAGCAGGTCCTCCGGCGCGGGGACCGCGTCCTCGGCGGTGACCTTCACGTTGTTCACGTAGGCGCCGCCCTCCTTCACGGTGCGGCGGCCCGCGGACTTGCTGGCGACCAGGCCGGTCTCCGCGAACAGGTCCACGACCTGCGCCAGCTCGGCGACGCGGGCGTGCGGCAGCTCGGAGAGGGCCGCGGTCAGCGTGGCCTCGTCCAGCTCCGCCAGGTCGCCCTGGCCGAACAGCGCCTTCGACGCCGCGATCACGGCGGAGCACTGGTCCGCGCCGTGCACCAGCGTGGTCAGCTCCTCCGCCAGCGCCCGCTGGGCGGCCCGCATCTGCGGACGCTCCGCGGTCTGCGCCTCCAGCTCCTCCAGCTCCTCACGGGACCTGAAGGACAGGATCCGCATGTAGGTCGAGATGTCCCGGTCGTCCACGTTCAGCCAGAACTGGTAGAACGCGTACGGGGTGGTCATCTCCGGGTCCAGCCAGACGGCCCCGCCCTCGGTCTTGCCGAACTTGGTGCCGTCCGCCTTGACCATCAGGGGGGTCGCCATCGCGTGCACGTGCGCCGCCGGCTCGACCCGGTGGATCAGGTCCAGGCCCGCCGTCAGGTTGCCCCACTGGTCGGAGCCGCCCTGCTGGAGGGTGCAGCCGTGGCGCCGGTACAGCTCCAGGAAGTCCATGCCCTGGAGCAGCTGGTAGCTGAACTCCGTGTAGCTGATGCCCTGGTCGGACTCCAGCCGCTTGGCGACCGAGTCCTTCGTCAGCATCTTGTTGACGCGGAAGTGCTTGCCGATGTCCCGCAGGAACTCGATGGCGGACATGCCCGCCGTCCAGTCCAGGTTGTTCACCAAGACCGCGGCGTTCTCGCCCTCGAAGGACAGGAACGGCTCGATCTGCGAACGCAGCCGGTTCACCCACTCCGCGATGACCGCGGGGTCGTTCAGGGTGCGCTCGGCCGTCGGGCGCGGGTCCCCGATCTGCCCGGTGGCCCCGCCGACCAGCGCCAGCGGCCTGTTGCCGGCCAGCTGGAGCCGGCGCATCGTGAGCACCTGCACCAGGTGTCCCACGTGCAGCGAGGCCGCGGTCGGGTCGTAGCCGCAATAGAACGTGACGGGACCGTCCGCGAAGGCCTTGCGCAGCGCTTCTTCGTCCGTGGACTGGGCGAACAGCCCGCGCCACTTCAGTTCGTCGACGATGTCCGTCACGGTCTCTCGACTCCTTACGAAATGTGGAAATGCCGAGCTCAGTCTAGGTGGATCAGACGCCCTTGCTGACCGAACTCATGTTGAAGTCCGGGATGCGGACGGGCGGCATCGCGGCCCGCGTGAACCAGTCGCCCCACTCGCGCGGAAGGGTCTTCTCGGTGCGCCCCGCCTCCGAGGCCCGCGACAGCAGGTCCACCGGCGACTCGTTGAACCGGAAGTTGTTCACCTCGCCCGTGACCTGCCCGTTCTCCACCAGGTAGACCCCGTCCCGGGTCAGGCCGGTGAGCAGCAGCGTGGCCGGGTCCACCTCGCGGATGTACCAGAGGCAGGTCAGCAGCAGACCCCGCTCGGTGCCCGCCACCATCTCGTCCAGGGACTTCTCGCCGCCCCCGTCCAGGATCAGGTTCCCGAAGGACGGGGAGAGCGGCAGCCCGGTCAGCGCGGCGCTGTGCCGGGTCGTGGTCAGCCGGGCCAGCTCGCCCTCCTTGATCCACTCCGTCGCCGGGACCGGCAGGCCGTTGTCGAAGACGGACGCGTCGTCGCCCGAGCTGTGCGCGATCACGAACGGCGAGGACTCCAGGCCCGGCGCGTTCGGGTCGCTGCGCAGGGTCAGCGGCAGCCGCGACAGCCGCTCCCCGATCCGAGTGCCGCCGCCGGGCTTGGAGAAGACCGTCCGGCCCTCCGTCGCGTCCCGGGCCGTCGCCGACCACATCTGGTAGATCAGCAGGTCGGCCACCGCGGTCGGCGGCAGCAGGGTCTCGTACCGGCCCGCCGGCAGCTCGACCTTCCGCTCGGCCCAGCCCAGCCGCACGGCCAGCTCCGCGTCCAGGGCCGTCGGGTCCACGTCCTTGAAGTCCCGGGTGGCCCGGCCGGCCCAGGCCGAGCGCAGCCGGTCGGGCGACTTGGCGTTGAGCTCCAGGGTGCCGTTCGGCTGGTCGTGGCGCAGCCGCAGCCCGGTCGAGGTGCCGACGTAGGTGGAGGTCAGCTCGTGGTTCGCGAAGCCGTACAGCTCGCGGCCGCCCGCCCGGGCCCGGGCGAAGGCCTCGCCGAGGGCCGGGGCGAAGTCCGCGAACACGGCCGAGGAGGTCTCGTCCGGGGCGTCGGTGAAGTCCGGTGAGGCCGGGGTGCCGGTCACCAGCGGCTGGGCGTCCTCGGCGGGACCGCCCGCCCGTGCGGCCGCCTCGGCGGCCCGGACCAGCGGCTCCAGGTCGGCGGCGGTGACGGCGGAGCGCGAGACGACCCCCGAGGCCGTGCCCTCCTTGCCGTCGACGGTGGCGATGACCGTCAGGGTCCGGCCGCGGGTGACGCCGTTGGTGGTGAGCGCGTTCCCGGCCCAGCGCAGGTTGGCGCTGGACTCCTCGTCCGCGATGACGACGCAGCCGTCGGCGGTGGACAGCTCCAGGGCCCGCTCGACGATCTCGTGGGGCTTCGTGCGGTTCGGCGACATCAGCGTCCGGCCTCCTGGGTGGTGTTCAAGATGTTCACGTCGCGGAACAGGGCCGACGGGCAGCCGTGCGAGACCGCCGCGACCTGCCCCGGCTGGGCCTTGCCGCAGTTGAAGGCGCCGCCCAGGACGTAGGTCTGCGGGCCGCCGACCTTCTCCATGGAGCCCCAGAACTCGGTGGTGGTGGCCTGGTACGCGACGTCGCGCAGCTGTCCGGCCAGCCTGCCGTTCTCGATCCGGAAGAAGCGCTGCCCGGTGAACTGGAAGTTGTAGCGCTGCATGTCGATCGACCAGGACCGGTCGCCGACCACGTAGATCCCGCGCTCCACCCCGCCGATCAGGTCCTCCGTGGAGAGCCCGCCCGGGTCCGGCCGGAGCGAGACGTTCGCCATCCGCTGCACGGGCACGTGCCCGGGGGAGTCGGCGTACGCGCAGCCGTTGGAGCGGCCGAGGCCGGTCAGCTTCGCGATCCGCCGGTCGGTCTGGTAGCCGGCCAGGGTGCCGTCCTTGACCAGGTCCCAGCTCTGCGCCTCGACGCCCTCGTCGTCGTAGCCGATGGTGGCCAGACCGTGCTCGGCGGTGCGGTCACCGGTCACGTTCATGATCGAGGAGCCGTACTTGAGCTTGCCCAGCTGGTCGAAGGTGGCGAAGGAGGTCCCCGCGTACGCGGCCTCGTAGCCCAGCGCCCGGTCGAGCTCGGTGGCGTGGCCGATGGACTCGTGGATGGTGAGCCACAGGTTGGACGGGTCCACGACCAGGTCGTAGCGGCCGGCCTGCACGCTGGGGGCCCGCATCTTCTCGGCGAGCAGGGCCGGGATCTGCTCCAGCTCGGCGTCCCAGTCCCAGCCGGTGCCGGTCAGGTACTCCCAGCCGCGCCCGGTGGGCGGGGCGATCGTGCGCATCGAGTCGAACTCGCCGGTGGTGCCGTTGACGGCGACCGCGGTGAGCTGGGGGTGGACGCGCACCCGCTGCTGGGTGGTCGAGGTGCCCGCCGTATCGGCGTAGAACTTGTTCTCGTGGACGGCGAGGAGGGAGGCGTCCACGTGCGCCACGCCCTCGGCCGCCAGCAGCCGCGCGCTCCAGTCGGCGAGCAGCGCCGACTTCTCGGCGTCCGGCACCTCGAAGGGGTCGACGTCGTAGGCGGAGATCCAGGTCCTGTCGGCGTGCACCGGCTCCTCGGCCAGTTCCACCCGTTCGTCCGAGCCGGCCGCCTTGATCACCTGGGCGGACAGCTTCGCCATGGCCACGGCCTGCGAGGCCACCCTGGCGGCGGCGTCCATGGTCAGGTCCACGCCGGAGGCGAAGCCCCAGCTGCCGCCGTGCACCACCCGGACCGCGTAACCGAGGTCGGTGGTGTCGGAGCCGCCGGAGGGCTTGGCGTCGCGCAGCCGCCAGGAGGCGCTGCGGATCCGCTCCAGCCGGAAGTCGGCATGGTCGGCGCCCAGCGCGCGGGCCCGGGCGAGTGCCGCGTCGGCGAGCGCCCGCAGGGGCAGCGCGGTGAAAGCCGCGTCGATGGAATGGGCCACGGAAGTCCTCCCGGGGTCGGGGCCGGTCGCCCCGATCATGTCGCGCCCGGGGCGGCTGTGCCTACATCTTTCTGTAGGGACTCGACAGAGCGGATCGCGAGGCCCTGTCGGAGCCCGATTCTCCGGATGCCCGGCGCGGCCTATAGGTTTTTGCTAATCAGACCGCTAGCGAAAGGGTGATCCGTTGAGCCGCTCGGTTCTCGTCACCGGAGGAAACCGGGGCATCGGCCTCGCCATCGCCCGAGCCTTCGCAGAGGCCGGCGACAAGGTCGCCATCACGTACCGTTCGGGCGAGCCCCCGCAGGAGCTCACCTCGCTCGGTGTGCTGGCGGTGCGCTGTGACATCACCGACTCCGAGCAGGTGGAGCAGGCCTACAAGGAGATCGAGGAGAAGCACGGCAACGTCGAGGTGCTGGTGGCCAACGCCGGCATCACCAAGGACACGCTGCTGATGCGGATGTCGGAGGAGGACTTCGCCTCCGTCGTCGACACCAACCTCACCGGCACCTTCCGCGTGGTCAAGCGCGCGAACCGCGGCATGCTCCGCGCCAAGAAGGGCCGCGTCGTCCTGATCTCCTCGGTCGTGGGCCTGCTGGGCTCGGCCGGCCAGGCCAACTACGCCGCCTCCAAGGCCGCGCTGGTGGGCTTCGCCCGCTCGCTCGCCCGTGAGCTGGGCTCCCGCAACATCACCTTCAACGTGGTCGCCCCCGGCTTCGTGGACACCGACATGACGAAGGTGCTCACCGACGAGCAGCGTGCGGGCATCGTGGCGAACGTACCGCTCGCCCGCTACGCGCAGCCCGAGGAGATCGCGGCAGCCGTCAGCTTCCTGGCGTCCGACGACGCCGCGTACATCACCGGAGCCGTCATTCCCGTTGACGGCGGATTGGGCATGGGTCACTGATCACCATGAGCGGAATTCTCGAGGGCAAGCGCATCCTCATCACGGGTGTGCTGATGGAGTCCTCCATCGCTTTCCACACCGCCCGGCTGGCCCAGGAGCAGGGCGCCGAGGTCATCCTCACCGCGTGGCCGCGGCCGTCGCTGACCGAGCGCATCGCCAAGAAGCTGCCCAAGCCGGTCAAGGTGATCGAGCTCGACGTCACCAACGACGAGCACCTCGCCCGCCTGGAGGGCCTCGTCCGCGACGAGCTCGGCGGCCTCGACGGCGTCGTGCACTCCATCGGCTTCGCCCCGCAGGACGCCCTCGGCGGCAACTTCCTGAACACCCCGTTCGAGTCGGTCGCCACCGCCATGCACGTCTCGGCGTTCTCGCTGAAGTCGCTGACGATGGCCTGCAAGCCGCTCTTCCCGGCGGAGGGCGCGGCCGTCGTCGGCCTCACCTTCGACGCGCAGTTCGCCTGGCCGCAGTACGACTGGATGGGCCCGGCCAAGGCCGCCCTGGAGGCCACCAGCCGCTACCTGGCCCGCGACCTGGGCAAGGAGAACATCCGCTGCAACCTGGTCTCGGCCGGCCCGCTCGGCTCCATGGCCGCGAAGTCCATCCCGGGCTTCTCCGACCTGGCGGACACCTGGAACCACCGCTCCATGCTGGAGTGGGACATGAGCGACCCGGAGCCCACGGGCCGCGGTGTCGTCGCGCTGCTGTCGGACTGGTTCCCGAAGACCACCGGCGAGATCGTCCACGTGGACGGCGGCCTGCACGCGATGGGTGCCTGATCCCGGGACCACCCCCTCGTACCGCGGCGATGGCCGCGCCTTCCTCCCGGAAGGCGCGGCCATCGCCGTTTTCCGTGGGCGGCGGAGGCGGCTGAGGGGCACTCAGGGGGCGCCGTGCGGCCCCTGCTCGATCGGATGTCCGAGCCCGGTGTGGATCTTCCCGAGTCGAAAACCGGGACAGATGCCTGCAAAATGACCATGCCGGGATCTTCCCGGTGTGCGCGGGGAGGAGGTACGGGCGTGGGAGCCAGGCCGAGCCGAGCGCTGTCGCTGCTGGTCACCTCGGTGTTCCTGACCGGCCTCCTGGGCCCTGGAGCCCTCGCCCAGCCCGGCGTACGGGAACCCGCGCCCGGCCCCGAAGCGGCCGGCCGGGCCGTCGTGGACCTCGACGACATCCCCGCCGAGCCACCCGTACGGCCCGCACGGCCCCCCGTCCGGGAGCTGTTCGGCGCCGACTGCGACACGCAGATCACCGGCTCCACGGTGGTCGCGTCCTGCCACAACGGCTACCCCGAGACCGACCTGCTCCGCCTCCACGTCGAGTGCGAGCGCTGGTGGGACGTCGACGGGGACGGCGTCCTCGTCCCCCTGGACCCGGCCGGCCGCACCCGGCTCACCGGCCGCTGCTGGAAGGAGGTCCGCACCGCCTGGGTGAGCCACCAGCGCACCCCCGAAGGCCCGTAGGCCGTGTCTTTCGGATCAGGCCGGGGTCTTGCCCAGGCAGACGAAGGGGTAGCCCGCCGCCTCCGCCGCGGCCGTGTCCCCGTCCCCGCGCCGGATCGCCTCGATCAGCCGGGCGTGGTCCAGGTGGTCCGCCGGGTTCAGCTCGGTGCCGACGTCCGTCCGCAGCCAGTCCGCGACCAGGTCGCCGAGGTCCGCGTACAGCTCGATCAGCACGTCGTTGTGCGAGGCCGTCACCACCGCCATGTGCAGGCTCACGTCCGCCGCCACGAACAGCTCCGCGTCCCCGCTCGCCCACGCCTCCTCGCGCCGCGCCAGCAGCGCGTCCAGCTGGACGAGGTCCCGCTCGGTCCGCCGCTCCGCCGCCAGCCGGGCCGCCGAGGACTCCAGCGTCGAGCGCAGCTCCGCGATGTGCCGGGGGTCGGCCCCCGCGAAGCGCCGGTGCATCACCCCGGCCAGCTCGCTGGTGGCGAGCACGTACGTACCCGAACCCTGGCGGATGTCCAGGAGCCCGTTGTGCGCGAGGGCCCGGACCGCCTCCCGCACGGTGTTGCGGGCGACGCCCAGCAGCTCCACCAGCTCGGGCTCGGTGGGGATCCGGCTCCCGACCGGCCACTCGCCGGACGTGATCTGGTTCCTCAGCTGGGCGATCACCTGGTCGACGAGCGCGGATCGCCGGGGCGAGGTCAGCGGCATGGCGGGTGGAATCCCCTCGGGGTCGGCCGGAGCGGCGACGGGCGGAGTGGCGACGGACGGAGCCGTGCGGAACGGTTCAAGACTGGACAACCAATCATCCCATGATTCTATGATGGCGGGATGCACGACGAAGACATCCAGACCATGAACCGCCCGGCGGTCGCGGCCGGCGGCTCCACGGCCCTGCCCGCCCCCGCCCCCGCCGACGCCGCCCCCAAGTGGCTGGGCCCGGTACTCGTCGTCGGAATCGTGCTGGCCGCCCTCAACCTGCGGCCCGCCATCACCAGCCTCGGAGCCCTCTTCGAAGAGGCCCGCACCGGCCTCCACATGAGCGGCACCGTCGCCGGGCTCATCACCTCGGTCCCCGCCCTCTGCTTCGCGGTCTTCGGCGTCACCGCCCCGCGGCTCTCCCGCCGCTTCGGCCCGGCCGCCGTCGTCTGCGCCGGCATGGCCGCCGTCGCCACGGGCCTGCTGATCCGCCCCTTCACCGGCAACGCCGCCGGGTTCCTCGCCGCCAGCGCCCTGTCCCTGGCCGGCATAGCCCTGACCAACGTGCTGCTCCCGGTGATCGTCAAGCGCTACTTCCCGGACCGGGTCGGCACCATGACCGGCCTCTACTCCATGGCCCTGGCCGCCGGCACCTCCCTCGCCGCCGCCGCGACCGTCCCCCTCACCAGCGCCCTCGGCGGCAGCTGGCGCACCGGCCTGCTCATCTGGGCCGTCCTCGCCGTCGCCGCCGTACTGCCCTGGCTGCCCATCGCCGCCGCAGGCCGCCGCGAGAAGGCCGCCGCCCCCGCCGCCGCGACCGCGGCGGCCGGCCCCTCCGTCGTCCGCAGCCGCACCGCATGGGCCCTGGCCTGCTACTTCGGCCTCCAGGCCACCGGCGCCTACGTCACCATGGGCTGGCTCCCGCAGATCTTCCGCGACGCGGGCGTCTCCGCCTCCACCGCCGGAGTCCTGCTCGCCGTCACCATGGTCATGGGCGTCCCCCTGGCCTTCGTCATCCCCGGCCTCGCCGGACGGATGCGCAACCAGGGCCCCATCGCCGTCGTCCTCGGCCTCTTCGGCTTCGCCGGCTACCTGGGGCTCTACCTCGCCCCCGCCGCCGGAGCCTGGGCCTGGGCCCTGCTGCTCGGCATCTCCAACTGCGCCTTCCCCCTCGTCATCACCATGATCGGGCTGCGCGCCAAGTCCCCGGCCGGAGTCGTCAAGCTCTCCGCCTTCGCCCAGAGCACCGGCTACCTCATCTCCATCCCCGGACCCCTGGTCATCGGCACCCTCTACCAGCACAGCGGCGGCTGGGACCTCCCGCTGGCCCTGATGGCGGCCCTCCTCGTCCCCCAGATCGCCCTGGGCCTCCTCGCCGGCCGGGACCGCACGATCGAGGACGAATGCGGCATGGGAGACTGAACGGCATGTCGCCCGTACTCGAACCCAACCCCCAGAACGGCCACAAGAAGCTCGGCCTCGTGCTCGGCGCGATGCTGCTGGTGACCGTGGTCATCGCCGTCATCGCGACCATCGCCTCCCCCTGACACCAAGGCCCCCTAGGGGATGGTGGGGCTAACCCCACCATCCCCTAGGGGGCCAGGTTCAGGGTCGCGTGGGGTGTGCCCCGGATGGGAACCGCCCCTTCGGATCCATAGATTCGAAGGAGAGCGAGCCCGTCCCACCCGCACACCCACGGAGGCGGCCATGTCGGCCCCCGCACACCTTCCCGCCCCCCGCACCACCGCCCCCGACACCCGCCTGCACTGGTGGGCGTTGGCCCTGCCCGCGCTCGCCTTCGGCCTCCTCCTGCTCCTCCTCGCCGGCTCCGGCCAGGCGCACGCCGCCACCGAAGAGGGCTCCGCGCTCGTCCAGGTCACCCACCAGCTGCTGCGCGCCGTCGGCTGACCCGCGTGCGCCGGGCACGCCCCACCGGGGAGGGAAGGGCCTCCAACACCCTGCGCCCGGTGGCTCGTTTCGTGCGAAGCTGGGGGCCATGAGCGCCGACACACCCCGCAGGATCGCCCTCCTCCGGCACGCCAAGGCCGACTGGCCGCAGGTGTCCGACCACGACCGCCCGCTGGCGGAACGCGGCCGCAAGGACGCGCCCGCCGTCGGACTGAAGCTGGCCGAGACCGGCATCACCTTCGACCTGGCCCTCTGCTCCACCGCCGCCCGCACCCGGGAGACCTGGAAGCTCGCCGTCCAGAACCTCCCGGCCCGGCCGAAGACCTCGTACGAGGAGCGGATCTACGAGGCGTCGCCCGGCGAGCTCATCGCCCTGCTGAACGAGACCCCCGACGAGGTGTCCGACCTCCTCGTCATCGGCCACAACCCCGGCATGCACGCCCTCGCCGACGTCCTCTCCGGACGCTCCGAGGGCGACACCCTGGCCCGGATGACCCGTACGGGCTTCCCGACCGCCGCGCTGGCCATCGTCTCCTTCACCGGTTCGTGGAAGTCCCTCGAACCCGGCGTGTGCACCCTGCTGGACTACTGGACGCCCAAGGAGCACTGAGCCCGCGACGACGCGCGCCCGGCCGGAAGGACCCGGCCGGGCGCGGTACGTACGTGTGTGGGTGAGTACGTACGGGTCAGGCCAGGTCGGCCGCTTCCACTTCTTCACGGGTGACGCCGAGCAGGTACAGCACGGCATCCAGGAAGGGGACGTTCACTGCGGTGTGCGCGGCCTCGCGGACCACCGGCTTGGCGTTGAAGGCCACACCCAGCCCGGCCGCGTTCAGCATGTCCAGGTCGTTGGCGCCGTCGCCGATCGCCACCGTCTGCGACAGCGGCACCCCGGCCTCCCCGGCGAAACGGCGCAGCAGCCGGGCCTTGCCCGCCCGGTCCACGATCTCCCCGGTGACCTTGCCGGTCAGCTTCCCGTCGACGATCTCCAGGGTGTTCGCCGAGGCGAAGTCCAGCCCCAGCCGCTCCCGCAGGTCGTCAGTGACCTGCGTGAACCCGCCGGACACCACGCCCACCTGGTAGCCCAGCGTCTTCAGCGTCCGGATCAGGGTCCGCGCGCCCGGCGTCAGCCGCACTTCCGAACGGACCTTGTCCACGACCGACACGTCCAGCCCCGCCAGCAGCGCGACCCGGGCGTGCAGGGACTGCTCGAAGTCCAGCTCACCGCGCATCGCCCGCTCGGTCACCTCGGCGACCTCGGCCTCGCAGCCGGCGTGCGCGGCGAAGAGCTCGATGACCTCGTCCTGGATCAGGGTCGAGTCCACGTCCATGACCACCAGCCGCTGCGCCCGGCGGTGCAGCCCGGCCGAGACCACGGCCACGTCCACGCCGATCTGCGCGGCGGTGGTGGCCAGGGCGGTGCGCAGCGGCTCGGTCTCCACGCCGGAGACGGCGAACTCGACCGCCGTCACCGGGTACTTGGCGAGCCGGAAGATACGGTCGATGTTGCCGCCGGTCGCGGTGATCCGGGCGGCGATGGTGGCGGTGGACTCGGCGGTGAGCGGGTGCCCGAGGACGGTGACGTGGGAGCGGCCGCTGCCGCGCGGCCGGTTGTCACCGGTACCGGAGATGATCTCCGCCTGCAGCTTGAGCGACTCGGCCCAGCTGTGCACGGTGGCGCGCAGCTCGCCCTCGGAGCCGGCGGCGGGCTTGGTGACGAGGGCGCACAGGACGATGCGGCCTCGGGTGACGACCTGCTCGATGTCGACGACATCGACGGAGTAGGCGGCGAGGGTGTCGAACAGCCCGGCGGTGATCCCGGGACGGTCCTTGCCGAAGATCTTGACGAGGAGGGTGGGGACGTCGGAGGTCTGCGAAGCGCTCATGGTGCCCACACCGTATCCCCCCGCCCCCCGCCGCCGGATCCCCGTCCCACCTTTCAGACGCGCCGCCGCCTTTTCCACGCGCCGCTCGCGCGGCTCGGCGCCGGGGCGCCTCCCCGGCTTCGCGCCGCTGCGCCGGACTCCGTCCGGCGGCCTGCCGGGCGGGGCCGGTTCGGGTGGCTGGTGCCGGTGGGCGTGTGCGGCTGGGTGGGCCGCTGCGCGGGGCGAGGTCCCCTACCCGCCCTTCAACCGTTCTCGCCTCAAGCGCCGGCGGGGCTGTATGCAGCCCCACCGGCGCTTTAGGCGCGAGGGGCCGGGGCGGAAGCCCGGGG
>NZ_JBWKEZ010000054.1:0-58301 GCF_056434525.1 Streptomyces sp. NPDC044002
CGCCTCCACCTCGACGCGCTGGGCGTCAAGCTCACCACCCTGCGCCCGGAGCAGGCCTCCTACATCGGCGTCAAGGTCGAGGGCCCGTACAAGCCCGACCACTACCGCTACTGATGGCCGTGGCCATGACGGAAGCGGCCGTGGAAGCCGACGCCGAGGTGCGCGACCCCTGGCTCCCGGACCGGCTGCTGCGCACCGAACGGGACGCGCTGCTCCCGCTGTTGCGGCGTACGCCGGAGGCGGCGTACGGGCTCCGCACCGCCTGCCCGGGGTGGACCGTGCGGGACGTGCTCGCGCACTGCGCGGCCGCCCTGGTCCGCATCGTGGAGGGCCGGCTGGAGGAAGGGGTGTTCCTGCCCGCCGCCAACGCGGCCGACGTGGCCGAGCGCGTGGACTGGCCCCTCGTGCGGATCGTGGACGAGCTGGAGCGCGGGCTCACCGAGGCCGGCCCCGTCATCGCCGCGGGCGACGGCACGCTCGACCCGGTGGCCCTGGGGGAGTGGATCCACGCGGGCGACGTCCGCGCGGCCCTCGGGGAGCCCGGGGAGTACGCCGGCGACAGCCTGCCGCTGGCGCTGCCGCTGCTGCGGATGGTCAGCCGCAGGCGGGAGACGCCCCGGCTGGTCGCGGACATCGGCGGCCCCGGGGGCCCGCTGGTCCTGGGCAACGAGGTGCCCGGCCGGCCCCCGGCCCGCTTCCGGGGGGACGCGGCGACGCTGATCCGCCTCTACTCCGGCCGCCCCCTGGTCGCGACCCGCTACGAACTGGCGGGCGCGGCCGAGGCGGAACTGCTCGTCTACCGGTGACCCCGGACAGCACGACGGCCGGGTCCCGTACGCCCCACGCGGCGCACGCGACCCGGCCCCGGCAGGACCCCCGGCCGGTCAGTCGATCCTGACCACCTGGAAGGCCTCCGCCATCCGGCCCGGGGGCAGCCCCGCATCACGGGCGTGCTCGCCCAGCCACTCCCGCAGCAGCCCCGCCAGGTCGTCGAAGTGCGCGGTCTGCGAGGTGTGGATGCGCAGGGCCTCGACCTTGAGGTCGAAGACGGGGGTGACGTCGATGTACTGGTTGGGCGTCGGCCCCGTCATCAGCCACAGCTCCGGCACGATCCACGGCTCCAGGCCCTCCTCCTTGAGGAGTTCGGGGTGCGCGAACGGGTTGCGGGCCTCCGGGTAGACGGCCCGCAGGGCGGCCTCGCCCACCGCCCGGTGGTCGGGGTGCAGGTCCGCGATCCGGCCCCAGTTGATCTCCGGGCTCGGGATGACGGCGCGCTGCGGACGGACCTCCCGGATCACCCGGCACAGGTCCCGGCGCAGCTCCACGCTCGCCTCGACGTAGCTGTCGGGGTAGCCGAGGAAGCGGACGTCGTCGACGCCGCTGCGCTTGGCCGAGTGGACCTGTTCGGCCCGGCGCAGGTCCCCCATGGCCTGGCGCGGGAGCTGCTCGTCGTAGCCGCCCGCACCGCCGTCGGTGACGATGCAGTACGTCACCCGGGTGGTGCCCTGCGCGATCCACCGCATGACCGTCCCGCTGACGCAGAACTCGATGTCGTCCGGGTGCGCGGCCACGACCAGCAGGGATTCGGGGGCGCTGCGGTCTATGCGATCGGTCGCGAAGTGTTCCATGTGATCAGCCTGTTGGGCGCGGACACCGGCCGCAAGGCGGCCCCTTTGGCGTACTCGCGACATGTCGCCTGTACGCCACTCGCAGGTCTCACTGCTCCACATCGTCGAGGGATCCACGCGCGCGTGGGAAGCGGAGGCGTCCGGCATGGGCAGGATTTTCGGCTCGCTCGCGGCCGGGGCGGCCGCACCCGACCCGGCCGAGCTGGCGGCCGTCTCGGCCCGGCAGCGGCACGGCGGCCCCGACGGGCACCAGGTGCTGCGCGGCCCGGGGTGGGCGCTGGGCTGCGACCGGCTCGCGGTGACCGACCCGCGCGGCGGGCGGCAGCCGTACCGGCTGGCCCACCTGCCGGGGGTGGTCGCCGTCCTGGGCGGGGAGATCTACAACCACGCCGAGCTGCGGCGCGAACTCGCCGCCCGCGGGCACCGTTTCCCCGACCTGTGCGACGGCACCCTGCTGCCCGCGCTGTACGCCGAGTACGGGACGGGGTTCGCGCGCCGGCTCGACGGGATGTTCGCCGTCGCCGTCCTCGACGTCCGCGCGGCCCCCCGGCTGGTCCTCGCCGTGGACCCCATGGGCGGCAGGCCCCTGCACTACCACCAGGGCGCGGACGGGGCGTTCCGGTTCGCCTCGGAGATCCCGGCGCTGCTGGCGTTCGACGGGGTGCGGGCGGCGCCGCGCGCGGACAGCCTCGACACCGTCCTCGCCCTGCGCAGCCCGATCTCCGCCCGGACCGCCCTGGAGGGCATCAGCGCCCTGCCGCCCGGCGCTACCGCCGTCGTGCACCCGGGCAGGCCCGCCGCGCTGAGGCGCCGGCCCCCGGCACCGGAAGCCCCCGAGCGGGCCCGCCGGTCCACCGCGGACGTGCTCCGCCGGGAGGTGCGCCGCCTCGCGCGGGCCGACGTACCGGTGTGCGTCCTCACCAGCGGCGGGCTCGCCTCGGGCCTGGTCACCGCGCTGGCGGCCGAGTACGCCCGGGAGGCGGGGGCGCCCGCCCCGCACGGGTTCCACCTCGGCTACCGGGGCCGGTGGCCCGACGGCGAGGCCGCGTACGCCCGCGCGGTCGCCCGGCACACCCGTACCGTCCACCACGAAGTCGCCCTGGACCCGGCCGAGCTGGGGTCGCTGCTGACCCTCACCACCCGGCACCTGGGGCAGCCCGACGCCGACCCGGCCGCGCTGAGCACGTACGCCCTCTTCCGGGCCGTGCGGCAGGCCGGGTACAGCGTGGCCCTGACCGGGGACGGCGCCGACGAACTGTTCGGCGCCGGCGCGCGGACCCGGCCGGCGGGCACGGGCCCGTTCACCGCCGACTGGGCCGCCGCCTACACCGACGGGCTGTCCGCCGCGCCGCGGCTGCTGCGCGAGTACCTGTACACCTCCGACTACCGGGCCTTCATCGAGGAGGAGGGCTCGGCCGCCGACCGCGTCGAGCGGGAGCTGCGCTCCGCGGGCGGTGACCGGCTGGCCGCGGTCGCCGCGTTCGAGGGCCGCTGGCGGCTGCCGGCCCGGCACCTGCGCCGGCTCGACCACCTGGGCATGGCCTCGGCCGTCGAGGCGCGGACACCGTTCTGCCGGCCGCCGGTGGCCGCGCATGCCCGGGCCCTGCCGCCGCGCCTGCTGCACGACCGGCGGGCGCTGGCCGACGCGGGCCGGGAGCTGCTGCCCAAGGCCGTGCGCAGGCGGCCCCGGCAGCCTTTCGCGCTGCCGGTCAGCGCGATGCTCGCCCCCGGCGGGCCGCTGCTGGAGCCCGTACGCGAACTGCTGTCGGCGGAGCGGCTGGCGCGGGCCGGGCAGGTCCGGCCGGACCGGGTGCGGACCCTGCTGGCGCGTCAGCTGGAGCGGCCGTCGGACCGCGACGCGCTCGCGCTGTGGGCGCTGGCCACGCACGAGCTGTGGACCGAGGTCGTGCGGGGGATGCGCGTGCCGGCTGACTGCGCCGCCTGACGGCCGCGCACCGGCCGCGCACCGGCCGCGGGGGCGGTCCGCTGGCGTGTCCACGCAACGGCGCGAACGCGCAAGCCAATACCAGACCGGGCGGTTCGTTTCTCTGTCAGTCTTGGCTGGGCACCCGCTGCCCTTCCGTTCCGAGCCTCGCTGCGTCCTTCGCACCACAGCGTCAAGGAGGTCCCATGAGCACCCCCGTCTGGATCACCGCGACCCCGCCGGCCACCCACGGCGAACTGCACGTCGGCCATCTCGCAGGACCGTACGTCGCCGCCGACGTACTCGCCCGGTTCCTGCGGGCCGAGGGCGAACCCGTCCGGTTCACCACCGGCACCGCCGACCACGCCAGCTCCGTCCACGTCCGCGCGCTCCGCGCCGGCCGCAAACCGGAGGAGGTCGCCGAGGGATACCGCGCCGCGATCACGTCGGACTGGCTGCGCTCGGGCGTCGAGTTCGACCACATCGTGCGACCCCGCCAGGACAAGGGCTACCGGGGCCGGCTGACCGAGCTCTTCCGGCAGTTGTACGCGGACGGGGTCATCGCCGCCCGGACCCGCCTGACCCCGTACTGCGAACCCTGCGGACGCTGGCTCCACGGAGCGCACGTCACCGGCACCTGCCCGCACTGCGCGGCGGCCTGCGAGGGCGGCATGTGCCACGAGTGCGCCCGCCCCAACGACGGGGGTGACCTGCTGGAGCCGCGCTGCGCCCTGTGCGACTCCCCGGCGCTGCCCCGGCGCTGCCGGCGGCTGTACGTCCCGCTGGAGCCGTACCGCGAGGCCCTCGCCGAGTACTGGGCCGGCACCGGTCTGCCGCCGAGGCTGGCCGCGCTGTGCGAGTCGCTCGTCGAGGACGGGCTGCCGGACATCGCGGTGTCCCACCCCGCAGAGTGGGGGCTGCCCGTCCCCGTCGACGGCTTCCCCGAGCACCGGATCGACGGCTGCTTCGAGGCGGCCGCCATGCACCTCTTCGGCCACGGCGACCGGCCGCTGCCCGAACGGGCCGTCCACTTCTGCGGGTTCGGCCACGCCTTCTGCCACGCCGTGCTGCTGCCGGTCCTGCTGTTCGCCCAGGGGCTCAAACTGCCGCAGCACTTCTGCGTCAACGAGGCGTACGTCATCGACGACGAGGCGCTCGTCTGGGGCTCCGGCCAGAAGGCCTGGGCGCTGGACCTGATCACCGAGTACGGCTCGGACACCCTGCGTCGGCACGTCCTGCAGGCCCGCCCGCTCGGCCGCCGCACGGCCTTCCACGCCGACCGGCTCGCCGCCGCCCGCCGCGAGCTGGACGAGAGCTGGAACAACTGGCTCGCCCGGCTCTTCGCCGCCGTCCGGGAGGAGTGCGCGGGCCGGGCCCCCGAGGCCCTGCCCGGGGGCTCCGGCTGGGAGGTGCTGGAGCGCCGGCTGCTGCGCGGGCTGGAGGACCTGCGCGAGGCCTACTCCCCGGACGCGTTCGACCCGCGCAGGGCGGTCGCCCTGCTCGACGAGATGGTGCGCTCCGCGGCCGACTTCGGGCACGTCAACGCGTACGAGGCGCACCGCCCCACGGCCGCCGGCCGCCACCTGCCCGTGCTGGCCGCGCAGTTGGCGGTGGCCCGGGCGCTGGGTGCGTGGGCGCGCCCGGTGATGCCGGAGGGCGCGGACCGGCTGGCCGCCGCCCTCAAGACGGAACCCGGCGGACCGGTCTCGGCCGCCGCCCTCGTCCCGCCCGCCCCGGGCACCCGCCTGGCCCCGCCGTCGGGACCGGTGTTCGGCTTCTAGCGACACCCCGGGCGCGCCGGTGCGGACGGCACCCCGGGTACGGCGCCGGTACCGACGGCACCTCGCGTATCCCGCGCACGGCGCCCGTACAGACGGCACCCCGCGTATCCCGTGTACGACCGCACCCCGCGTACACGGCAACCCGCGCACCCCGCACCCCGTACCCCGCGCACCCCGCACCCCGCACCACGCGCACCCGCGCACCCCGTACCCCGCGCACCCCGTACCACGCGCACCCGCGCACCCCGCACGACGACAGAAACCCTTCCTCGCCGCGTGACCGCGCGCCGGTCGCCCGGCGGCGCGGGGCGGGCGCGGCCCCTGCCCGTAGGAGCTCCACGTGTCCCTGCGCGTCGCCATGCTCAGCGTCCACACCTCGCCGCTGCACCAGCCCGGCACCGGGGACGCGGGCGGCATGAACGTCTACATGGTCCAGCTGTCCCGCGCGCTCGCCGAACACGGCGTCGAGGTGGACCTGTTCACCCGCTGCCGGGGCGAGGCCCGCCCCTCCCCGGACGCCCTCGGCCCCGGCGTCCGGGTGCGCCACCTGGAGGCCGGCCCGCGCGCCGCCCTGGCCAAGGAGGACATGCCCGCCCTGGTCGTCCCGTTCTCGCTGGCGCTGCTCAAGCAGGAGCGGCGCTACGACCTGGTCCACTCGCACTACTGGCTCTCCGGCCAGGCGGGCCGGATCGCCGCCGCCGGCTGGCGGATCCCGCTGGTGCACACCGCGCACACCCTGGCCCGGGTGAAGAACGGGGCCCTCGCCGACGGCGACACCCCCGAGCCGGAGCTGCGGATCCGCGGCGAGCACCAGGTCGTCGGCTCCGCGGACCGCCTCATCGCCAACACCGCTGACGAGGCCCGGGCGTTGCGCGAGCTGTACGCGGCCGAGGAACGGCGCACGGAGATCGTCCGGCCCGGGGTCGACCTGCGCACCTTCGGGCCCGGCCGGGGGCGGGCGGCGGCGCGGGCCCGGCTGGGACTGCCGGCCGACGCGTTCGTCCCCCTGTACGCGGGCCGCATCCAGCCCCTCAAGGGCCCGGACGTGATGGTCCGGGCGGTCGCCGAACTGCTGCGGCAGGACCCGCGGCTGCGCCGGCGCACCGTCGTCCCGGTGGTGGGCGGCGACTCGGGGGCCGGGCCGCGCGGCGAGGCCTGGGAACTGGCGCGCGAGCTCGGTGTGTCAGACGTGCTGCGGCACTTCCCGCCGGTGCCGCAGGCGGAACTCGCGCAGTGGTACCGGGCGGCGGACGTGCTGGTGGTGCCCTCGCGCAGCGAGTCCTTCGGCCTGGTCGCGCTGGAGGCGCAGGCCTGCGGGACCCCGGTGCTGGCGTCGGCGGTCGGGGGGCTGCCGACCGCCGTGCGCGACGGGGTGACGGGACTGCTCGTACGCGGCAACGACCCGGTCGAGTACGCCCGGCGGCTGCGCTGGTTCGCCGGGCGGCCGCAGGAGGCGGCGGAGATGGGGCGGGCGGCGGTGCGCCACGCACGGAACATGAGCTGGCACGCCGCGGCCGCGCGCACCCTGGACGTCTACCGGGACGTGCTGCGCGAGGAGCGGTGGGGGCCGGAGGTGAGTGAGGCAGGAGCGGCGGCACGCTCCTGCCTCGCCGACGCCTCTCCCCTGGAGGGCCGAGAAGGCCGGAAGACCACCCTAACAGCTCTTTTGAGCTGACCAAAGATGCGCAGGTGTAACGTCTGTATGAACTCCAGATCCGCCCTAAAGGCGCTACAGGAAAGTGGTCCGGGCGCGGAATCCATATGAGAATGGAGATGTCTTCGACGGAATACCGGCGGCACGGATCCGCGGAGACGGAATCGATATTCAGACTTCCTGGAGGAATCATGTCCGCCGTGCACACCACCGGAATCCGCGCGCACGCCCGTCACGCCGCCCCCGTCCGCCCGTCCTGTACCGGGGCCGCCGCCGTCGGCACGGTGTCCCGCGCGGACGGCAACGGCTGGGACTGAACGACCCGCCCCGCCTCGGGCGGGCCGAAACCCCCGTGACCGCCTCCCGCGGACACGGGGCTTTTCGTTTTCCCGATGAGTGGCCTGTGAAATCAGTCCAGCCAGCCGAGCCGCTGGGCTCGTACGCCGGCCTCGAAACGGCTCGACGCGCCCATTTCCTGCATCAGCTCGGACAGCATTCGGCTCACCGTCCGCAGGGACACCCCGAGATTCCGCGCGACCTTCTCGTCCTTCATTCCCGAGGCGAGCATTTTCAGGGCGGCCCGCTGCTGTTCCGACAGGCCGTCACCGCCGAGTTCCGGCGCGACGTCGTCGCCGTACGGGGTGGCCGCGTGCCAGCAGTGCTCGTACAGCGCGAGGTAGGAGCGGACCAGGGCGGGGCCGCGGGCGAGGATCGCGCCGGCCGCCCGGTCGTCGGGGTGCACGGGCAGCACGGCGAACTGCTGGTCCGCGATGATCATGTTCATCGGGACGGCGGGGGACAGGCGGATCTCCACCCCGGCCTCGACCCGGCGGCGGAGCATCTCCACCGCCTCCGGGGAGTTGGTGATGCGCTGGTGGTAGATGGCGCGGATGCGCACCCCGTTGTCGATCTGGCGGCGGTCGCGGCTGAGCACCCGGTCGGCGACCTCCCGGACCAGCGCCGTCACGTGCATGGACGTCAGGTCGTGGCGGATGACGTCGGTGATGTCCTCCAGCACCTGCTGGATCCGGCCGTAGTCGTCGAGGATCTCGACCTCGACGTCGGAGGCGTTCAGCGAACCGGGCCGCAGGAACCTTCCGACCAGGTTCTCCAGCGCGCTGTACGCCCGGTCGGACTCGTCCAGGTGCTCGCGCAGCCGCTCGCGTTCGCGCTGGAGCATCCGCAGCAGGGCGATCTCGGGGTCGATCACGGTGACCGCGTCCGGCCCCGGCTCCCAGGCGCCGGACTGGAGGTCGGCGCGGGTGGCGTGGGTGGTGCCGGTCGGTACGATCAGGCCGAGGGAGGTCAGCTCGGCGCGCCACTTCTCGTACTCCTCGGGCGCGATCCCGAGCTCCCGGAAGACCTCGTTCAGGTCGGACACCCCGCGCAGGCGCAGCTCCTGATAGAAGGCCAGCACCCTGTCGGCGGACTGGATGCCGTCCCTGCCGTCGCCCGTTGCCATCGCGAAGCGACCCCCTCATCTTACGAATCGACAGTCACACTTTGGCACATGCCTACGGGAGGGCTCCCGCCCCCTCGAACGGGATGTGACGGGCGTCACAGGGTGCCTCTGAGGTGCGCGACTGCGCTTCCGGCCGGCCCGGGCGGGGCTCCGGCGGGGGCGGTAGGGGATCTTCCGCGGGTCAACTCCCTTGCTGCCGAAGGGAGACGGGCGGGGCGGGGCCGTCAGTCGCGCGGCGCGGCCAGGCAGTCGGGGCACAGCCCCTTGAAGGTGATCTCGGCGCCTTCGCCCATCCGCCACGCGCGGATCGCGTCGCCGGCCGGCTCGGGCACCTCCGCCAGGACGTTCTCCACCCGGCCGCAGCGCACGCACAGCGCGTGCTGGTGCGGCGGGCCGGCGATCTCGAACACGGCCGGCAGGCCGGGGCGGTCGAACTTCGACGCCAGCCCGGTCTCCAGGAAGTGCCGCAGCATCTCGTAGACCGCCTGGCTGGTCAGGGTCCCGAGCCGCTCGCGGGCGGCGGCTGTGAGGGACTCGACGTCCATGTGGCCGCCCGCCGACAGCACTTGCAGCACTTCGAGACGCGGCCCGGTGACCCGCAGCCCGACGTCGCGGAGGCGCTGGATCACCGCCTCGCGGCCGGTCGACTCCTCCACGACAGCCATCTCCCCGCCACCATCCGCGATCTGGTCCACTCAAACCTTTGTGGGCATCGTACCTCTTGCCCGGCCTCGCGGAACGGCGGCTCCGGGGTCAGCCGGCGGCCCGGCAGACGAGCAGGACGCTCTCCGTCCGCTCGTCCACGCGGTGGCCGCGCCGGCGTTCCACGCGCAGGCCCGCCCCGTGCAGTTCGGCGGTGAGCCGCTCCGGGTCGACGATCCACTTCCGGGTGGCCGTGACCACCCGCTCGCTGCTCAGCTTCCCCGTGCGGACGGAGTGGTAGGTGATGTGCTCGCCCATGCCGTCCAGGTCGAACTCCTGGCGGGCCACCGTCCACTCCTCCACCCCGTCGAACCGCGGCACCTGGAACGCCCAGGTGCGCGAGGGGTCCTCCGCCAGCCCGCGCAGCCGGTGCGCCGTGAAGTCCAGGGCGAGCGCGCCGCCCGGCTCCAGGTGCGCGGCGATCTCGCGCAGCAGCCCGGGACGGGCGCGGGGCGGCACGGCGGAGATCATCGCCCCGGCCAGCAGGACCAGCCGGTACCCGCCCCGCAGCCGCAGCCCCGCCAGGTCGGCGCGGGTGGTGACCAGCCGCTCCGACACCTGCGGCCCGATCCGCCGGCCCCAGGCCCGCAGCCGCTCCAGGCTGTCGGCGTCCCGGTCCACGGCCTCGACCCGGAAGCCCTGGCGGGCGAACGGCACCGCGAGCCGCCCCGCGCCGCAGCCCAGGTCCAGGACCGGGCCGCCGCCGCAGTCCCGCGCGAGGCCCAGGTAGCGGACGATGTCCGCGCTGTGCGGGCCCAGCAGGGCGTCCTGGAGCCAGAGCGAGTCCTCGTCGGCGGGCGAGGCCGACTCCAGGCCGGGCAGGAAGCCGGCGGGCGACAGGACGGCGGGCGGCAGGACGGCGGGGGAGGGGACGGCGGCCGCGCGCGGGGCCGGCGCGAGGGGTGCGGACGGGGCGGGCACGACAGGAGGCAGGGGCGGGGAAAAAACGCCGCTCGGTGTGTGCATCGCTCCTCCAGGAGGTCGCTCGGTCCAGCCGTCCGGGGCGCAGCTCCCGTGCCGCCGGGACCGCGCCGCTGGTGGAATCCTGTCCTGTGCGGGAGGTCCGGGGCCAGAGCGGCGGGCTGCGTGAACACGCGATGGCGTGGATCTGCCACGCTCGGCGGAGGGCGGGCGGCCGCCAGAGGAGGGCGGGCGGCCGTCAGAGCGTGCGGCCGAGCCTGACCGGTGTGAGCGTGCCGAAGCCGTGGTGGGTGAAGAAGGGGAGCGCGGGGGCCTGTTCGACGGGCAGCGTGATCCGCTGGTACGCGGCCCCGTGCGCCCGCATCCGGCCGGTGGCCGCCTCAAGCAGCGCCGTGCCCACGCCCTCCCGCTGCCGGGCCGGGGTCACGCACAGGGCGTAGATCTCGCCCTCGGCGTCCACCGGCACACCGCCCGAGACGGCGCCCACCACGGTGCCGTCGGTGTCGGCCGCGACCAGCCAGCCGAGCCAGGCCGGAGCTCCGCCGGGAATTTCAATTTCCGCTCGAATGCGGGGCAGGGCGCAATGGTCCGACACCAGCCGGCCGACCCGGATTTCCCCGAGGGCCTCGCCGTAGCCGTCGCGAATCGCTTCGGCGAGGAGCCGGGAAATCGCCGTCGCGTCACCGGGCGCTGCCGTCCGCACGTCAGCCAGCAGCATTCTTTCCGCACCTCTCGCCGTACCGGTCCTGAGCCCGCACGCGCTCAGAATAGCGGGCAATTCGAGTGGCCGGGGGCAGCGGGAAATCTACGAATTGGCTTAGTAAATAACCGGGTTGGGGCCGGAGAGAGGAAGAGGGCAATCCGTTGTCAGGACGTCCAACAACACGCGACCACCAGCGGAACGACCGTCGACACCGCCGCGGCCACCGCCAGCACCCCGCGCAGCACCGGGCGTCCGGCCCGGCGCGGCCCCAGGATGCGCCGCATCCGCAGCGCCGCCGACGGACCGCCCGCCGCGAACGCCCTGCGCGGCGCCCGCCCCGATGCCAGCGCGTACAGCGCCGTGGCCAGCGCGTCGCTCGAACAGCGGCGCAGCGCCCGGTCGTCGGCGGCCATCTCCAGCAGCAGCGGCACCGTCCGCCCGCCGATCCGGGCCAGCGGCAGCCGGCGGAACACCGCCGAGTACGCGCCCGCCGCCGCGACCAGCAGGTGGTGGCGGCCGCCGATGTGGGCCCGCTCGTGGGCGAGCGCCGCGGCCAGCTCCCGTTCCGTCAGCACGTCCAGGGCCCCCGAGGACACCACGACCCGCCGCGAACGCCCCGGCAGGCAGTACACCGCCGGGCGCGCGTCCTCCAGTACGGTCGCCCCGAGCCGGGAGTCGTACCGGCCGACGAGCCGCAGCAGTTCGGCGTGCCGGGTGCGGGCCCGGCGCGCCCGCACGAGTTCGCGTACGAAACCGGTGGCCGGCACCGCCAGCACCGCCAGCGCCGACACCGCGGCGAGGGCCTCGCGCGCGGTGGCCGCGGCCAGCCGCCCGGGGGAGGGCGGGCTCAGGGTCAGGACCGCGTCGACGAGCCGGTGGCTGGTCTCGGCGGGGAGCAGCAGCTGCGCCGGCAGCATGGCCGTGGACAGCGCGAAGACGGCGCCGCAGGCGATCCAGGCGGCCAGCCCCAGCCGGGGCACCTGCTGGGCCCAGCGGGCGCGCACCAGCAGTAACGGCAGCACCAGACCGGTGATCAGGGCGAGTCCGAGCGGCGGCAGTACGTGGTGGTTCACCGGCCGCGCCCGTCGGCCGGACGGTCGGTGCGGGCGGCGCGCAGGGCCTCGTCCAGGGCCTCCACGTCCTCGTGGGACATCCGCTCCACGAACCGCAGCAGCGTCGCCCTGCGGTCCTGGCTGTCGCCGAGCGCGTCCTGCATCAGCGCCGCGGTGTACTCCTCGCGGCTGCGCACCGCCTCGTACATCCAGGCCCGGCCCGACTTCTCGCGGCTCAGCCAGCCCTTGCGGTACAGGATGTCCGCCACGGTCATCACGGTGGTGTAGGCGACCTTGCGGACCCGGTTTATGTCGTCCACGATCTCGCGGACCGAGGCGGGGCGTTCCCACTGCCACACCCGGTCCATGATCTCGGCCTCCAGCTCTCCCAGCCGGCGTACGCGCATCCCTCTCGGACCTCCCCCTCGCGAGCGGCTCATCGTACGGCCCGCCCCGGCGGCGGGGGCATACCCCGGACCGGTACACGGGCCGAAACGCCCGCCGCCCCTCCACCGGACGGGACCGGTGGAGGGGCGGCGGGCGCGGGGCCGGGGGCGGAGGGGCCCGTCAGGTGCGGATCAGGCGGGCGATGGCCCTGGTCGCCTCGCCGACCTTGGTCTGCGCCTCGTCCCCGCCCCTGGCGACGGCCTCGGTGACGCAGCAGGCGAGGTGTTCGTCGAGCAGGGTCACGGCGCAGGACCGGAGCGCGGCGTTGATCGCGGAGACCTGGGTGAGGACGTCGACGCAGTAGACGTCCTCGGCGACCATCCGCTGCACTCCGCGGACCTGGCCCTCGATCCGCCGCAGCCGTCTGATGACGTCGTCCTTGTGTTCTGTGTAACCGGCCACGAGGGCTCCTCAGTTGGCGGCGGCCCGGAAGCCGCGCAGACGCAGGCTGTTGCCGACGACGAAGACCGAGGAGAAGGCCATGGCCGCACCGGCGATCATCGGGTTGAGCAGTCCGGCCGCGGCGAGCGGCAGGGCGGCCACGTTGTAGGCGAAGGCCCAGAACAGGTTCGAGCGGATGGTGCCGAGGGTCTTGCGGGCGAGCCGGATGGCGTCCGCCGCGGCCCGCAGGTCCCCGCGTACGAGGGTCAGGTCGCCGGCCTCGATGGCCGCGTCGGTGCCGGTGCCCATCGCCAGGCCCAGGTCGGCCTGGGCGAGCGCGGCCGCGTCGTTGACGCCGTCGCCGACCATCGCGACGCTGCGGCCCTCGGCCTGGAGCCGCTTGACGACGTCGACCTTGTCCTGCGGCATGACCTCGGCGATGACCTCGTCGATGCCGACCTCGCGGGCCACCGTCTCGGCGACGGCCTTGTTGTCGCCGGTCAGCAGGATCGGGGTGAGGCCGAGGGCGCGCAGCCGGCGGATCGCCTCGGCGCTGGTGTCCTTGACCGCGTCCGCGACCTCCAGCACCGCGCGGGCCTCGCCGTCCCAGGCCACCGCGATCGCGGTGCGGCCGGCGGCCTCCGCCTCGGACTTGGCGCGCTCCAGGTGCACGGGCAGCTCCATCGCCCAGTCGGCGAGCAGCTTGCCGCGGCCGACGAGGACCGCGTGGCCCTCGACGATGCCCTGGACGCCGAGGCCGGGGATGTTCGCGAAGTCCTCCGGGGTGGGCAGGGCCCCGACCCGGGCGGCGGCGCCGGCGGCGACGGCCTGCGCGATGGGGTGTTCGGAGGAGTGCTCCAGCGCTCCGGCGAGGCGCAGCACCTCGGCCTCGCCGGTGCCCTCGGCGGTGTGCACGCGCAGCAGGGTCATCTGGCCGGTGGTGACGGTGCCGGTCTTGTCCAGGACGATGGTGTCGACCTTGCGGGTGCTCTCCAGGACCTCGGGGCCCTTGATCAGGATGCCGAGCTGGGCGCCGCGGCCGGTGCCGACCATGAGGGCGGTCGGGGTGGCCAGGCCCAGGGCGCAGGGGCAGGCGATGATCAGTACGGCGACGGCGGCGGTGAAGGCGGCCGCGAGGCCGGATCCGGTGCCGAGCCAGAACCCGAGGGTGGCCAGGGCCAGTCCGATGACGACGGGGACGAACACCGCGGAGATCTTGTCGGCGAGCCGCTGGGCGGCGGCCTTGCCGTTCTGGGCGTCCTCGACCAGCCGGGCCATCCGGGCGAGCTGGGTGTCGGACCCGACCCGGGTGGCCTCGACGACCAGGCGGCCGCCGGCGTTGAGCGTGGCGCCGGTGACGGAGTCGCCGACGGAGACCTCGACCGGGACCGACTCGCCGGTGAGCATGGAGGCGTCGACGGCGGAGGAGCCCTCGACGACGGTGCCGTCGGTGGCGATCTTCTCGCCGGGGCGGACCAGGAAGCGGTCGCCGACCTGGAGGTCGGCCGTCGGCACGGTCACCTCGCGGCCGCCGCGCAGTACGGTGACCTCCTTGGCGCCCAGCTCCAGCAGCGCCTTGAGGGCCGCTCCGGCCTTGCGCTTGGACTTGGCCTCGAAGTACCGGCCCGCCAGGATGAAGGCGACGACGCCGGCCGCGGCCTCCAGGTAGATGTTCCCCGCACCGTCGGTGCGGGCGATGCTGAACTCGAAGGCGTGGGTCATGCCGGGGGTGCCGGCGGTACCGAAGAACAGGGCCCACAGCGACCACAGGAACGCGGCGATCGTGCCCACCGAGATCAGGGTGTCCATGGTGGCCGCGCCGTGCCGGGCGTTGGTCCAGGCGGCGCGGTGGAAGGGCCAGGCCGCGTACGTGACGACGGGCGCGGTCAGGGTCAGCGAGAGCCACTGCCAGTAGTCGATCTGCAGGGCCGGGGCCATGGCCATCGCGATGACGGGCACCGCGAGGGAGACCGCGGTGACGAGCCGCTGGCGCAGCGGCGCGAGTTCGTCGTGCTCGGGCTGCTCCCCCTCGGGGCCGGCGGCGCCGCCGGTGTGCGGCGGCCTGGGCTCCTGCGCGGTGTAGCCGGTGGCCTCGACGGTGGCGATCAGGTCCGCGACGGAGATGTCGGCGTCGAAGGTGACCTTGGCCTTCTCCGTGGCGTAGTTGACGGTGGCCTCGACGCCGTCCATCCGGTTGAGCTTCTTCTCGATGCGTGCCGCGCACGAGGCGCAGGTCATGCCGCCGATGGCGAGCTCGACCTGGGCGGCGCCGGGAGTGATGGTGGTCATGAGTGCTGCTCCTCGTTCGAGCGCGGGGTGGGGGCCGGGGCCCGGTGGGACGGACGGGGCCCCGGCGGCCGGGTGGGTCGGGGACGGACCGGGTGTCAGGCCCGGCCGGTCAGCTCGTAGCCGGCGTCGTCGACCGCCGCGGTGATCGCGGCGTCGTCGGGCTCGCCGGCGGTGGTCACGGTGACCACGCCGCCGTCGACGTCCACGTCGACGGAGAGGACCCCGTCGAGCGCGCCGACCGAGGCGGTGATGGCGGTGCGGCAGTGCCCGCAGGACATGCCGGTCACGCGGTAGACGGTGGCGGTGGTGTCGACCACGGCCACGGTGGTGGTCGTCTCGCCGGCGTTCGTACCGCAGGTGCCTTCGGGGGTGCAGCAGGAAGACATGTGTTTCTCCTAGATCGGACCTCAGTCGTGCCGATACCTGCTGGGGGTATCCGGCCTGACTCCAGATATACCCCCCCGAGGTATGTACCGCAAGTGTTCCTCCAGCTTGACTTGATACCCCTGGGGGGTATGGTGAAGTGCATGGAACCGCTGGATGCGGCCGTGGTACGTACGTCGTAGGGGAGATCAGCCATGAACACCGGAGTGAAGATCACCGTTTTCGCCGCAGCACTGGCGGCGACCTTCGGCACCGCCTACGGGGTGGGCGTGGGCGTGGGCCCCGTGGGCGAACCCGCCAAGCCGGCCCACGGGGCCCACGCGGCGCAGGCCTCCGCCGGACCCGGGGCGCAGGCGGGTCACGGAGGTCATGACCAGGCGGCGGCCCAGGGGCCGGCGGCCGGCGGGCTCCAGGTCTCGGAGGGCGGCTACACGCTGAGCCTGGACACCCCGAGCATCGCGGCGGGCCAGGGTGAGCTGCGGTTCTCGGTCAAGGACGCGCAGGGCCGCAAGGTCACCGCGTACAAGACCGAGCACGGCAAGGAGCTGCACTTCATCGTGGCCTCGCGCGACCTCACCGTTTACCGCCACCTCCACCCGGTGCGGGCGCAGGACGGCACCTGGTCGGCGCCCGTGGACCTGCCCGCGGCCGGCGCCTACAAGGCGTTCGCCGACTTCGCCCCGGACGCGCCCGGCGCGAAGAACGTCACCCTCGGCGCGGACCTCTCGGTCCCCGGGGCGTACGCGCCTGCCCCGATGCCGCCGGCCGTCGACACGGCCGAGGTGGACGGCTACCGGGTGGCCCTGGGCGGGACCCTCGACCCCGGCAAGGCCGGCGAACTCAAGCTCACGGTCAGCAAGGACGGCAAGCCCGTGACCAACCTGGAGCCCTACCTGGGCGCTTACGGCCACCTCGTCGCCCTGCGCGACGGAGACCTCGCCTACCTCCACGTCCACCCCAACGAGGGCGGCCCCGGCCCGGACGTCTCCTTCACCGCCACCGCCCCGAGCGCGGGCACGTACCGGCTCTTCCTGGACTTCCAGCACGAGGGCAAGGTGCGCACGGCGGCCTTCACGGTCAACGCGGGCGGCGGCGCCAAGCCCGCGGTGGCGCCCGCGGCGCCTTCGGTGTCTTCGGCGCCGGAGGAGTCGGGCGACCACTCCCACTGAGCGCACGCACACCCGGCATACCCCCCGGGGGGTTGCGAGGGTTCCACGACGAGAGGGACGTCCGAGACGTACGAGACGTACGAGACGCAAGAACGGGAAGGGATCGACCGCCGTGTCCGCTTACACCGCACTCTCCGCACGCCCCGCCCACCGCACGGACAAGGACGACGTCCTCAAGCGGCTGCGCCGCATCGAGGGCCAGGTGCGCGGCCTCCAGCGCATGGTGGAGGAGGGGACGTACTGCATCGACGTGCTCACCCAGGTCAGCGCCGCCACCAAGGCCCTGCAGTCCTTCGCGCTGACCCTGCTGGAGGACCACCTGCACTCCTGCGTCGCCGACGCGGTCGCCGAAGGCGGCGACAAGGCGCGCGAGAAGGTCGAGGAGGCCTCCCGGGCCGTCGCCCGCATGGTCCGCTCCTGAGGCCGGGAGCGGGCTGGGCGGTCCGGCCCGGGCTCGGGCGGCCGGAAATATCTTGACGTCGAGATGAATGGGGGGCAGGCTGCCGTGAAGTATCTCGACATCGAGATACTTTTCACGGGGGAGACGGAGGCCCGCCATGCGGCGGCTCGGCACGGCACGGCGACGCGACACGGACCACCAGCAGGCCGGCGCCGCCGCCGGCCGCGGACTGTTCGCACAGCTCAGACGCCCGCCCGGCGGCCGCGACGCCCGCATCATGCTGCTCGCCCAGCTCGTCGACCGCACCGGCAGCGGCATCTGGGCCGCCTCCTCGGTGCTCTTCTTCACCTTCGTCGTCGGTCTCGACGCCGGCCGGCTCGGCCTGATGCTCGGCGCCGGCGCGGTGGCGGGCATCGCCGGCTCACCCCTCGCGGGCCACCTGGCCGACCGGCTCCCCGTACGCCCCCTCCTGATCGCCTGTCACCTGCTGCGCCTGGCGACCCTCGGCGCGATGCTCGCCGTCACCCGCTTCGAAGCGCTCCTGCTGATCGTCGCCCTCACCTGCCTCGGCGACCGCGCGGCCAAGACCCTCGAAATGCTCTTCGCGACCCGGGTGGCCGGCGAACGCCGCACCACCTACCAGGCCCTGTCGCGCAGCGCCGCCAACGCCGGGTGCGCCGTCGGCGCGGGCCTCGCCGCCATCGGCCTCGCCGTCGGCAGCCGGGGCGCGTACGAGGCCCTGATCCTCGGGAACGCGCTGTCCTTCCTCGCGGCGGCCGTCCTGGTGTGGCGTACGGGCGAACCACGCGGCCACGGCCGCCTCGTCGCCCCCGTACCCGGCGGCGGCCCGCCCGAGCCGAAGGCCCCGGCCGCCGGACCCTGGCGGGACCGCGGCTACCTCCGCTTCGTCCTCCTCGACACCGCGATGAACCTCGACGCCTCGCTCCTCGACGTCGGGCTCCCGCTGTGGCTGGTCCACCGCACCGACGCGCCGCACGCCGTCGTCCCCGCCTTCCTCGTGCTCAACACCGTGCTGGTCGTCGCCCTCCAGCTCCCCGTGTCGGCGAAGGTCCGCGCACCCCGGCAGGCGGCGACCGCCGTCGCCTGGTACGGGCTCTTCCTGCTCGGCGCCTGCGCCCTCCTCGCCCTCACCCCCGAGCACGGACCCTGGACCGCCTCCGCGACCCTGCTGGCCGCGGCCGCCCTGGTCACCGCGGCCGAGCTGGTCCGCTCGGTGTCCTCCTGGGAACTGGCCGTCTCCCTCGCCCCGCGACGGGCCCGCGCCTCCTACCTGGGCGTGGCCGGCATCTCCTCCTCCGCGCAGAAGGCCGTCGGCCCGCCGCTGCTCACCGGCGCCGTCATGGCGGCGGGCCCGCCCGGCTGGCTCGCCCTCGGCGCGGGCGTGGCGGCCCTCGCCCTCCTCCAGCGCCGCACCAGCCTGCGCCGCCTGGACGCGGTGGGCGGTTAGGGGGTGCCCGGCCGCGCGAGCAGGCGGCGCAGCCAGCGGGTGCGGGCCTCGCGGGCGTCGCGGGTGAGGGCGGCGTGCGGGGCCAGGCCGTCGAAGCCGTGGCAGGCGCCGGGCCACACGTGGAGCTCGGCCTGACCGCCGGCCCGCCAGATCGCGTTCGCGTAGGCCACGCCCTCGTCCCGGAAGATCTCGGCCGACCCCACCTCGACGTAGGCCGCCGGGAGCCCGGAGAGGTCGGTGGCGCGTGCGGGCGCCGCGTACGGCGGCAGGTCCGCGGCGCCCCGCCGCTCACCGAGCAGCGCCTGCCAGGCCGTCGCGTTGGAGACCGGGCCCCATGCGCCGGTGCCGCTCATCTGCCGGGTGGAGAAGGTGGCGCCGCGATCGTCGAGCATCGGGCTCAGCAGCAGCTGCCCCAGCGCCTGCGGGCCGCTCCGGTCCCGCACCAGCAGGGCGAGCGCAGCGGCGAGCCCGCCGCCCGCGCTCTTGCCCCCGATGACGAACCGGTCCGGATCGACGCCCAGTTCACCGGCGTGGGCGAGCGTCCAGAGCAGTCCGGCGTAGCAGTCCTCCAGCGGCTCCGGGTACCGCGCCCGGGGCGCCAGCCGGTACTCGGCCGAGACGACGGCCAGTCCCAGCGGGAGCGCCCACTCGCGCAGCACCCGGGGCAGCACGGACCAGGCGTTGCCCGCGACCATCCCACCGCCGTGCAGGTAGTACAGCAACGGCAGCGGCCCGTCGAGCCCGGCCGGCCGCGCGCTGACGAGCGTGACGTCCGGCCCGCCCGCGGGCCCCGGCACGGCCACCTCCGAGACCTCGAACGACCCGCCCGCCCGCAGGTCCCGCACCGTCGGCCGGGGCCGGCCCGCGGCATCCCGCGCCTGCCACTCGGCGAGCGTGTCGGGCGTGACGGGCTCTCGCGCCGCCGCGTCCAGCCTGCCGAGTGCGGCGGCCAGTTCGGGATCGAGCGGCGGCGCCGCGACCGGCGCGGGGGCCGGCGGGGGCGACAGGGGCGACGGGGGCGACGGGGGCGACGGGGCCGAAGGGGCGGGCGGCTGTCGGTCATCGGCTGGCGTCACGTGCCCAGGCTAACCAGGGGGACGGTCGGTACGTACCACACCGGACAACCGGACGATCATGCTCCAAAGGGCACATTGACAACCGGGCGGCTCCCGACTGCAGTTGATACGGCACCACTCCCACGACCGCACCACACCCCGAAGGGGGCGATCAGCGCATGACCGAGCCCGAGAGTGCCGGAGACGGCTACGACGTCGTCATCAGCGGAGCCAGCCTCGCCGGCAGTACCGCGGCGATCCTGCTCGCGCGGCGCGGAGTCCGCGTCGCACTGCTGGAACGACGCTCGGACCCCGAGGCGTACAAGGTGCTGTGCACCCACTCCATGACCGCCAACGCCGCCCCGGTACTGGACGAGCTCGGCCTCCTGCCCGCTCTGGAGAAGGCCGGAGCCGTCCGCAACGAGGCCCGCTGGTACACCCGTTGGGGATGGATCCACCCGAGGTCCGCCCCCGCCGGGCCCGCGCTGCAGTACGGCTACAACGTCCGGCGCAGCACCCTCGACCCGCTCATAAGGGCCCGTGCGGCGCAGACCCCAGGCGTCGACCTGCTCCTCGGCCACCAGGTGACCGGGCTGGTCACCGAAGCCGGGCGGACCGTGGGCGTGCGGGCGCGGACGCCCCAGGGCGAGCGGGAGATCCGGGCCCGGCTCGTGGTCGGCGCCGACGGCAAGGACTCGGCCGTGGCCAAGCTCGCCGAAGTGCCGACCCGGAGTTACGAGAACGCGCGGTTCGGGTACATCGCGTACTTCCGCAACCTGGAGCTGGACGAGGGACTCGGCAGGGCCTGGTTCCTGGAGCCCGACATGGCGTACGCGTTCCCCAACGACGACGGGGTGACGGTCGTCGCGGTGCTCCCGGACAAGAAGCGGCTGCCTGCCTTCCGCGAGGACCTGGAGGGCAGCTTCCGCTCCTTCGTGCGGGGCCTGCCCGAGGCGCCGGACCTCGACTCCGCCGAGCGGATCGGCAAGATCATCGGGACCGTCGACTACCCGCTCATCACCCGCGAGCCGACCGCGCCGGGCCTCGCGCTCATCGGCGACGCCGCCCTGACCGGCGACCCCCTGTGGGGCGTCGGGTGCGGCTGGGCCCTGGAGTCCGCGAGCTGGCTGGCCGGTGCGGTCGCCGCGGCCGCGGCGGGCCGCGGCGACCTCGACCGGTCGCTCGCGGCGTACGCCCGTACGCACCGGCGCAAGCTGCGCGGCCACCAGACGCTGGCCGTCGACTACGCCAAGGCCCGCCCGTTCAACCCCGTGGAGCGGCTGATGTTCGCGGCGGCGGCGCGCGACGAGGCCATGGCCCGCCACATGCACCGCTTCGGGTCCCGCCTGATGGGTCCGGCGCGCTTCATGAACCCCGCGGCGCTGGCCAGGGCCGCCGTCATCAACGCCCGGTACCGCGGGACGCCCGCACCGGCCGCGGCCGGCGCCGCCCCGGGCGGGCGCCGCTGAGGTACCCGTGGCGCCGCCCGCCGCTCTGAGGGACCCGATGGTCAGACGATGCCCTCCGCGATGTCCGCCTGCTCGCGCGCGTTGCCGTAGGCGGCCGGGGTCCCGTACGAGCGCCGGGCGGCGTACCACCACACGCTGGCGAGGACCAGGACGACCGCCAGGGCGATCACCGCGTAGTTCATCGAGTCGATCGTCACCGGGGACTTCTGCGGCAGGCAGAACAGGACGGTGACCACGGCCACCCAGCCGACGGCGACCCAGCCGACCGGCTTGCCCCAGCGGCCGAGGCTCCACGGCCCGGGCCGGAACCGGTCCCCGGCCCGCAGCCGCAGGTAGATCGGGATGGCGTAGGCCGGGGTGATGCCGATGACGTTGATGGCGGTCACGGCCCCGTAGGCGGTGGCGGACCAGAGCGAGGGCAGCGCGAGGACGCCGGCGGCCGCGACCGAGAGCCACACGGCCGGGACGGGGGTCTGGGTGCGGCCGCTCACCTTGCGCCACAGGGAGGAGCCGGGAAGGGCGTTGTCCCGGCTGAAGGCGAAGACCATCCGGCTCGCCGCGGCGACCTCGGCGTTGCCGCAGAAGATCTGCGCGACGATCACGACGAGCAGCAGGGCGGTGGCACCGCCGGAGCCGAGGGCGTCGAGGAAGATCTGGGCCGGCGGCACACCGGTGGCGCTGCCCTGGACGGCCGCGTAGTCCTGGATGGCGAAGGTGAGCCCGGCGAGCAGCGCGAACCCGGCGATCCAGGAGGCCCAGATGGCCCGGACGATCCCCTTGGCGGCGGAGACGGAGGCGTTGGAGGTCTCCTCCGAGAGGTGCGCGGAGGCGTCGTAGCCGGAGAAGGTGTACTGCGCGAGCAGCAGGCCGATCGCCGCCACGTAGAGCGGGTTGGCCCAGCCGGTGTCGTTGACGAACTCGGTGAAGACGAACGAGACCGACTGGTGGCGGTCGGGTACGAAGGCCAGGGCGCCGACGATCACGGCGACGCCGGCCAGGTGCCACCAGACGCTGATGGAGTTGAGCACGCTGACGAGCCGGACCCCGAACAGGTTGAGCACGGCGTGCAGCAGCAGGATGGCCAGGAAGATCAGGAACGTGGAGCCCGGGGTGGGCACGAAGCCGAACTGGAGGTTCAGGAAGGCGCCGGTGAACAGGGCGGCGCCGTAGTCGATGCCGGCGATGGCGCCGAGCAGGCCGAGCAGGTTGAGCCAGCCCGTGTACCAGCCCCAGCGGCGTCCGCCGAGCCGGTCGGCCATGTAGTAGAGCGCGCCGGAGGTGGGGTAGGCGCTGGTCACCTCGGCCAGGGCGAGCCCCACGCAGAGGACGAAGAGGCCGACGCCGGCCCAGCCCCACAGCATCACGGACGGGCCGCCGGTACCGAGGCCGAAGCCGTACAGGGTCATGCAGCCGGACAGCACGGATATGACCGAGAAGCTGATGGCGAAGTTGCCGAAGCCGCCCATCCGGCGGGCGAGTACGGGCTGGTAGCCCAGCTCTCTGAGCCGCTCCTCCTCGTCCTGGTGGGGCGGGGCCTTGTGGTCCGGGCGGGCTGCCGGCGTGGTGCGCGACACGGGGGTACCTCCGAGGGGGGTTGGAGCGGGGGACGGGGGAGACGGAGCGGAGTGGAGCGGGGGTGGGGGCGGGGGAGAGCGGCGGCGAGGGAGGTCAGTCCCGGCCGGCCAGGCTGCGGGACCTGGCGCGCAGGAACACCTCCTCGGCGAGCGCCGGATCGGCGGGGTCGCGGGTCCGCTGGGCCCAGGGCAGGGTGGTCCAGTACCCGCCCATCGCGTCGAAGACCCGCGCCGCCGCCTCGAACCGGTGCGCTCCCCACAGGGCGTGCGCGAGGTGGTTCAGGTCGAGCGGGGAGGCCTGCGCCGGGTCGGCGTACGGGAACCAGGCGTCCAGGGCGTGGACGGCGTCGCGGATGGCGTCCTCCGCGACCCAGTGCAGGTCGAGGGCGCGTTCCTGTCCGCCCTCGCGGCGGTAGCGCTCGACGTGGACGTAGAGCGGCAGGAGGTGCACCGCGGACCCGGGCGGGGCCCCGGCGACGGCCCAGCGGGCGAAGTTGACGGCCTCGGAGCGGGGACGCGGCCCGGGCGCGCCCGCGTGCACGAACTGGAGCATCCGGTGGTACGCCTCACGGTTGTGCGGGTCCCGCTCGTCGGCCTGCGCGAGGATGCCCCACGGCCCGGGGGGCAGCATCGGGCCGGGCGGCGGCATCCGGTGCTCGTCCATCCGGCGGTCCTCGTCGAGGAGGGCCAGGGCGAGCAGGCAGACCCAGGGCACGGGGTCGGAGGGGCTGAGCCCGGCGGTGGTCCGGCAGGACTGCCAGGCCTCCTGCCACAGTTCGTGCGTACGGGGATGCCCCGCGCGGTGGGCGCGGACGGCGCGTTCCACGGCGACCCGGGTGTGCATCACGGTCGCCGCCATGCTGGTGGGCTGCTCGCTCCGCCAGGCCTGGACCACGTCGGAGCCGGCCGCGACGGCGGCGAGCACCTGGGTGCGCTGGGTCCACAGCCCCCAGCCGTCCGTGCGCTCCAGCAGCCGCGCCATCGACAGCCAGCGGCCGGTGCGCAGGTCCTGTACGGCGGTGCGCAGGTCGTTGTCGAGGCCGGCGGGGTGGTAGACGGGCCGGAATTCGCTGCCGGCCATCACCCGTTCCCGGGCGACGTGCGGCCGGAACCGGCTCGTACTGCGGTCATCGTGGTCATCGGTCCTCGGATCGCATGGAGGGACGGGTCGGTCCGTCTGGCGTCCGATCACCGCACCGGCGGGGTCGGGCCAGCCCCAGGGATGCGTGAACCATGCGCGAACTGTTCGGCGGACCCCCGCAGTTGAGCCACGGGCGGCCCCGTTACCGCCCGTTGATCGGCGATCACTATAGAGCGGGTGAGGCGGATCTCACCCGGAAACTTTTTCGAACGCAAGTTTCAAGCCACTCAATGGATGTGATTATCCGTCAGTCGCAACGGGGGAGGCTCGGAAGGATCTTGACGGGCGTCCCGCACTGGTGGAGGCTTCCGACCGGCGCATCGGCGCATCGGCGCATCGGCGCATCGGCGCACCGACGAACCGCCGGCACGCGGACGGAACGGAGTGGTGATGACGGGCCCGGTGCTCGCAGTGGACCAAGGCACCTCGGGAACCAAGGCCCTCGTCCTGTGCCCCGACCGCGGGATCATCGGCTCGGCCTCCGCCCCCGTACGCCCCCGCCACCTCCCGGACGGCCGCGTGGAGGTGGACCCGGCCGAGCTGCTGGACTCCGTCGTCGACGCCGGGCGGGCCGCGCTGGCCGCGGCCGGCGAGCCGGTGGCGGCCGTGGGCCTGGCCAACCAGGGCGAGACCGTACTCGCCTGGGACCCGGCGAACGGCGAGCCGCTCACCGACGCGATCGTCTGGCAGGACCGGCGCGCCGCCGGCCTGTGCACCGAACTGGCCCCGCACGCCGAAATGCTGCGCGAGCGCACCGGCCTGCCGCTCGACCCCTACTTCGCCGCGCCCAAGATGGCCTGGATACGCCGCCACCTCACCCGGCGGGGCGTCGTCACGACCAGCGACGCCTGGCTGGTGCACCGCCTCACCGGCGCGTTCGCCACCGACGCCGCCACCGCCGGCCGCACCCAGCTGCTCGACCTCGACACCGTCGGCTGGTCCCAGGAGGCCCTCGCAGCCTTCGGCCTCGACGGGGAGCCGCTGCCGGAGGTCGTCGACGCGGACACCCGCGTCGGCACCACCACCGCCTTCGGCCCCGAACTGCCGCTGACCGGGCTGCTCGTCGACCAGCAGGCCGCCCTGCTCGCCCAGAGCGTCACCGCCCCCGGCACCGCCAAGTGCACCTACGGCACCGGCGCGTTCCTCCTCGCCCAGACCGGACCCCGCCCGCGCCGCAGCTCCACCGGACTCGTCGGCTGCGTGGCCTGGCGGATCGGCGGCCGGACCAGCTACTGCCTCGACGGCCAGGTGTACACGGCCGCCTCCGCCGTGCGCTGGCTCACCGATCTCGGCGTGATCTCCGGCGCCGAGGACCTCGACACCGTCGGCGCGGGCGTCCCCGACTCCGGCGGCGTCACCTTCGTCCCCGCCCTCGCCGGGCTCGCCGCCCCCTGGTGGCGGGGCGACCTGCGGGGCTCCGTCACCGGCCTCGGCCTCGGCACCACCGCCGGGCACCTGGTGCACGCCCTGTGCGACGGCATCGCCGCCCAGGTCGCCGAACTCGCCGACGCGGCCGCCGCCGACCTCGGCACCCCGCTCACCGCCCTCCGCGTCGACGGCGGCCTCACCCGCTCCGCCCTGCTCATGCAGGCCCAGGCCGACCTGCTCCGGATCCCCGTGGAGGTGTCGGCACTGCCCGACGCCACCGCCCTCGGCGTCGGCGCGGTCGCCCGCCTCGGCCTCGACACCTCCCTCACCGTCCGCGAGGCCGTCCCGGAGTGGAAGCCGTCCGCCGTCTACGAACCCAGGGCCGGCGCCGACGAAGCCGCCGAACGCCGCGCCCGGTTCCGCACCGCGGTCGCCGCCCTGCTCGACGGCCCCGCGTGAGCGTCACCACCCGCGGCGCCCTGCCCGGCGGCGCGTACGACGTCACCGTCATCGGCGCCGGCGTGGTCGGCTCGGCCATCGCCCGCGAACTGGCCCGGCTCCCGCTACGGATCGCCCTGCTCGACGCCTCCGACGACGTCGGCGACGGCACCTCCAAGGCCAACACCGCCATCCTGCACACCGGCTTCGACGCCGTCCCCGGCACCCTGGAGTCCCGGCTGGTCCGCGAGGGCAGCCGGCGGCTCGCCGCGTACGCCGCCGAGAACGGCATCCCCGTCGAGCCGCTCGGGGCGCTCCTCGTGGCCTGGGACGCGGAACAGCTCGCCGCCCTCCCCGCACTCGCCGCCAAGGCGGAGCGCAACGGCTACCGCGACGCCCGCGTCATCCCCGCCGAGGAGGTCCGGGCCCGCGAGCCGCACCTCGGCCCCGGGGTGCTCGGCGCCCTCGGCGTACCCGGCGAATCCGTCATCTGCCCCTGGACGACGACCCTCGCGTACGCCACGCAGGCCGTCCGCGCGGGAGTCGACCTGCACCTCAACTGCCCGGTCCAGCACATCACTTCCGGGGATCCACACGTGCTGACCACCGGGCGGGGGCCGCTGCGCACCCGGCACCTGGTCAACGCGGCCGGCCTGTACGCCGACGAGATCGACCGGCTGCTCGGCCACGCCGACTTCACCGTGACGCCCCGGCGCGGCCAGCTGATCGTCTTCGACGGGCTGGCACGGGACCTCGTACGCCACATCCTGCTGCCGGTGCCGGGCGCACTCGGAAAGGGGGTCCTGGTGACGCCGACCGTGCACGGCAAGGTCATGCTGGGCCCGACCGCCGAGGACCTCGACGACAAGACGGCCACCGGGTCGACCGCCGAAGGCCTCGCCCTGCTGCGGGACAAGGGCCGGCGGATCCTGCCCGCCCTCATCGACGAGGAGGTCACCGCCGTGTACGCGGGCCTGCGGGCCGCCACCGGATCCGAGGACTACGCGATCCGCGCCCACCCCGCCCAGCGGTACGTCACCGTCGGCGGCATCCGCTCCACCGGCCTGACGGCCTCCATGGCGATCGCCTCCCACGTCGTGGACCTCCTCGCGGACGGCGGCCTGCCCGTGACCGGCCCCCGGGACCTCGAACCGGTCCGGATGCCGAACCTGGGCGAGGCGTTCCCCCGCCCCTACCGCGACGCCGAGCTGATCGCGGCGGACCCCGAGTACGGCCGGATCGTCTGCCACTGCGAGCGCGTGACCCGCGGGGAGATCCGCGACGCCCTCGCCTCGACCGTCCCGCCCGGCTCGCTCGACGGCCTGCGCAGGCGCACCCGCGCCCGGGCCGGCCGCTGCCAGGGCTTCCACTGCGGGGCCGCGGTCCGCGCCCTGTTCGACCGGAAGGCCCCCCATGCCTGACCGCACGGACCGCACGGACCGCACGGACCGTACGGTCGACGTACTGGTCGTCGGGGCGGGCCCCGCCGGACTCGCCCTCGCCGCCCGCGCCGCCCGCGCGGGCGCCGGCCGGGTCGAGGTCCTGGAACGCGATGAGGAGCCCGGCGGCGTACCCCGCCACTGCCACCACGGCGGCTTCGGCAACCCCCCGCTGCCCTGGCTGCAGGGCCCCCGCTACGCGCGCCGCGCGGTCGCCGCGGCCCTGGACGCCGGAGCGGCCCTCCGCACCGGCGTCACCGCCACCGGCTGGGCGGGACCACTGACCCTGGAGACCACGAGCCCCGCCGGGCTGGAACGGATCACCGCCCGGGCCGTCGTCCTCGCCACCGGCGCCCGGGAACGCCCCCGCAGCGCCCGCCTGGTCCCGGGAACCCGCCCCGCGGGCGTCCTCACCACCGGCGAGCTCCAGCAGTCGCTCCACCCGTACGCCCACCCCCTCGGCCACCGCGCGGTACTGGTCGGCGCCGAACCGGTGGCCCGCCACGCGGCCCGCGCCCTCCACCGCGCGGGCACGCGGGTCGCGGCGATGCTCACGGAACACCCGCGCGGCGCCGCCCTCCCGGGAGTCCCCCTCCTCACCCGCACCACGGTGACCGCCCTCCACGGCCGGGGCCGCCTCACGGGCGTCGCCGTACGCCACCAGGACGGCCGGTCGGGAGTCATCGCCTGCGACACGATAATCTTCACCGGCGACTGGATCCCCGACCACGAACTGGCCCGCCGCGGCGGCATCACCCTGGACCCGGGCACCCGGGGCCCCTCCGTGGACCCCTCCTTCCGCACCACCACCCCGGGGGTCTTCGCCGTCGGCAACGCCCTCCACGGCATCGAACCCGCCGCCACGGCCGCAGCCGAGGGCGCCGCCGCGGCACCCGCCGTCCTGGCCCACCTCACCGGCACCCCCTGGCCCACCCCCGGCCCCCGCCTCCTGCCCCACCCACCCCTCGCCCGCCTCACCCCGAACCACCTCACGGGCCCCACCACCCGCCCCCTGCTCCTCCGCTCCACCACCCCCCTCACGACCCCCCTGATCCACGCCCACCAGGACGGCCACCCCCTCTGGCACCACCGCTTCCCCACCCGCCTGTCCCCCCACCGCTCCCTCCACCTCCCGCCGGGCTGGACGACGCGGGTCGACATGGAGGGCGGGCCGGTGATCCTCTCCGTCAACGCACCATGACCACCTGCGATCATGACCAGACATCAGGGGGGGAGCAGAACAATGAGGTCATCACGCATCGCCGCCACAGCGGTGCTCGGTCTGGTATCGATGCTGGCCGGGTGCGGAACCAGCGCAGAGGCCGAGAAGTCCATCGCCGACGTCCGGAAGTCGGTGGACCGCATCCAGGGCGAGATGAAACTGGAGACCAAGGCGGTCGCCGCCCGGGACGCGAGGACCGAGGTCGAGAGCGTCCGACTCGTGGCGCAGCTCGAAGCGGAGAACCTCAAGAAGTACGCCTCCCGCGCCCCGTCCGAAACCCAGGAGTTCGCGGACGCCGCGCAGTCCTGGGCCGAGGCGGTGGCGACGTCACGCGCGGCGATCATCAACCGCGTTCCGGAGGCCACCTCCGCCGCGGCGATGCTGACCGTCCGCCTCAACACGAAGCGGATGGACGAGGAGGCCGAGGAACTCGGCATCGATCCCTGGCTGAAACTGGGCGACTACTGACCGGCGAACCCAGGAGCCACCAGTCCGGACTCGTACGCGATCACCACCGCGTGGGTCCGGTTCTGGGCCCCGAGCTTGGTCAGCACGTTCCCGACGTGCGTCTTCACCGTCTCCAGGCTCACCGTGAGGGACCCGGCGATCTCCGGGTTGGACAGGCCGGTGGCCATCAGCCGCAGCACCTCCTCCTCGCGCCCCGTCAGCGCCGCGTTCGGCAGCGCCTCGGCGGAGCCCAGCGGGCGGGCGGCGACCATCCGGCGCAGAGCCGCCGGGAAGAGGATCGCCTCCCCGGCCGCCACCACCCGCACCGCCTCCGCGATCTGCCGGACCGGAAGCCGCTTGAGCACGAACCCGCTGGCCCCCGCGCTGAGCGCGGCGGTGACGTAGTCGTCGTTCTCGAAGGTGGTGATCACCACGACCTTCGGCGGTGCGGCCGAGTCGGCCAGCAGCTGCCGGGTGGCCTCGATCCCGTTGCGGCGCGGCATCCGCACGTCCATGAGGACCACGTCCGGCCGCAGCAGCCGTGCCTGCTCGACCGCCTCGACGCCGTCGGCCGCCTCGCCGACCACCGCGATCCCCGGCTGTGCCGCGAGCAGCATGCGCAGACCGCTGCGGGTCACCTCGTCGTCGTCCGCGATCAGGAGGGTGACGGGGGTGGCGGAGGGCCCGCCGGCCGCGCCCGCCTCAGAGCCGTTCATGCCTATCACGCCGATCACGCCGACAACCGTACCGGCAGCCGGACCGCCAGCCGCCAGTGCTGCGGCCCGTCCGGGCCCGCCTCGATCTCACCGTGCAGCAACCGCACCCGCTCGGCCAGCCCGCGCAGGCCGTGGCCGGACGTCGGGAAGGCACCCGTACCGGCACCCGTACCCGTACCCGTACCCGTCCCGGTCCGGTTGACCACACCGAGCTCCAGTCCGTCCGGCGTCGCCGCCACCCGGACCCTGATCGGACCGCCGGCCCCGTGCCGCAGCGCGTTCGTCAGCCCCTCCTGCAGGATCCGGTACGCCGCCCGGGACAGCGTCCCCTGCACCTGCGCAGGCTCGCCCGAAACCTCCGGCTCCACCACCGCCCCCGCGTGCCGCACCCTGTCCAGCAGCTCGGGCAGGTCGGCCAGGGTCCGGGTCGGCGCCGTCCCCGCCTTCTCCTCGCGCAGCACGCCCAGCACGTAGTCCAGGTCCTCCAGTGCGGCCCGGGCCGACTCCTCGATGCTGCGCAGGGCGGCCCGCGCCGCCACCGGGTCGGCGGAGAGCAGCTCGCCCGCCACCGCTGCCTGGATCGTGGCCGCCGTCAGCGTGTGCCCGATCGAGTCGTGCAACTCGTGGGCCAGCCGGTTCCGTTCGGCCAGTACCTGCTCCCGCTCGGCCGCCAGCGCGAGCCGCTCGGCCGACGACGGCCCCAACAGCCGCGGCGCCAGCGACCGCAGGACGTTCGTCACCACCACGCACACCACCGCCGCCAGCAGCACGCATCCGAGGGCGAGCACCCAGCTGGACCAGCCGCCGTTCACCCGCACCATCCGGCCGGGCAGATCCAGCCCCGCCCAGACACCGGTCCAACCCCCGGGCAGGGCCAGGCCCGCGAACAGCAGCGCGCCGCTGACCAGACCACCCGCCCACCCCAGCGCCACGTGCAGGAGCAGCCAGACCGGAGTCCGCCAGCGGTCGGAGCCGGACGGCACGACGAAGACCGGCACCGAAGACGTCCGACCCGCTGACCGGGCAGCCGCCGCGGGATCCGGCAACCTCACCCCCAGCAGCCGCCGGGCGGACACGATCAGCGCCCGCCGCGTGCCGCGGGCCAGCCCCGCCGCACCGACCAGCGCCGCCCAGACCAGGAGGGCCAGAGCGACCCGCGCTCCCTGCGGGGCGGGGTGCCACGCCAGCGCCGGCAGCAGGGCGAAAGGCAGCAGCGGAAGGCTCGCCAGCGCGCCGCCATAGGCGAACAGCATGCCCGAATACGTGGAGCCGCGCAGAAACGGCCGGATTGCCCTGATCACGACGGCAAGTATGACCGGGTGACCCACCGCCGGCCTCCCCCGATCGAGGGAGCACGTTCTCCCCCCTTTCCGCGATGCGCACCCAGGCCCCCGAACCCATGCTCGTGTCCTGCCCCGTTGACGAGAGGACCACTGATGAGCACGCAGGAAATCGACACCCGGCCGCACCACCCGACCTCGCCCCGTTCCGACAGGAACGGCCTGGCCGTGGCCGCCATGGTGCTCGGCGTCATCGGCTGGCTCACCTCGATCGTCTTCATCGGCGGCCTGCTCGGTGTCATCGGCCTGATCCTGGGCGCCGCCGCCCTGCCGAAGGCCAAGCGGACCGGCACGGGCCGGGGCATGGCCCTCACCGGCTTGGTGACGTCGTTCCTCGCGATCGTGGTGTCGATCCTGGTCGCCGTCTTCATGACTTGGTACGCCAACAAAACGCAGCAGTGCTACGACCCCGGCAGCTTTCGGGAATACCGGCAGTGCGTCCACCAGCAGCTCACTGGGCACTGACCGGCGGCCGGTAGCGCAGCCGACCATGCCCGCGGCTTCGGTGCACCGTCCGTGCGGCCGACCCCCGCCAGTGCTTGGCCTGTGCCATGGGTGTCCACGGAAGGCAACGGGTCGCCTCCCGCCGGGGAAACAGCTTCGTGTCAGCCACCCTTTCGGCGATGCCCAGAACCCGCTTTTGGCCGGGACGGGCATTTGAGTTTGAGTGGAGATGGCCGATCTTAGAGACGGATTCGCCGATTAGAGATGACGCACAAACTTGCGCAAACCTCCCCAATCAAGTCGATTGCGAAGGGGGGATCCGATGCTCCAACTCTATCTAGGGGGTGGCTTCGAAGTTCATGCCGTAGATCGTGTCGGGTGAGGGCATGGCCTCCCACGAGGAACGCGGCCGGGCACCCTGCACCTCTGCTGGGGCAGACACTACGACGGTGCTGCGAGGCCTGAGGTTCAGGTGACCCGCACGTAGCTTGCCTCGCGCATGCTTGCGCGCGGGTCGTCAAGCTTCGGCTTGTAGATCCTCTGGTAATTGGAGTTGTCTGCAAGGGGCGCCGTCACTTCGAAGCTGCCGAGGCGGCCAGTGCGCCAGTTCGGGTGCTGAACAAGCAGGTCTCGCAGGGATCCCCCGCTATCGATGTACTGCACCTCGAGAGAGTAGGTGCAGTAATACTTCTGTGTTTTGACCTGGATGAAGATGTCGAAGGCATCTGCTGGCGGGATCGGGACGGAGTGTCCAGCGAAGTATTCGGCCTTGCCTACCGCCAGATGAGGCTGACGATCATCGAGGTCCAAGTCGGCGACCAGGCCTTCCTCGCCGCCCGCACCCCCCACGGGGTAGTACAGGACCTCGTTGATCGGCCCCTCGCGATGGAGGGAAACTGGTTTGATGTCGACAACCCGGATGGGTGCCTTCCCGGTGTTTACGACTGACAGCTTGTACGAGTCGGCGCCCACGTGGACGAGGTGTTGCCTCTCTGTGAAGGATGAGTACCCAGCCTTCTCGGCGCCCTCCCCGATCTTGCTGAAGTAGTCTCGCTCCTCGTCGTCGGTAGGGAGATACTTCGAGGCGTCGAGCCCTCCCTCCTGAGGCACACTCAAGACTGCATTGACCCCATCCGCTCTGCCGGCGACCTGGCCGTCGCCGGGGTACCGGCTCAAGTCTGTCCGAGGCGGATCCGGGATTTTCACCTCGGTGATAGCCAGGACCGCCGCGAGCGCAATCGACATGGACACCGCAACGATTCCGATGGCAGCCTTGCCTGAGAGGCCGTTGATCTGGGTTCCCTGCCCCAGTTGGTTGACCTCACCGCCTTGGCTGGCCCGGCCATCCTGGTACAGGTTGTCGGCATGCGACGAACGGTCTTGCCGACCAGGTTCCAGCCCCACCGATCTCACCTCCGCCGCGCCATACCAGTCAGCGATTGATTTGGTCCCAGCTGACCTGGTACACGCATGCGTTCCTCCTGCTAGCGCTGGCTGTCTGTCGGATGCTCACATGCGCGATCCTGTCCTTGGGCCTCCGGGTCTCGTTCAAGAGTGCTCGCAGATCCTCTGGCCGGAGCCGCTACCATGGGGAGATCGCTCCGGATGAGCACGGTTCCAGGAATCCGTGAGCATCCGCATTACGACCACACTGCGCACAGAAGCAGCCAGATTGGCCAATTCGGTGCTCACGCTTCCTCCTCCTGTGACGGGTATTCTGACTCGATCCTAGCCAGTGTCAGGTCGCCCGTTGGGAATAACTAGCTCTGTCATTAAGCCTGTTCCGGACTGCGCTGGCGATCTCCGGCATGCAATGGCCTGCCTGGACGTCGGGACAGTGAGCAGCCTGCTCCTGGACATGGACGGCGTCCTCATATCGCTCTCGTCCCGGCCGGACGCCTGGGCCAACTTCAGCCCGACGAACGTCACCCCCTCACCGCATCAGTGCGGCGGCCTCCTTCGGCGACGCGGGCATCGCCCTCGACGCGGCCCGCCCGCTCATGCACCGCCACATCCCGGTCCCCGAGCGCCGTGCCGCACTCTGGATCGAGGCCGCCCGCGCCTACGCCCAGCAGGGTCGCCTGGCAGACGGCTACCAGGCGTTGCGGATCGCCGAGACCTGCGCCGCGCAGGACGTACGGCGTCCCGCCGTCCGCGAGCTGGTCGCCGACATGGCCGCGCGGGACCGCCGACGTACGCTGCCGGAGCTGCACCACTTCAGCCGCCGACTGGGAGTCCCCGCGTGACCGAGCCGCAGTCCAAGCCCTTCCTGTACGTCGTCGTGTGCGCCGCCGGGATCGCCGGCGACGTCGGCAGACTCATCACCACAGCGCAGGAACGGGGCTGGGAGGTTGGCGTCATCGCCACACCACAAGGTCTCGAGTTCCTCGACACCCGGGCGATCGAGGAGCAGACCGGGTACCCGGTCAGGTCCGCCTGGCGTTCGCCCGGCGAGGCGCGGACCTACCCGCGGGCCGATGCCATCGCGGTCGCGCCGGCCACGTTCAACACGGTCAACAAGTGGGCCGCGGGCTTCGCCGACAACCTGGCGCTCGGCATCCTCTGCGAAGCCCCCGGCATGGGCATTCCCACGGTCCTACTGCCCTACGTGAACACCGCGCTTGCCGCCCACCGGGCCTACCGGCGCAGCATCGACGAGCTCCGGGAGATGGGCGTGCTGATCGGCAGCTACGAGCCCCACCGTCCGAAGTCCGGCGGCGGCGCCGACCGCTTCCCCTGGGAGGAGGCGGTCGATCTACTCACCCCGCTCCTCCGGACCGGGGCCGAGCCGCAGTGAACGTGCCGGTATCGCCCCTCGGGGCAGCCGGCCCGCCCGATCGGGAGGGGCCACGTGGAGCGGGAGAATGCTGAAGGCCGACCGGCCATCGCAGCGGCCGTCGTGGTGCACGAAGGCCGCGTGCTTATGGTGCGGCGTCGGGTCAGCGAGGGGCGGCTCTCCTGGCAGTTCCCGGCCGGTGAGGTCGAGCCGGTGCAAGAACACCTCGACGTCGCCCTGGAACATTGACGCGGACTGGCCGCACGCACGGGGACAACACTCGGGGACGGTAGATCTCGGGGACCTCGGTGGGGCAGGCACTAGTGACCTGAATCTCCGACTCAGGTCACTAGCCGTCTTCGAGCAGTTGGTCGGTGGCGTTCTTGACGTGCGCGGAGGCCCGGCGGGCCGAGTCGAGTACGGCGTCGAGTTGGATGTCGGTCGGTCGACCAACGGAGTTGACGGCGCGGGTCAGCTGGTTCAGGTTGTTGCCGACCTGACCGAGGTTCCTGCGGGCGGGCCGGAGCACGTGCCTGAAGGCCTGTCCGGTCTCACCGCGGTATCTGAGAGCCCGCGCGGAGGGCGGCCGCCTGCGCGCGGCACCTTTCCAGTCCCACGGTCACCGCGTCCTGGTCCGGGCCGTCCTCGCCCGCCAGTAGTTCCCCTGCTGTGACCATGGCTGCCCAGAAGTCGGTGGGCGAGCCCCGCCTGCCCCGGAACTCCGTCTTCGCGAAGAACAGGAAGAGCTTCGTCAGCTCCCCGCCACGAAACCAGGCGAGCAGGCTGCCGGGATAGCCCCAACGGGCGCCAGCCGCGACCCACAACAGGTCGCGGATCCGCTCACCGCGATCGTCCAGCACCCGGTCGACAACGAATACCTGACTGCAGACGAGGAGCGAGGCGGCGAAGTCTTCTTCTCCCGCCGTGAACTCCTCGAGTAGGGGGTGTACCTCACGGATTCGGGCTTCGGCATCCGTCTGGGGTACGCCCAGGGCCAGACACACGGCCAACGCACACGCCCCCCAATCGCCGGTGCGCACGGCCAGTTCGGTGAAGACCTCCTCTGCGTCCCGTCCGGCACCAAGTATCGTGCGGGCGTCCAGAAGCAGCGTGTTCTCGCCTTCCCCATGCTTCATGGCCAGAGGCTACAGCGGAGCTTGGCCGTGGCGGGTCGGCGCGTTCGTTCGAATGAGCGCCCGCATTTCCGTAGACACCAAGGCCGCGCAGAGCCTGCGAGTCGGTGGCGAAGCTCTCGTCCAAGCGTCGTCTCGTTGGGCGGCCCCAGTATGCGTGTGGCGCTGGGGTCAGCGGCAGAGATCCATGATGGTGTCGTCGAAGTCGGGGAACTCCTGGGCGGCCAGTTCGATCACGGCAGTCGCCGACCGGCGCTGGTGCGGTGCGAATTCTTCTGCGATGGCTGTCAGTTCCCGATGAGGACGCGGGGTCCAGTCGGGCTCGTACGAGGTGGCAGCTTCCCAGGGGCCGAAGCCGCCCGCCAGTAGCCACAGGAAGTCGCCCAAGTTGCGGGCGACGACACCGGTCTCTCCCTCGGACCCGAGGAAGACTATGGGCTGCTCGGCCAGGGGCTGGCTCGGGCGGATCAGCCAGAACGCCGCGTACCCGCCCGAGCCGTCCTGCCCGAACACGCGGAGGTCGTCGCCGTCCAGTTCGCTGTTGCCGGTCCATGCCTGGAACCAGTCGGTGGTGTCGGCAGCGGAGAGGAAGGCCGAGAAGGGCTCGAAGTCGACCCCGGTCTTCCCGTCGGCGTAGTCGAATGGAACGGCCATCGCAGTGGCGAGCGCGGCGGGGAACTGGCGGTCATCGGTGGTATTCACGGGGACAGGCTAGACAGGGGGTCGGACATCGACGCCCCACAGGCAAGGTGGTCGGACGACTGCCGGTTTGTAGTCGTCGGGGGAGACAGGACAGGCCTGGTCGCGACAACGGGTGGCACAGCATCTGCGGTGCCACCCGTTGTCGTTGCCCTCCGCAACCGCCTGCCGTCGCAGGTGGTCGGCGGTGCGGGAGGGTCGGCCCCAAGGTGCGGGGGAGCGCTCGGCGTGGTCGGACCGCGGATTCTCCCCAGGGGGTCCCGAGAGACATTTTCTTGCGTTCGCAAGAGCTAAATTGATCAATGGTGCTGCTGCGCGGGCTACAACCAGTCGCGCTTCTTGAAGATGACGTACAGGCTGATGCAAACCACCGCCATCAGCAGGATTGCGAAGGGGTACCCCGCCGCCCACTTCAGCTCCGGCATGGTCTCGAAGTTCATGCCGTAGATCGTTCCCACGAGTGTGGGCGCGAACAGGATGGCGGCCCAGGAGGAGATCTTCTTGATCTCCTCGTTCTGTTCGAAGCCGGCCTCCGCCAAGGCGCGCATCTCCGCGTTCTGTTGTTGGGAGACCAGGGTGGCGTTCACCGTGAGGATTTCCGTGAGGGCCTGGCGGAAGCCGTCGACGCGTTCGCTCGTGTGCGTCACGTGGTCGGCCACGTCGCGGAGGTAGCGCTGGAGTTCCTCGTCCGTGCCGTACTTGGCGAAGCCCGCCATCAGGCCGTGGAGCATGCCGACCAGGGGGCGGGTGGCGCGCTGGAACTCGACCATTTCGCGGGAGAGTTCGTAGATGCGGCGGGAGACCTCCGGGTCGCCGCGGAAGACCTCCGTCTCGATCTCGTCCATGTCCGTCTGGACGCCCGCCACGACCGGGGCGTAGCCGTCCACCACCGCGTCGAGGATCGCGTACAGGACCGCCTCCGGGCCCAGGGAGAGGAGGTCCGGGGTCTCCTCCATGCGGCGGCGGACGGTGGTGAGGTCCGGGGCGGCTCCGTGGCGGACCGTGATCAGGAAGTCAGGGCCGACGAAGATGTGGAGCTCGCCGAAGTCGACCTCCTCCAGGGCGTCCAGGTAGCGGGCCGCGCGCAGGACCACGAAGAGGGTGTCGCCGTAGCGCTCCAGCTTGGGGCGCTGGTGGGCCTCCAGGGCGTCTTCGATCGAGAGCGGGTGCAGGTCGAACTCGGCGGCCAGGGAGTGTAGTTGGGACTCCGTGGGGCGGTGGAGGCCGATCCAGGCCATGCCGTCCGGTTGCTCGCGCAGCAGCCGGAAGGTGTCCGCGAGGGTGGTGGGGGAGGCGACCCGGCGGCCGTCGCGGTAGACGGCGGAGTCGATCACGCTCTCGCGGTCCGGGGGTGCCGGGCTGGGGGCCGTCGCCGGGGGAGTGGCGGCGGGGCCGGGAGGGCGGAGCCAGCCCGAGCGCCTCGAAGGGGAGGGGGAAGGGGAGGAGGGGGTGGAGGGGCGGCGGTTCGGTCGTTCCGACATCGCTGGTCAGCCTCCGGGCGGGGTGGTTGCGGACAGAGGGTGTCCGCGATCGGGGATAGGTTGCCGGTATGGCTTCCAGGACGAACCCCGTGCTCGACACCCGCGCTCTGAACCGTGCCACGCTCGCCCGCCAGCTGCTGCTGAGCCGCGCCGAGATGTCCCCTGAGGACGCCGTCGCGCACCTGCTCGGACTCCAGGCGCAGAACGTGAAACCCCCGTACTTCCAGCTGCACGCCCGGCTCGCCGGGTTCCGCCCCGAGCAGCTGGCCCGGCTGATGGAGGAGCGGAAGATCGTCCGGATGGTGACCATGCGGTCCACCATCCACACCCACACCGTCCGGGACGCCCTGAGGCTGAGGCCGCTCGTTCAGGGCGCCCGCGACCGGGAGGTGAACTACTTCCGGAAGGGGCTGGCCGGCGTGGACCTGGAGCGGCTCGCCCGGCGCGCCCGGGACTTCGTCGAGGCCGAGCCGCGCACGATGGGGGAGATCCGCGAGGAGCTGCTGAGGGAGTGGCCCTCCGCCGACCCGCAGTCGCTGGCCGTCGCCGCCCGCTGCCTGCTCCCGCTCGTACAGGTCACCCCGCGCGGAGTGTGGGGCCGCAGCGGGCAGGTGCGGTTGACGAGCCTGGAGTCCTGGGTGGGCGGTGAGGCCGCCGGGGGAGAGGCGGGGGACGGCATCGACGACGTCGTGCTGCGCTATCTGGGTGCCTTCGGGCCCGCCTCCGTCAAGGACATGCAGACCTGGGCCGGGCTCACCCGGCTGCGCGAGGCCTTCGAGCGGCTGCGCCCGCGGCTGGTCGCCTTCCGCGACGAGAACGGCGTCGAGCTCTTCGACCTCCCCGACGCGCCCCGCCCCGACGCCGATGTGCCGGCGCCGCCCCGCTTCCTTCCCGAGTTCGACAACCTGCTGCTCTCGCACGCCGACCGCTCCCGCGTGATCCCACCGGAGGCCAAGGGCCGCAGCTGGACCGGGAACCAGGCCCACTGCACCCTCCTCGTCGACGGGTTCCTGGCCGGGCTCTGGCGGATCGACGACACGACCGACCGGACCCGGCTGACCGTCGAGCTCTTCGGTACGCAGACACCGGCGCGGAAGGACGAGATCGCCGCCGAGGGCGAAGCGCTCCTCACCGGGATGGGGGGCACGCCCGGAGACGTGCGCTTCGGGTCAATCCACGGCTGACGCCGCCCTGGTGGAGGCCCCGCCCGGCGCGGCACGATGCCTCTCATGACGGAGAACAGCGCCACCGAAAGCTTCCAGGCCGCGCGGGACTTCCTGCTCGAACACCGCGGGAAGTACGACGCCGCCCACGCCGGCTTCACCTGGCCCCGCCCCGAGCGCTTCAACTGGGCCCTCGACTGGTTCGACCACATCGCGACGGGCAACGGCGCCGACGCCCTGCGCATCGTCGAGGAGGACGGCACCAGCCGCTCCGTCTCCTTCGGCGAGATGAGCGTGCGCTCCGACTCCGCCGCGAACTGGCTCCGCGCCCAGGGAGTCGCCGCCGGAGACCGGATCCTCGTCATGCTCGGCAACCAGAGAGAACTGTGGGAGGTGATGCTCGGCGCGATGAAGCTGCGCGCCGTCGTCATCCCCGCCACCCCGCTGCTCGGCCCCGCCGACCTGCGTGACCGGGTCGACCGCGGCCACGTACGCCACGTCATCGCCCGCGCCGAGGACACCCACAAGTTCGACGAGGTCCCCGGCACCTACACCCGCATCGCCGCCGGGACGGAGGTCCCCACCGGGTGGCGGCGGCTGGAGGACATGTACGCCACCGACTGCAACTTCACCCCGGACGGCATCACCCTCGCCACCGACCCCCTGATGCTCTACTTCACCTCGGGCACCACAGCCAGCCCCAAGCTGGTCGAGCACACGCACGCCTCGTACCCGATCGGGCACCTGTCCACCATGTACTGGCTCGGGCTGCGCCCCGGCGACGTCCACCTCAACATCGCCTCACCCGGCTGGGCCAAGCACGCCTGGTCCAACATCTTCGCCCCCTGGAACGCGGGCGCGACCGTCTTCGTCCACAACTACACCCGCTTCGACGCCGAGCGCCTCATGGCCGAGATGGACCGCGGCGGCGTCACCACCTTCTGCGCCCCGCCCACCGTCTGGCGGATGCTGATCCAGTCCGACCTCACCAAGCTGCGCAGGCCCCCGCGCGAGGCCGTCGCCGCCGGCGAGCCGCTCAACCCCGAGGTGATCGAACGGGTCCGGGACGCCTGGGGCATCACCATCCGCGACGGCTTCGGCCAGACCGAGACCACCCTCCAGGTCGGGAACTTCCCCGGGGCCGAGGTCAAGCCCGGGTCCATGGGCCGGCCGGCGCCCGGGTACGAGATCGTCCTGCTGGACGCCGTCACGGGCAAGGAGTCCCCCGTCGAGGGGGAGCTGTGCGTGGACCTGCGCAGCGCCCCCGCCGGGGTGATGACCGGCTACCGCGACGACCCCGAGCGCACCGCCGAGGCCATGGCCGACGGGCTCTACCGCACCGGCGACATCGCCTCCCGCGACCCCGACGGCTACCTCACCTACGTGGGCCGGGCCGACGACGTCTTCAAGGCCTCCGACTACAAGATCAGCCCCTTCGAGCTGGAGAGCGCACTCCTGGAGCACGAGGCCGTGGCCGAGGCGGCCGTCGTCCCCGCCCCCGACGAGCTGCGCCTGGCGGTGCCGAAGGCGTACGTCACCCTCGCCGCCGGGTGGGAGCCCGGCGAGGAGACCGCCCGGGCGCTCTTCGAGCACTCCCGGGCGGTCCTCTCCCCGTACAAGCGGATCCGGCGCATCGAGTTCGCCGAGCTCCCCAAGACCGTCTCCGGCAAGATCCGCCGGGTCGAGCTGAGGGAGCTCACCGCGGCCGGCTCGGCGCGCGAGTACGACGAGGCCGACCTGGGCTGAGCCGGCCTGCGCCTAGCGCCGGCCTGGGCTGAGCCGGCCCGGGCCTGGCGGGGCCGGCCTCAGCCCGGCAGCTGCGCCTCGATCGCGGCGATGACCTCGGGGGCCTCGGGCTCGGTGCGCGGGCGGAAGCGCGCGACGACCTCGCCGGCGGGGGAGATCAGGAACTTCTCGAAGTTCCACTGGATGTCCCCCGCCTCACCCTCGGCGTCCGCGGTCTTCACCAGCTCCTGGTACAGCGGGTGCCGGTTCTCGCCGTTCACCTCGGACTTCTCCAGCATCGGGAAGGTCACGCCGAAGCCGGCCGCGCAGAAGGTCTGGATGTCCTCCGCGGTACCCGGCTCCTGCCCGCCGAACTGGTTGCAGGGCACACCTATGACGGTGAAGCCCTTCGCCTCGTACTTGAACTGCAGCCGGGCCAGTCCCGAGTACTGGGGGGTGAGCCCGCACTGGGAGGCCGTGTTCACCAGCAGGATGGCCTTGCCCCGGTGGGCCGCCAGGCTGGTGGGCTCGTCGTCCAGGGTCGTCAGCGGGATGTCGTACAGGCTCATCGGGCTCTCCTCGGCAGGAAGGGGCGTCAGGACGATGTTCGGGATGTCCAAGAAGTTGATACGTATATCAACAGCCCCAGAGCCTAGGCCCCCATTCCCACCAGCCGGTCCGCCGGGTCGTTGACCGGCTGCGGCATGCCCGTCAGGTCCATCACGAACAGCGGTATCCCCAGGTCGTCCGCCCGTCCCCGGGCCTCCTCGGTGTACCCGGCCAGGGAGAAGTAGACGCTGGGCGCCGAGGCCGTCAGGCCGTTCAACCACACGCACTCCACCGCCCGCAGCCCGGCCGGCGCGGTGGTCGGGTCCACCTGCGCCACCACCCCGGGCGCCCGCAGGTCCACCACCGCGGAGGGGATCGGCACCTGGTCGGGCTGGCGCACGTCCTGGAAGCCGAGCCAGCGCAGGTACAGGGCGGCCGTGACCACCGCGTCCCGGGCGGTACGGATGGTCACGGGCCGGAACGCCGGCCGCGACACCGCGGGCCGCCCGGCGGCCGGGCCCGTACGCGACCCCTGACCGTCCGGGCCGTCCGGACCCTCCGCACCCTCCGGGCCGTCCGCACCCCCGCCGGGTTCCGCCCGGGCCGCTTCCCGCCGTACGCCGTCCCGCGCGCCCCCGGCTGCGCCCCCGCCCGCGCCCGCGCCCCGGCCCGCCGCGTCCCCGGCCGGCTGCTCCACCGGGTGCACGGGTACCCGTACGACCATCCCGCAGGAGCCGCAGCCGACCTCCGGGTGCGGCCACTCGCTCTCCCGGCCGCAGGCCCCGCAGCGCACGGTCACCCAGGCCTCCGACCAGTTGCGGTGCGTGAGGGGGACGGGCGGGGCCGCCAGGTCCAGGGGCGGCGCGACCGGGCTCCCGCAGGCGCAGGGGTAGACCGGGACGCTGTATCCGTTCTCGCGCCGGCACGAAGGACAGCGCACCGGTACCGCTTCCGCCATGAGACCTGGACCCCCTCCGTCGCTGTGCGTGGGTCCATGCTCCACCACCGGCGACGGCGGGGCGACGAGGACCGGCTGATTCACGCCGATCCGTTGCCGGGCCCTGGTCATTTGTACAACTCACCGAACGCAATGCGGCTTTTGGTGGGTTCCGGGGTGCCGTACCGCCTTGACGTGCGCGAAGTCGCGCTTTAGCTTGTTCCGTATAGCAGAACAAAAATTCCGGATGACGGAAAAAGTCTGACCGCCAGACCCGCAGGAGAACCTGATGCCTCGTATGACAGCCGCCGCTGCCGCAGTTGAGATCCTCAAGCTCGAGGGTGTCGAACAAGCGTTCGGCGTGCCCGGTGCTGCGATCAACCCGTTCTACCGCGAGCTCAAGAACGTGGGCGGCATCGCGCACACGCTGGCCCGCCACGTCGAGGGCGCCTCGCACATGGCCGAGGGCTACACCCGTGCCAAGGCGGGCAACATCGGCGTCTGCATCGGTACCTCGGGCCCGGCCGGCACCGACATGATCACCGGCCTGTACTCCGCCATCGCGGACTCGATCCCGATCCTCTGCATCACCGGTCAGGCTCCGGTCTCGAAGCTCCACAAGGAGGACTTCCAGGCCGTCGACATCGCCACGATCGCCAAGCCGGTCACCAAGGCCGCGACCACCGTCCTGGAGGCCGCGCAGGTCCCCGGCGTGTTCCAGCAGGCCTTCCACCTGATGCGCTCCGGCCGTCCGGGCCCGGTCCTGATCGACCTGCCGATCGACGTCCAGCTGACCGAGATCGAGTTCGACCCCGAGACCTACACCCCGCTGCCGGTCTACAAGCCGCAGGCCAGCCGCGCCCAGGCCGAGAAGGCCCTCGGCTTCCTGCTGGAGGCCGAGCGCCCGCTGATCGTCGCCGGTGGCGGCATCATCAACGCCGACGCCTCCGACCTGCTGGTCGAGTTCGCCGAGCTGACGGGCATCCCGGTCATCTCCACCCTCATGGGCTGGGGCACCATCCCGGACGACCACGAGCTGGCCGCCGGCATGGTCGGCGTCCAGACCGCGCACCGCTACGGCAACGCGACGTTCCTGGAGTCGGACACGGTCATCGGCATCGGCAACCGCTGGGCCAACCGTCACACCGGCTACAACCTGGACGCCTACACCAAGGGCCGCAAGTTCGTCCACGTCGACATCGAGCCCACCCAGCTGGGCAAGATCTTCGCCCCGGACTTCGGCATCGCCTCCGACGCCAAGGTCGCCCTGGAGCTCTTCATCGAGGTCGCCAAGGAGTGGAAGGCCGAGGGCAAGCTCCCCGACTTCTCCGCCTGGGCCGCCTCCGCGCAGGAGCGCAAGGCCACCCTGCAGCGCCGCACGCACTTCGAGAACATCCCCATGAAGCCGCAGCGCGTCTACGAGGAGATGAACAAGGCGTTCGGCCCGGAGACCCGCTACGTCACCACCATCGGCCTCTCCCAGATCGCGGCCGCGCAGTTCCTGCACGTCTACAAGCCGCGCCACTGGGTCAACTGCGGCCAGGCCGGCCCGCTCGGCTGGACCATCCCGGCCGCCATCGGCGCCGCCACCGCGCAGCCCGACGTCCCGGTCGTCGCCCTCTCCGGCGACTACGACTTCCAGTTCATGATCGAGGAGCTGGCGGTCGCCGCCCAGCACAAGGTCCCCTACGTCCACGTCCTCGTGAACAACGCCTACCTGGGTCTGATCCGCCAGGCGCAGGGCGGCCTCGGCATCAACTTCGAGGTCAACCTCGAGTTCGAGAACATCAACACCCCGGAGATCGGCGTCTACGGCGTCGACCACGTCAAGGTCGCCGAGGGCCTGGGCGTCAAGGCCATCCGCGTCACCGACCCGGACAAGCTGGGCGAGGCCTTCGAGGAGGCCAAGAAGCTGGCGCAGGAGTTCCAGGTCCCGGTCGTCGTCGAGGCCATCCTGGAGCGCATCACCAACATCGCGATGAGCAAGACGGTCGACATGAGCGACGTCACCGAGTTCGAAGAGCTCGCGACCGAGCCGGGCCACGCCCCGACCGCGATCAAGGCCCTCCAGGTCTGATCGACCCCGTACACGGCTTGCGGCCCCCGTTCCTCCTCAGGGAGGGCGGGGGCCGTTGGGCTTTTCGTACGCGGCCCCGTGAGGCGGGGTCGACACCCTCGGGCGGGTGGGTCCGGGGCGGTGTTGGGCGCCCGCGGAGCGGGGCACGGGGCTCGGGCGGGCCCGAGGCGGGGGCGTGCCCTCTGCCTTCGAGCGCGGCGGGGCTCCGGTTGCGGGGCGGGGTTGGGGGTGGGGGAGCGGTGTCCCCACGGACCGGATCAGAGCTGGTTGGGGGCTTCCCGTCAGTCCCATCGTCCTTCCGGTTCGTGCCGGCCTGTCAAGGGCGCTCCTTCGTCGCGTCGCTTCGCGATGTCGCTTCGCTCCACCCTTGACAGACCGACCCGCCCCGGAAAGACGAAAGACTGCCGGGAAACCCCCAAAGAAACGGCACGGTCCATCATTGGAGGAGCGGCCGTGTCAGCGATCAGGCGAGGGGTCAGGGGCCGGCCTGCCGGGCATCCGGCCCCCACATCCATGATTCCGGGCCAGGGGCGCGACTACCCGCACGAGAGGTCGGTCAGAGCCCCCGCCAGGCCACCCAAGCGCGACAGATCGCTACGCGCTCCTCACGTCTCGGCGTCCGACGACCGCCTGTGGCTGATACCCGCACGAGAAGACGAACAGGGCAGCCGAGGAGGCGTCCAGGCGCGGTAGATCGCTACGCGCTCCTCTGGTCTCGGCGGCCAGCGGCCGTCCTGGGCCGATACCCGCACCAGAGGACGAACAGAGCAGCGCGGGAAGCGGTCAGGCACCCCGCGGTGTGTTGGCGAGCAGCATCATGTAGTGCAACGGTGCTCCAGGCCACGGGCGGGCGTCGCCCACTTTGCGGTAGCCCCAGGCCCGGTAGGCGGCCACCGAGGCTTCGCTGTCCGGGCGGACGTTGAGCAGCACGCGTTCGGCGTCGGTCGTGGAGACGAGGGTGTCGTGCAGGCGACGGGCGACCCCCTGCCTGCGCCAGGGGGCGCGCACGGCGAGCTCCATCAGGCCGAAGGTTCTGCGGCCGTCCTCGCGGCGCATGTCATCCGGCACGGGCTCGGTCAGCTCATCCCACCAGACCGTCTGCGGGCCGAGGGGGAAGCCGTAGGCCATGCCTACCGGTTCGCCGTCATCGGTCGTGGCCAGTGCTCCGGCGAAGGTGCCCTTGCGGGTCTGGGACCGGAAGCGCCGAAAGGCGGCGGACACGTCTGCTTCGGTCTCGCCGTAGGGAGGTTCGGCGAAGGCCTCGGCGTAGACCAGCCGGAAGGCGTCCTCGGCCTTGGCCGCTGCCGGCCCGTCGAGCCGCTCGATGCTGAACTGTGCTGACTGGCTCATCCCAGGTCCTCTCAGACGGTCGCGCGGATCCGCACGGGCGGTCCGGCTTTCGATCGCGGTCGGTGGCGCCTGTCTAGGGCTGCTCTGTGAGGAGTTGGCGTCCGTCGTGGCTTCGGACATGGGGGCCGTGGCCGTCGAGGGCGTCCAGGAGTCGGATGGCGTAGACCTCGGACATGCGCTCGGCCACCTCGTCCGCTGTCAGCCACTGGACTGCCGTGCTCTCGCCTGAGACGCGCTCTGTGCCGCCGGAGGGCTTGCAGCGGAAGACCAGTGCCACCACTCCGGCCGTGACGTTCTTGTACACGCCGGTGAGCTGATCCACCTCGACACTAATGCCGGTCTCCTCCAACACCTCCCGCCGCACGCCCTCTTCGGGGGTTTCCGCCAGCTCCAGCACTCCCCCGGGAGCTCCCACGTCCCGTTGTCGGCGCGGCGGATGGCCAGCATTCGGCCGTCATCACGCACCACCACCCCGGCAACCGACACGGAATGGCGTGGCGTTGAGACCTTCGGTGGGGTGTTCATTGGTCTCAGCCGAGACTGTCCGTGCGTTCGGCCAGGGCTCGCAGTTCGTCGGAGGCGGTGCGGCCGGCGCTGAGCACGAGGTCCCTGATGGCCGTCCGGGCCGCGAGGTGGGTGCGGACCATTTCAGGTGCCAGTTTCTCGGCGCGCAGTAGGCAGTCCAGTGAGTCTGCGTGCTGGCGGCGTTGTGCGTGGGCTCTGCCCATGTCCATCAACAAGCGGGCCTGGCGCTCGGCGGACAAGCCGTCCGCGTTGATCCCCTTGGAGAGGTCAAGGGCCTCGCCTGCATCGCCGAGTTCGACTGCGGTCGAGACGGCTTGGATCTCCACGTTCGTGGGGCCGAACTCGAGATGGAAGTCGTTGCGGTCCTCGCCCAGCCGTCGGGCGACGCTTCGGGCGGCCTCGATCTGCTGCCGCGCGGCGGATCTGTCGCCCGCGCGGGCCTGTACGAGTGCCAGCACCAGGTGCAGCGATCCCAGGACGGACAGGCGCTGGGGCTCGCCGGCCCTGCTGTTCTCAAGGGCGCTGATGGCCGTGACCGCAGCACGCTCCGCCTGGTCGAGGTGGTTCAGGCGTACGAAGGCGTGGCACAGACGGTAGATCCCGGCGAACACGCTCAGCGGGTTGCCTGAGAGCTCCGCCGCGCGGATCGCCCGGTCCGCTGCGACCCATGCCGCATCTGCCTCGTGCTGGCGCACGAAGGCCGCAGCCAGGGCTTGGTAGGTCCTGGCCAGCAGATCGTGCAGTTCGGGTACGTGCTCAGCCGACGCCGTACGGCAGGCCCACTCCAGCCTCGGGACCAACGCGCTTATTTCCACACTCAGCTCCGCGAACCGAGCGCTGTGGGTGAGGGTCCAGATCACGTCCACCGACGAACGGAGGGCGAGGAGGTCGTCCGGCTGGAAGTCCTGGCGTGGATTGAGGAGGACATCGAGCGCTGGATGCCCGGACAGCACCAGCCGGGCCTGATCGAGGTCGTTCGTCTCCGACACGGGTGACGGGGTCGCCTCGACCGGGGGCGGCGCGTCGGGTTGAAGAACCTGGAGCGGCACGCCGAGGCCGTCAGCCAGAAGGCGCAGCACGTCCAGGCGGTTGACCGGCTGGATACCCCGCTCGACCTGTGACAGCCAGCTCGCCGTGCGGCCGATGGCCGCAGCGAGTTCTCCCTGCGTCACGCCCTTCTGCTTGCGCAGACCTGCCACGCGCGCCCCAAAGACGCGCCGCTCCTCGGAACTCACTACGCTGCCGCCACCTTCCCCGCGATCGCATCGAGGAACGTGACCTCGACACCGGCAAGGTACTGCTCCCGCTGAGCGAGGAAGTGCTTGGTGTGCGGCTGCGCCTCGTGAGCGTCGAAAGCCTGACGGTCCGCGTACAGCTCGTAGAACACGCGCACCAGGGGCTCGCCCTCCGGCACGTGCACCACGTAGGTCAGCGTCCCGGGCTCCGCTCCCTTGATGCCCTCCAGGGTGATCGCGCACAGCTCGTCGAACGCCTTCGCGGCTTCCTGATCGCGCAGTGAGAAGCGCACGACCAGGCCGAATCCCTCGCTCATACGTGCTCCTTTCGAGTCGCAGACAGTCTCGCAGGCGCACAGACATCCTGCGAGTAACAATTTCTCTTGATTCGCAGAAACGCTGCGAGTAGTGTCGTAGTTGCTCTGCTACTGAATGTGAGCGAGGAGGGTGTGCATGCCTCAAGTCCCCGTGGACAGCAGCGACGACAGCCAGCCGAAGGCTGTGGCTGCGGTCATCGCGCCGAGTGCGGTTCTACTCGATAGGGCTGTGGCCGGCTGGGAGCGCTTCCTCGGCACCTTCGAGGTGGCATCCGATGAGTGAGTGCTACGAGTACGTCCCCCACCGACTGCTCTACCGACGCGTCCGCGACATCGCCTCTGGCGTTGAGGGCGTGCTGATGGCAGTGATCAACGAGAACGTCTCGGACACCGGTATCGAGCGGTGGATGGAGCTCGCCTATATCCGAGGTGCCTCCGGCCGTGAATTCACCACCGCCGCCACCAACGTCGAACCCGCCCTAGACCAGCCCCAGACGGCCGTCGGCCGCCGAGATGAGAGAAGCGCGTAGCGATCTGACGCGCCCGACCGCTCCCTGGACTGCTCTGTTCGCCCTCTGGTGCGGGTACCAGCCACGGACGGGAGTCGGACGCCAAGCGGGGAGGGGCGCGTAGCGATCTGCTGCGCCTGGAGGCTCCGCAGGTCGCCCAGACCAACCTCTCGTGCGGGTAACCGCGCCCGCGACCCGGAAACAGGGCATCTGAGGGCCCGGATGCCCGGCGGGCCGGCGCCCGGCCCCTCGCCTTATCCCTGAGACGGCCGCTCCTCCAACGATGGACCGTGCCGTTTCTTTGGGGGTTTCCCGGCAGTCTTTCGGCTTTCCGGGGCGGGTCGGTCTGTCAAGGGTCGCCGAAGGCGATCGCGTAGCGACGCGACGAAGGAGCGCCCTTGACAGGCCGGCACGACACGGAAGGGCGATGGGACTGACGGGAAGCCCCCAACCCGCTCTGATCCGGTCCAAGGGGACACCGCTCCCCACCCACCGGCCCGCACCCTGGGAGGCGGGTGGGCAAATACCGACCCGCCCCACCCCCTCGAGGGGGAGATAGCGGGCCCGCGCCGCAAGCCCCGTACCCCGCGTCCCGCACCCCACCCCCCCCCAACAACAAAGAGCCGAGTCACGGGACCGTCCGTGACTCGGCTCTCTGGTTGTTACCGCCCGACGGAGCGAGGCTGGCGCGACAGGACGTTCGCACCGCCGGGCGGAGTTGGAAGGTTCTCCTCTATATAGAGGGGGCCCTGTGCGTGGCCCCTCTATATAGAGGAGTGGCTGGGACCGTGGCGGTCGGGCGACGAGAACTCCGGCGTCGTCTCCCTCAGGTCAAGAGACGGGCCTCGGAACCCATTACCACCGCACTGGCTCGCTCGCCCGCCACGGTCCTCGTCCTGCCCCCACCGCGTACCACCCCTCATCCGGGTCCGCGGTGCGGGCTCGGCACCCGGGGCCTGACCTCCCGTCAGGCCCCCGGTGCAGCTTTTCGGCTCAGGCGTCGCGCAGGGCGCGGACGGCCTCCTCGACGCGCTTGCCGTAGTCGGCGTCGGCGGCGTGGAAGTGAGCCAGGTTCTTCTCGATGACGTCCTCGAGGGTGACCTGAGACAGGCCGCCGGCGATGTTCGCCACCAGACGCTGCTTCTCGGCCTCCGACATCAGGCGGTAGAGCTCACCGGCCTGGAAGAAGTCGTCGTCCTTGGTGTGGGCCGGGGCCTCGTGGGTGCCCGTGTAGCCGGAGACGGCCTTGGGGGCACCGAGGGCTATGCCGGTCTCGGCGGGGCCCTGGTACGAGTTGGGCTCGTAGTTCTTGTCGGCGCGCGAACCGTTGCGCAGCGCCATGACGCCGTCGCGGCCGTAGTTGTCGGCCTTCGTCGCCTTGGGGGCGTTGACCGGCAGCTGGGTGTGGTTCACACCGAGGCGGTAGCGCTGGGCGTCGGCGTACGCGAACAGGCGGCCCTGGAGCATCTTGTCCGGCGAGGCGGTGATGCCCGGGACGAAGTTGTTCGGGGAGAACGCGGACTGCTCGACCTCGGCGAAGACGTTGTCGGGGTTCCGGTCCAGGACCAGGCGGCCGACGCGCTGCAGCGGGTAGTCCGAGTGCGGCCACACCTTGGTGAGGTCGAACGGGTTGAAGCGGTAGTCCGCGGCCTCGGCGGCGGGCATGATCTGGACGTAGAGGGTCCAGCTCGGGTTCACGCCGCGCTCGATGGCCTGGAGCAGGTCGGTCTGGTGCGAGTTGGCGTCCTGGCCGACGAGCTCGGCGGCCTGCTCGCCCGAGAGGCAGCGGATGCCCTGGTTCGTCTTGAAGTGGTACTTGACGAAGAAGGCCTCGCCCTGGGCGTTGGTCCACTGGTAGGTGTGGGAGCCGTAGCCGTTCATGTGGCGGTAGGACGCCGGGATGCCGCGGTCACCCATCAGCCAGGTGATCTGGTGCGTGGCCTCGGGGGCGTGCGCCCAGAAGTCCCAGACGTTGTCCGGCTCCTGCTTGCCCGTGAAGGGGTCGCGCTTCTGGGAGTGGATGAAGTCGGGGAACTTGATCGGGTCCTTGATGAAGAACACCGGGGTGTTGTTGCCGACGAGGTCGTAGTTGCCCTCTTCGGTGTAGAACTTGAGCGCGAAGCCGCGCGGGTCGCGGACGGCGTCCGCGCCACCGAGGGAGTCGGCGACGGTGGAGAAGCGCAGGAAGGTCTCGGTCTTCTTGCCGACCGTGTTCAGGAACGCCGCGCTCGTGTACGCGGTGACGTCGTCGGTCACCTCGAAGTAGCCGTACGCGGCAGAGCCGCGGGCGTGCACGACGCGCTCCGGGATGCGCTCGCGGTTGAAGCGGGCGAGCTTCTCCAGGAGCTGCTGGTCCTGGATCAGGAGCGGGCCACCGACGCCGGCGGTGGCGGAGTTCTGGTTGTCGGCGACCGGGGCGCCGGACTCGGTCGTCAGCGTGCGCTTCGACATGGTGACCTTCCGTACGGGTAACTGCTGACGGAAAGCGTCTTCCGTCATGCGGAACAGCCTAATTTCGGCGTGAACGCGACGTCAACAGTTTGTTTAAAAGAAAGAGTGAGGAGAGGTGATCCGGACGGTGCCGGCACTTGGGCGCGACAGGACAGGTGTCAGCACCGGCACCATCCGGAAACTCAGGCCCCCGTCAGGGCGGGGGGAGGGCGGCCCGGGGGAGCGGGCCGCCGTGGTGATCAGACCTGGGCGCCGGAGAGGCGCTCGACCGCGCGCAGCAGCGCGGAGTGGTCCAGGCCGCCGTCACCCTGGGCGCGCAGCGAGGCGACCAGCTGGGCGACGACCGCGCCGACCGGCAGGGCCGCACCGACGTTGCGGGCGGCGTCGGTGACGATGCCCATGTCCTTGTGGTGCAGGTCGATCCGGAAGCCGGGCTTGAAGTCGCGGTTCAGGAAGTTGTCCTTCTTGCGGGTCAGGACCGTGGAGCCGGCCAGACCGCCGTTGAGGACGTCGAGGGCGGCCTCGAGGTTCACGCCGGACTTCTCGAGGAAGACGACGGCCTCGGCGCACGCCTGGATGTTCACCGCGACGATGAGCTGGTTGGCGGCCTTCACCGTCTGGCCGGAGCCGTGCGGACCGCACAGGACGATGACCTTGCCGAGGGTCTCGAGGATCGGGAGCGCGGCGTCGAAGTCGGCCTGCTCGCCACCCACCATGATCGACAGTACGGCCTCGATGGCGCCGGCCTCGCCGCCGGACACCGGGGCGTCGATGACGCGGATGCCCTTCTCGGCGGCGTTCTTCGCCAGGTCGACGGAGGTCTGCGGGGTGATCGACGACATGTCGATGATCAGCGCGCCGGACTTGGCGTTCTCGAGGATGCCGTTCGGGCCGTAGTTGATGGCCTCGACCTGCGGGGAGGCGGGCACCATCGTGATGATGACGTCGGCGTCGGCGACGGCCTCGGCGATCGAGCCGGCCGCGGAGCCGCCGGCGGCGGCCAGGCGGTCCAGCTTGTCCTGCTCCAGGGTGAAGCCGGTGACCGAGTAGCCGGCCTTCAGGAGGTTCTCGGACATGGGGGAGCCCATGATGCCGAGACCGATCCACGCGATCTTGGGGAGGTTGCTCATGATGAGGGTCCTTCTCTTAATGCTTCGTACGAAAAGTGCGTGAGGTGCCTGGCCGATCGCCCGGACTTTGTCCTCTTACTTGGCGGCGCGGGCCTCGGCCGGGAGCCAGTCGAAGGACGCGGCGGCGTCGGCGGCCTTGTACTCCAGGCCGACGAAGCCCTGGTAGCCGGCCTTCTTCAGCTGGTCGAGGAGGTCCTCGAGGGGCAGCTCGCCGGTGCCGGGGGCACCGCGTCCCGGCTTGTCCGCGATCTGGACGTGCCCGGTCTTGGCGGCGTACTTTTCGATGACCTCGGAGAGGTCCTCATCGTTCATCGCCAGGTGGTACAGGTCGAGGAGGAACTTGGCGTTCCCGAGGCCGGTGGCCTCGTTCACCTTGTCCACCACCTCGATGCCGGCCGGGGCGCTCACCAGGGGGTAGAGCGGCGACTCGGGCTTGTTGAGGGTCTCGATCAGGAGGATCGCACCCACGCGGTCCGCGGCCTGGGCCGCGACGACCAGGTTCTTCAGGGCCAGCTCGTCCTGGACCGCCGGGTCCACGCCCTCGACGCGGTTGCCGTACAGGGCGTTGAGCGCCTTGCAGCCGACCGAGGCGGCGAAGTCGGCCGCCACGTTGATGTTGGCGTTGAAGCGGTCCGACTCCTCGCCGGGGACCGATACCGCACCGCGGTCCGGGCCCGGCAGCTGGCCGGCGTAGAAGTTCAGGCCCACCAGCTGGGTGCCGGCGTCCTCAAGAGCCTTCTTGAGGGCGTCCAGCTCCTCCTGAGCGGGGGTGGGGGTCTCGATCCAGGGCCACCACAGCTCGACCGCGGTGAAGCCCGCCGCGGCGGCGGCCGCGGGGCGCTCCAGGAGCGGGAGTTCCGTGAAGAGGATCGACAGGTTCACATCGAAGCGCTGGTCCGTGTATCCCATGAGGGGTGTGCGCTCCTTCCGTATTGCGGAAGTTATTTTCTGCTTGATGGAAGACTGCAAGCCGACCGTCGCACTTGTCAAGTGCGGACTCCCGGAATCTCAGGACTGCCCGGTAGCTTGACGACGTGCGATTGAGAGTTGAGTTCACGACCGAGCCCTTCGACCTCGAAGAGGCTCCCGCCCACGCCGTGGCCGCCCGCGAGGTCATCCAGAAGGCCGAGCTGGACGCGGTCGACGTCGGCCCGTTCGGAAACACCGCGGAGGGCGACTCCGACCGGGTGCTGACCGCCGTCGCCGCGCTGCTGCGCGACGCCCTGGACGCCGGCGCCACGCGCGTCTCGCTCCAGGTCAATGTGATCGGGGAGGACGGCGCATGACCGAGCCCCGCGACCACCCGTTCGTCGCCGCGGTCAAGCCGCTGGTGGACGCGATGGGCGGCGAGATGATGGACCCCGCCCTGGCGGAGCCCGACGACGTCGTGCTCGCGTGGGAGGGCCAGGAGCTGCTGGCCGTGCGCCTGCCCCAGCTCTCCGACTCGCTGGACCGCATCCTTGCCGTGCTGGAGCGCCGGCACGGCGTACCGTTGTCACAGCTGGACCGCAAGGCCAAGCAGGACGTGGTGCGCATACTGGAGGCGCGGGGCGCCTTCTCGGTGCGGCACGGTGTGGAAACGGTCGCGAGCGCCCTGGGCGTAAGCCGCTTCACGGTCTACAACTACTTGAACCGGGATGCCGCCGCTCAAACGAAGCCCGAAAAGACAGCCAAGAGTGAGGGCTGAATAACCCGTGGTGACGAGCCGCCGCCCAATTCACCCGGGCGGCGGCTTTTGTGTACGGGAAGTTTCAACAAAGTGTTGACGCCGTGTTGCCGAGGGCGTTAGCTATGCGCAGCCCGTCAAAGCAACAACAGGCCACGGAGGCCTACCGTGACTTCGAGTCCGACCCCGGGTCTCACCCGGTTCAACGCCTTGGACGACAGTGCGGCCACGGCCGAGCTGCACGAGGTGTGCGCCAGTTCGGCGTGGGGGAGCAAGCTGCTCGCCCAGCGCCCCTTCGCCACCGTCGACGCCCTGTTCGCCGCCAACGAGTCCGCCATGGCGGAGCTCACCGCGGAGGACCTCGGCGAGGCGATGGGAGGCCACGCGCCGATCGGCCGGCCGAAGCCGGGAGACCCGACCTCCGCCCGCGAGCAGCGTGGCATGGCCGGTGCCTCGGAGGAGCTCAAGAACGAGCTCCTGGAGCTGAACCTGGCGTACCAGGAGAAGTTCGGCCACGTCTTCCTCATCTGCGCCACCGGTGCGACCGGTGAGTTCATGCGGGACGCGGTCAAGGTCCGGATCGACAACAGCGCCGAGCAGGAGCGAGAGATCGCCCGCGGCGAGCTGGTGAAGATCAACCGGATCCGCCTGACCCGCCTCGCCGAACTCGCAGAAGGAGAGTGACCATGAGCACCGAGACCACCGCGTCGGTGTCCACCCACATCCTGGACACCAGCATCGGCCGTCCCGCCGAGGGCGTCGCCATCTCCCTGTCGGCCCGCGCGGGCCTCGACGGCGAGTGGGCGGCCCTGGGCGGCAGCGCCACCGACGCCGACGGGCGCTGCAAGGACCTGCCGGCCCTGCCGGAGGGCACCACACACGTGCGTCTCGACTTCGAGACCGAGACGTACTTCGCAAAGAAGCAAGCCGAGGCGCAGCAGGACGCCCCCCGCGTAAGGGACAGCGGTGCGTTCTTCCCCGAGGTAACCATCACCTTCGCGGTGAACCCGGGCGAGCACTACCACGTACCGCTGCTGCTCAACCCGTTCGGCTACTCCGTTTACCGAGGGAGCTAGCATGGCCACGATTCTGGGCCAGAACCAGTACGGCAAGGCAGAGAACCGCGTCGTCAAGATCACGCGGGACGGCGACACCCACCACATCAAGGACCTGAACGTCTCGGTCGCCCTCTCCGGCGACATGGACGACGTCCACTACTCCGGCTCGAACGCCAACGTCCTCCCGACGGACACCACCAAGAACACGGTGTACGCGTTCGCCAAGGAGTACGGCATCGAGTCCGCCGAGCAGTTCGGCATCCACCTGGCCCGTTGGTTCGTCAACAGCCAGGAGCCGATCCAGCGCGCGCGCATCCGGATCGAAGAGTACGCCTGGGACCGCATCGCGACCTCGGACGCCAACTCCAAGTTCATCGGCGCCGACGAGGTCAACCACTCCTTCGTCCGCAAGGGCATGGAGACCCGCGTCACCCAGATCACGTACGACGGCCAGAACTGGGAGGTCATCTCCGGCCTCAAGGACCTGATCGTCATGAACTCCACGAACTCCGAGTTCTGGGGTTACGTGAAGGACAAGTACACGACCCTGCAGGAGGCGTACGACCGCATCCTGGCCACCCAGGTGTCGGGCCGCTGGCGGTTCAACTGGACCGACGACGAGCAGCGGATGCCCAACTGGGAGAAGTCCTACGCCGAGACCCGGAAGCACATGCTCCAGGCCTTCGCGGAGACCTACTCCCTGTCGCTGCAGCAGACCCTGTACCAGATGGGTTCGCGCATCATCAACCACCGTTCGGAGATCGACGAGGTCCGCTTCTCGCTCCCGAACAAGCACCACTTCCTCGTCGACCTGGAGCCCTTCGGCCTCAAGAACGACAACGAGGTCTACTTCGCCGCGGACCGCCCGTACGGTCTGATCGAGGCGACGGTCCTCCGCGACGGCGCTGACGCCCGTATCCCCGTGGACATGACCAACCTCTGAGCAGTGCACGCTCGCGTCCCGGGGCTCCGCAGTGGCCCCGGGGCGCGACACCCCCACAACTTCCTGAATCGGCACCCGGACCAGCACACGGGGCGGCAGTACTGTCAGCTGTCAGGCCCCCGGATCCGGCACTCAAATCCCCTGGGTTTTGCCGTGCCCGCACCGCCACTGAAAGCACGAGGAAGTCCCATGGCAGCACCGGCAGCCCATGACGGCGCCGTAGAGCGCATCGTCATCGAGAACTGTGCGATTGCGACCGTCGACGCGAACGACACCGAGTACGCCTCGGGTCACATCGTCATCGCCGGCAACAAGATCGAGTCCATCGGCGCGGGCAAAGCCCCCGAGAACCTCGACAACGTCGTCCGCCGGATCGACGGCACCGGGCACCTCGTGACCCCCGGTCTGGTCAACACGCACCACCACTTCTACCAGTGGATCACGCGTGGCCTGGCCACCGACCACAACCTCTTCAACTGGCTCGTCGCGCTGTACCCGACCTGGGCGCGCATCGACGAGCAGATGGCGTACGTGGCCGCCCAGGGCTCCCTGGCCGCGATGGCCCGCGGCGGTGTCACCACCGCGATGGACCACCACTACGTCTACCCCAAGAACTCCGGCGACCTCTCCGGCGCGATCATCCGCGCCGCGTCCGAGATGGGCGTCCGCTTCACCCTCGCCCGCGGCTCCATGGACCGCAGCGAGAAGGACGGCGGCCTGCCGCCGGACCACGCCGTCGAGACCCTTGAGGGCGCCCTCGCGGACACCGAGGCGACCATCAAGAAGTTCCACGACGCCTCCGCCGACTCGATGACGCAGGTCGCGGTCGCCCCGTGCTCCCCCTTCTCGGTCTCCACCGAGCTGCTGAAGCAGGGTGCCGAGCTGGCCCGCCGCCTGGGTGTGCGCATGCACACGCACGGCTCGGAGACGGTCGAGGAGGAGAAGTTCTGCCACGAGCTCTTCGGCATGGGCCCGACCGACTACTTCGAGTCGACCGGCTGGCTCGGCGAGGACGTGTGGATGGCGCACAGCGTCCACATGAACGACTCCGACATCGCGGCGTTCGCCCGCACCAAGACCGGAGTCGCGCACTGCCCGTCCTCCAACGCCCGTCTGGCCGCCGGCATCGCCCGCGTCCCGGACATGCTGGCCGCCGGCGTCCCGGTCGGCCTCGGCGTGGACGGCACCGCCTCCAACGAGTCCGGTGAGCTGCACACCGAGCTGCGCAACGCGCTGCTGATCAACCGTCTGAACCCGGTGCACCGCGAGGCCGCGCTCAACGCCCGCCAGTCGCTGCGCCTCGGCACCTACGGCGGCGCGCAGGTCCTCGGCCGCGCCGACAACATCGGTTCGCTGGAGGTCGGCAAGAACGCCGACCTGGTGCTGTGGAACCTGAACACCTTCCTGCACTCCTCGATCGCCGACCCGGTCACCGCGCTCGTCTTCGGTGCGGCCGCCCCGGTCACCGCCTCGTTCGTCAACGGCAAGCAGATCGTCGAGAACAACCGGCTGCTCTTCGCGGACGAGGAGGCCATCGCGGTCTCCACCCGCGAGGAGGCCCAGCGCCTGGCGCGGATCTCCGCTCAGGGCTGATCTCCCCAGCGACCGCTGGGGGGAACCCCAGAAGTCCGGTCGGGGGGGACGGCCCCCGGCCGGCGGCCGCGGACCCGAGCGGGGTCCGCGGCAGCCGTTCCCGGGAAGCGCCCGAGGAGAGATCCGAGGGCGCCCCCGGGAGCGGTCACCGCTCCCACCGGAGCGGTGATCACGCGACGACCGCCCAGCGGCGGTGACTCGTGACACCCGCACCGCAGCGAGACACGTACACCTCGTGCCACTGCCACGGCACCACCAGCCCCTCAGGGGGGTGGGGCCACCGCGTGGAGCCGATTTTGGGCGAATCGATTCCGCACCCCTTGGGACAAGAAGTAGCAGCACCCACAACTCCATACAGGCTGGACCAGCACGCTTTCGCACCACCTCCATGACACCCACGTCCCTGCCGACGTGTTTAACCGACCGGAGGAAGCCGTGGCCGCAACGCCCAGGTTTCGCAAAGATGCAGTCGCAGTACCGGAGGAGAAGCACCCGGTCGACGAGACCTTGCCTCCGCTGAAGATGTTCACGAGCGGTCTCCAGCACGTGGCCGCCATGTACGCGGGTGTCGTAGCCCCGCCGATGATCGTCGGCCCGGCCGTGGGCCTCTCCGCCACCGAGACCGCCTTCCTGATGGGCGCCTCGCTCTTCACCGCAGGGCTCGCCACCCTGCTCCAGACCCTCGGGTTCTGGAAGATCGGCGCCAAGCTCCCCTTCGTCAACGGCGTCTCCTTCGCCGGCGTGACCCCGATGATCGCCATCGGCAAGGGGGAGGGGGACAACGCCATCCCCATCATCTTCGGCGCGATCATCGTCGCCGGACTGGTCGGCTTCATAGCCGCCCCCTACTTCGGCAAGCTCGTACGCTTCTTCCCGCCCGTCGTCACCGGCACCGTCATCACCCTGATCGGCGTATCGCTGCTGCCGGTGGCCTTCAACTGGTCGCAGGGCGGCAACCGCACCGCCGCCGACTACGGCTCGATGAAGAACATCGGCATGGCGGCCCTCACCCTGGCGATCGTCCTGGTGATGCGGAAGTTCCTGCGCGGCTTCCTCCAGCAGATCTCCATCCTGCTGGGCCTGGTCGCCGGCACGCTGATCGCCCTCCCGCTGGGCATGACCAGCTTCGACGCCGTCAAGAACGCCTCCGTCGTCGGCTTCCCGACCCCCTTCCACTTCGGTGCCCCGCAGTTCCAGGTCGCCGCCATCGTCTCGATGTGCATCGTGATGCTGGTCTGCATGACCGAGTCGACCGCCGACATCCTGGCCCTCGGCAAGATCGTCGGCCGGCCCGCGGACGCGAAGACCATCGAGGGCGGTCTGCGCGCCGACACCCTCGGCAGCGCGCTCAGCCCGCTGTTCAACGGCTTCATGTGCAGCGCCTTCGCCCAGAACATCGGGCTCGTGGCGATGACCAAGGTGCGCAGCCGCTTCGTCGTCGCGGCCGGCGGCGGCATCCTGATCCTGCTCGGCCTGTGTCCCATGGCCGCCTCCGTGATCGGGGTCGTCCCGCTGCCCGTCCTCGGCGGCGCCGGCGTGGTCCTCTTCGGCTCGGTCGCGGCCAGCGGCATCCAGACCCTGGCGGGCGCGGCCATGGAGAAGGGCGAGAACGCCCTGATCGTCGCCGCCTCGGTCGGCATCGGCCTGATCCCGATCGCCGCGCCCGAGTTCTACCACGCCTTCCCGAAGGACCTGCTGGTCGTCCTCGACTCCGGCATCAGCACCGGCTGCGTGGTCGCGATCCTGCTCAACCTCGCCTTCAACCACCTCGGCGCGAAGCGCGACGCGGCCGCGGAGGCCGCGGCGGAGCCGGCCTTCGTCCACTGAGCCCGCCGCCCCGGCCCACCGGGCCGGGACCGGGCGCCGGGGGGGGGGGGGGGGGGGTGGGTGGGGGGGGGGGGGGGGGGGGGGGGGGGGGGGGGGGGGGGGGGGGGGTGTAGGGGGGGGGGGGGGGGGAGAAGGGGAG
>NZ_JBWKEZ010000055.1:0-15100 GCF_056434525.1 Streptomyces sp. NPDC044002
AAACCTCTGGCGGGTCTCTCCATCCCTCCACCGGCGTTTGAGGCGACGGGCGCGCAGCGCACGGAACGGGTCCGGGCGGAGCCCGGGGAACGGTGGAAGGGTGGGTAGGGGACCTCGCCCCGCGCAGCGGCACACCCACCCGCAGACGACCCACCGGCCCCAGCCCGGCGCACCGGCTTCGCCCCGGGCCAGACGGCCCCAGCCCGGCGCACCGGCTTCGCCCCGGGCCAGACGGCCCCAGCCCGGCGCACCGGCCCCGCCCCGCACCCGACGGCCGGAGGCCGGCGCAGCGGCGCGAAGCCGGGGAGGCCGCCCGCGGCCGAGCCGCGCGAGCGGGGCAATCAAAGACAGACGGCCAGCGCGTCCAGCGCCACCGCCCCCTGCCCCCGGGGCAGGACCATCAGGGGGTTGATGTCCAGCTCGGAGAGATCGTCGCCCAGTTCCAGCGCCATCCGCTGGACCCGCAGGACGACCTCCACCAGCGCGTCCACGTCCGCCGGCGGTGCGCCCCGTACGCCTTCCAGCAGTGCGTGCCCCCGCAGTTCGCGGAGCATCGTGCGGGCCTGGTCCTCCCCGAAGGGGGGTACGCGGACCGCCGCGTCGCGCAGGACCTCCACCAGGACGCCGCCGAGGCCGACGGTGACGGTGGGGCCGAAGAGGGGGTCCTGGGTGACGCCGACGACCATCTCGACGCCGCGTTCGATCATCTGGCAGACCAGGATCCCGTCCAGCGGGACGTTCTCGTAGCGGGCGATGTCCGTCAGGTCGCGGTACGCGTCGCGGATCTGGCTGGCCGAGGTGAGGCCGACCTTGACCAGGCCGAGTTCCGTCTTGTGGGCCAGCTGCGGCCCCGAGGCCTTCATGACGACCGGGTAGCCGACCAGCCCCGCCGCGCGGACCGCCGCCGCCGCGCTGGTGACGAGCTGCTCGCGCGGGACGCGGATGCCGTACGCGCGCAGCAGCTGCTTGGCGGCGTGTTCGCTGAGCTGCTGGCCGGGCCGCATCAGGGCCTGGGCCTTGCGGTGGGAGGGGGAGGGGGTGCGGGGGGCGTCGGCGAAGGGGGAGCGGTAGGCGGCCGTGAAGCGGTGGTGTTCGAGGTAGGCGCGGACGGCGGTGATGCAGTTGCCGAAGGTGCGGAAGGTGGCGACGCGGGAGGAGCCGAGCAGGGTGGTGCGGTAGGCCTCCTCGGTGCCGACGGGGGAGCCCCAGATGACGCACACCAGCTTGTCGGTGGCTTCGGCGGCGTCGACCAGGTCCTGCGCGAGCTTGTCGCTCATCGGGGGGAAGGGGCCGGTGATCGGACAGATCAGGACGCCTACGGAGGGGTCGGCGAGGATCGCGTCGATGATCTTGCGGCCGCGCCAGTCGCCGACCGGGTGGCCGCCGTTGTCGACGGGGTTGGCGACGTTGAGGTAGGAGGGGATCCACTGGTGGAGCTCGGCCTGTTTGGCGTCCGAGAGGGTGGGGAGGGTCAGCCCGGCCTCGGTGGCCAGGTCGGAGAAGTGGGCGCCGGTGCCGCCGGATATGGAGTAGACGACGACCCCGTCGGCCCGCGGCGGGCGGGCCCGGGCCAGGAGGGCGGCGGTGTCCTGGAGCTCGTCCAGCCCGTCGACCCGGATGACCCCGAACTGCCGCATGGCGGCATCCACGACGGTGTCGGCCCCGGTGAGTTTGCCGGTGTGCGAGGCGGCCATGCGGGCGCCGGTCTCGGTGCGGCCGACCTTGACGGCGACGACGGGGACCTTGTTGCGGGCGGCGCGGTCGGCGGCGAGGAGGAAGGCGCGGCCGTCCTTGAGGCCTTCGACGTAGCAGGCGATGGCCCCGACCTCGGGCCGTTCGGCGAAGTAGGAGATGAAGTCGGAGGTCTCCAGGTCGGCCTCGTTGCCGGTCGGCGCCCAGTGGGAGAGGCGGATGCCCAGCTCCTGGAGGGTGTAGACGGGCCGGCCCTGGTGCCCGGACTGGGTGATGAGGGCGATGGCGGGGCCGTCGAGGTCCTCGCGGAACTCCTCGAAGGCGTTGAGGTTGGTGTTCGGGCCGAGCAGCCGCAGCCCGGAGCGGCGTACGGCGGCGGCCAGGCGGGCCTGGGCGGCGGCGCCCGCGTCGCCGGTCTCGGCGAAGCCGGAGGCGAAGGCGACGGCGAACTTGACCTTGGTGTCGGCCAGTTCCTCGATGACGGGGATCGGGTCCGCGACCAGGAGCACCGCGAGGTCGACCTGTTCGGGCAGCTCGGCGACGGTGGCGTGGCAGGGCAGTCCGAAGACGGCGGTGCGGGTCGGGTGCACGGGGTGGACGCGGGCGCCGACGCGTTCGGCCCAGGCGATGAGCTGCCGGGTGATGCCGGTGTTGGGCCTGCCCTCGGCGTCGGAGGCGCCGATGACCGCCACGGACTCGGGCCGGAAGAACCGGTCCAGGTCGGGCACGTCGGAGTGCAGGGGCCGTCCGCTGACGTCCAGGGCGTCCGAGTCCTCGGGTGTCGCCGTGGAGTGGACGGCCGTCCTGGGGGTCTCCCCGCAGGCCTCGACGCGTGCGCGGAAGTCGGTGGTGAGGGTGCCGTGAGTAGATCCAAGCATCGCTTCGCCCGCCCTGCTCGAAGAGTCCATAGCTGACGCGTAGTCAGATTACTGAACTGACGCGCCGTCAGGAACAGGGATGCGCAGGAAAGGTGGTGGAGGTGGTGTGCTTGAACGGTGGCAGAGGTGCTCGCTCCGGTACAGAGGGGATTTCGGCCCTCCGGGCCGCCCGTGCCTCCGGGCCGCCCGGGCCGCCCGTGCCCCCGGGCCACCCGGGGCGCGGCCGCCTAACCGCGCGCGAGTGCCTTCGCTATGCGCACGGCGTCCAAGGACAGTTCGCGGAGCATCCCGCTGATCGGGTTCGTGTACCCGGTGAAGTGCAGCCCCGGCGCGTTGCGCGGGGCGCGGGGGCCGTGCGCGATGGGCCGGCCGCGCTCGTCCAGTACGTCCAGGTGGCCCACCAGCCCCTCCAGCCCGCGCCGGTACCCCGTTGCCGCCACCACCGCGTCCGGGGTGATCCGCGTACCGTCGGCCAGCACCACCGCGTCGCCGTCGAAGCCGGTCACGGCGGCCACCGGTTCCACCCGGCCCCCGCGCACGGCCCTGATCAGGCCGACGTCCTGCACCGGCACCGCCCCCTCCAGGACCCTGCTGTACAGGCCCGAGGCCGGGCGCGGCAGACCGTACGCCGACAGGTCGGGGACGGCCTTGGCGGCGTACGCCCCCAGCCGGTCCACGAGCCGCACCGGCAGCCTGCGGACCAGGATCCCCGTGCGCTGCGCCGGCCAGCCCAGGGTGGAGCGGCGTACGAGGTGCGGAACGGTGCGCACGGCGAGCCGCACCCGCGCGGCACCGCCCTCCGCGAGGTCGGCGGCTATCTCCGCGCCGGTGTTGCCGACGCCGACGACGAGCACGTCCTGCCCGGCGTACGGGGCCGGGTTCCGGTAGTCGCGGGCGTGCAGCAGCCGCCCGGTGTACCCCTCGCGGCCCGGCCAGTCGGGCAGCGCCGGGGTGTGGTTGTAGCCCGTCGCCACCACCACCGCGCGGGCGGCGAGGAGCCGCCCGCCCGAGGCGTGCAGGGTCCAGCCCTCCCCGTCGGCGGCGCGCTCGATCCGGGTCACCTCGACCCCGGTCACCAGCTCCAGCTCGTGGAACTCGGCGTACTTCTCCAGGTACCGGACCACGTCGGCCCGCGCGACCCAGCGTCCGAAACGGCGCGGGATCGCCAGCCCGGGCAGGCCCGACAGCCGCCGGGTGGTGTGCAGCCGCAGCCGGTCGTAGTGGCCGCGCCACGAGGCGCCGACCGCTCCGCTCCGCTCGACGACCACCGCGCGCACCCCGCGGGCGCGCAGCGCGGCGGCGACGGCGAGCCCGCCGGGGCCGGCGCCGATCACGTACACGGGGCGGGGCTCGGTGGAGGTCAGGTCGGGCTCGGGCATGGCCAGTGAGCGTATCGACACACGGCGTTGATGGGTCTCGGACGAGGAGGGAATCGATTGCGGATCGATCACGGGCGGCGGACCGCACCGGCGCGGCCCGCCGCCCGCGCGGTGCGAGTGGTGCCAAAGTGGGACATCCGGCCCCGATATCCGGCCCCGATATCCGGCCCCGGTGTCCGGTGTCCGGTCCCCGAGAGGAGCGCGTGCGCGATGTGGCAGCCCGACGGGTGGGACGTGCGCGTCCGCCTCGGAGTCCTCACCCCCCACGCCGACGTCGGCCCCGAGTCGGAGCTGCGCGCGATGGCCCCGGCGGACGTGGGCCTGCACGCCGCCCGGGTGCCGTTCGCCGCGATGGGCCCCGGCGGCGCGATGGGCCTGACCGTGCCGCTCGCCCCCGTCCGGGCCTTCGCCGAGCCGCCGCACGTGGACGACGCGGCCGAGCTGCTGGCCGCCGCGCCGGTGGCGGCGATCGCGTACGCCTTCACCAGCTCCGCGTACGTGATCGGCGCGCGAGGGGAGGCGTACATGCTGGAGCGGCTGACCGAGCGGGCCGGCGGCCTGCCCGTGGTCGCCACCTGCGCCGCCGTCGTCGGGGCGCTGCGCGCGCTCGGGGTCGAGCGGTTCGCGCTGGTCGATCCGCCGTGGTTCGACGCCACCCTGAGCGACCTGGGGCGGGGCTACTACGAGGAGGCCGGGTTCGAGGTCCCGTACGCGGCCCCGTGCGGGCTGCCCAGCGGGCAGGCGCTGATCCGGCCGGACGCCCTGTACGGCTGGGTGCTGGAGCAGGTCCCCGACGCGGCGCAGGCGGTGGTCGTCGGCGGCAACGGCTTCCGGGCGGTCGGGGTGATCGAGGCCCTGGAGGCTGAGCTGGAGCGGCCGGTGCTGACCGCGAACCAGGTTCTGCTGTGGGCCGCCCTGCGCGCGGCGGGCGAGCCGGTGGACGGGGTCACGGGCTACGGGCGGCTCTTCTCGGTCCCCTGAGCCCGTGCCCGGACCCTTCGCGTCCGGCCCCTTGCGGGATCGGTCCCGATCCGCTGAACTGACGTACCGTCAGATCGAGTGGGTGGAGGGGGCGAACCGTGCAGACCATCTGGCTCACCGGCGCCGAATGGCTCGCCGTGCTGCGGATAGGCCTCGGCCTGTGGTGGCTGGAGAGCTGGCGGCACAAGGACAAGAAGGGCTGGTTCGAACGCGGCACCGGCATCGCCTGGGCCGCCGACGTCGCCGGCAAACACCGCTGGGGCTTCGTCAAGGGCGGCTTCGAGAAGGTCGTCCAGCCCCGCCCGCGACTGATGGCGTACGTCGTCGTCTACGCCGAACTCGCCCTGGGCCTCGGCCTCGTGCTCGGCTTCCTGACCCCCGTCGCCCTCATCGGCGGCCTGCTCCTCAACCTGCTCTACCTGGTCCTGATGATCCACGACTGGGCCGAACAGGGCCAGAACTCGATGATGGCCCTCATCTCGGCGGTCGCCCTGCTCGCGATGTCCTGGCAGACCTGGTCCCTCGACGCGACGATCGGACTCTTCCTGTGAGCGCCGCACGGTACGACCTCCCCGAGACGGACGAGTTCACCCGCCCCTACTGGGACGCCGCGGCCGGAGGACGCCTCCTGCTGCGCCGCTGCGCCGACTGCGGGCGCGCCCACCACTACCCGCGCGAGTTCTGCCCCTCCTGCTGGGCCGGCGAGGACCGCGTCACCTGGGAGGAGGCGAGCGGCCGAGCCACCCTCTACACCTGGTCCGTCGTGCACCGCAACGACCTCCCGCCCTTCGGCACCCGCGTCCCCTACGCGGCGGCCGTCGTCGACCTCGCGGAAGGTCCCCGGATGATGACCGAGGTCGTCGACTGCCCGTACGAGGACCTCCGCATCGGCATGCCCCTGCGCGCCGCCTTCCGCGAGGCGGCGGAGGGGGTGTGGGTGCCGGTCTTCCGGCCGGAGGAGGACTGAACGGGAACGGTGAGAACTCAGGGCAGCGCTCGCCGAGCGATGAGGAGCCGCCGGACCCCTGATTCGGGCAGGGGCCCGGCCGCCGTCATGCGGAGGTGAATCTAGGCGCGGGCGGAGCGTGGTGGTGTTCGTGGCGTGCCGGGTTCCTGTGCTCTGTGTGCTGCGGGGCGCCGAAGGAGGACGCGCGGTGCTCGGTCGGCGTGATTCCGTAGGCCTCGCGGAACGCCCGGCTGAAGCCGGTGGCGCTGGCGAAACCCCAGCGGGCCGCGATCGCCTGGACGGGGTGGCCGCTGAACTCCCGGCGCGCGAGGTCGGTGCGGGCGCGCTCCAGGCGGCTCCGGCGGATGTACGCCGCGACGGTCAGGGGCTGGTCGCCGAAGAGGGCGTGGAGGCGCCGCAGCGAGATGTTGTGCCGGTCCGCGATCGCCTGGGGGGTCAGGTCCGGGTCGCCGAGGTTGTTCTCGACGAAGCGGTGGATCTGCTGGAGGGTCTCCCGCGCACGGGCCTCGGCCGGCGTCGCGCCGGGCTCCCCGAGCTGTCTCGCGAGGAACGCGGTGGCCAGGTCGAGGGTGACGGCCCCCAGCCCGCGGAGCTCCTCCGGGCGGCAGTGCGGGGCCTGTGCCAGCAGCGAGCTCATGAAGTCGGCGAGGACCGCTCCCGACCCGGCGCCCGCGGGCAGGTTGCGTGCGAGGAGGCCGTCCAGGCGGTCCGAGCCGAGCGCCAGCGCCTGGCGGGGGATCTGCACGACCACCGACGCCAGCGTCTCGTCCGCGCACACCGCCTCGCTGGGCCGTGAGGTGTCCGTGAGCACGAGTCCCCCCGAGACCACCGATTCGTTGCCCCGCTGGGAGATCCGGACGGCGCCCCGGGTGAGGAGCGCCAGCTGCAGGTGCTCGGGATCGCCCCGCCGGACATGGGTCATGGTGCGGCGCGAGCCCACCGGTGAGCAGGTCACGGCGGACAGGCGCACCACGCCGAGGTCCAGCTCCGTGATGGCGGCCCGGAAGTCGGCCGCGTGCCGGCTGCTCAGCAGGACGGGCATCACATGGTTCGAGATGGTCTCGCAGAACCAGTCGAACCTGTCCTCGCGCGCCCCGACGACGTCCGACGCGACCAGCGTTGCCATGCGATCCCCTCACCTCGATCCGACAGGAGCCCCGCCCGGGGCGCGTCCGCCCCGGGACACCCGGCTCAGGGCCAGAGCAGCTCCCGCACCCAGCCGCTGCCGCCGTCCGCCCGGCGGTAGCGGAGGCGGACGTGCCGGCGGGCGGCGTCGCCCTGGAAGAACTCCGCCTCGGCGGGCTCCAGTACGTACCGGGTCCAGGTCGGGGCGGGCGCGTCCGGCTCGGCCCCCGCCCGCTCCCACGCCGCCGCCGAGGCCCGCGCCAGCTCCTCGGCGGAGCCCAGCACCTCGCTCTGCCGGCCGGTCAGCGCGGCCGCCAGCGCCCCGCGCGAGCGCACCGCCAGGTCCGCCCGGCTCTCCTCGGGCCCGCAGGCCACGACCCGGCCCCGGATCCGCACCTGCCGCGCCACCGCCGGCCAGTAGAAGACCAGCGCCGCGTCCGCCCGGCCCGCCAGCTGGCGGCCCTTGGCGCTCGTGGAGTGCGAGGCGAAGTGCCAGCCCCGCTCGTCGGCGTCGTGCAGCATCAGCACGCGCGCGTCGGGCCGCCCGTCGGCGTCCGCCGTGGCCAGGGTCATCGTGTGCGGCTCCGGCTGCCCCGCCCGGGCGGCGTGCAGGAACCACTCCCGGAAGAGGCCGACCGGCTCGCCGGGGGCCCCGGCCGGGTCGAAGCCGGGGAGCGGGACGTCCCATACCCGCAGGGAGTGCAGTACCTCGTGGAACTTACTGCTGCTGCCTTCGCTCGTCATGCCGCCCAGGCTAGGAGGTGCCCCGGCCGGGCGGCCGCCCTGTCCAGGACGTGGGCCGGACGGGGCGGCCGTACGCGGGCCGTACGCGGGCCGCACGCGGGCGCCTCAGATCCAGCCGTGGTCGCGGGCCAGCAGGGCCGCCTGGAAGCGGTTCGTCGCCCCCAGACGCTGCATCAGGTCCGCCACGTACTTGCGGTACGTCCGGACCGACACGCCGACCTCGCGGGCCCCCGTCTCGTCCTTCTCCGCCTGGTACATGGTGGCCAGCACCTTGCGCTCGATCTCGCTCAGCCCGCCCTCCGGGCCCTGCCGGGCCGCGACCGCCTCCGCCAGCGGCACCGAGTCCGACCACATCCGCTCGAACAGCGACACCAGGTTGGCGACGAGCCCCGTCTCGCGGATCACCAGGGCCCCCAGCCGCGGGTTCTGCGGGTCGATCGGGGTGAGCGCCGCCGCCCGGTCGAAGACCAGCATCCGCTCCAGCGGCTTGTCCGAGATCCGGATGTCCGCCCCCATCGCCGAGATCTCCTGGAGGTAGGCCAGCGTCGGCGCGTCCTCCACCGCCGCCGGGCGCATGATCGTGCGCATCCTGATGCCCCGCCGCAGGATCCGGGCGTCCAGCGGCCGGGACGCCTCGATGCTGGCCGCGCTCAGCGCGCCGTGCGGCTGTGTGGTCAGCCCCTCCTCGCGGGTGAAGAAGGTCAGTTCGTCGATCACCGCCCGGACGTTGGGCGTTCCCTCCACCCGCTCGATGGCCGGCCGTTCCGACGCCTCGCGCACGGCCGGGCGTACCGCGTCCCGCTCCGCCAGCAGCGATTCCACCACCCGCTGCTCGGCGGTCACCCGACGCAGTTCCTCCTGGAGCTCCCGCAGCCGCAGGTCGATCAGCCGCTGCACGGCGATCGCGGGCGGGGCCGGCCGGATGCTGCCGTTGTCGGCCAGGGAGGTCAGCTCCATCGACTCCAGCCGCGCCAGCCACTCCTCCACCTCGTCCACCGGTGCCCCGAGGTGCTCGGCCAGTACGGGGGGCGTGCCCTCCGTGAGGCGGAGCAGGCATCTGTACAGGTCTTCGTCCTCGGCTGACATCCCCAAGTGGATGAGGCTTCCGGCGCGCATGGTTCCCCCTTGTGATGGTGCCCCGTGTGGTCAGCACGGTGGGCTGATCATACGAACGCGGACACCGGCTGACCATGGGTAACGGAAGCGTTCCCACCGGTCTTGGTTCCCGCATCCGCGCAGCTCGTCGTGCAACTTGCTGCACGCACCGACGCAGGAAGCTGCGTCCGGAATCGCTCGAACGCGACGCGTCCGTTCGGCAATGTTCTCCGTGTCGGAACAACGACGATCCACACAGGGGGAAACGATGAAGAAGAACCAGCTCGGCGGACGCACCCGAATCGCCTCGCTCGTCGCGGGATTCGCGATCGCGGCCGGACTGACCTTCTCCGGGCCTTTCATCCACCCGCCGGCCCAGGACCAGCTCACCGCGTCCGGTCGGGCGGCCGACAAGGCCCACTGCTTCCTCTCCGTCGTCGAAGCCGACGAGATCGACTTCAAGAAGTGCGGGACCAAGCCGAAGCTCCCCGTCGACCGGCGCGAAACCTTCGACTGGGTTTAACAGCAGGACACACCACAGCCACGGAACAGCAGACGAGGAAGGAAAAAGGGAGCTACACCATGACCACCCACTCGGTACTCATACCGTTCCTGCCGACCCGGCCCGAACAGATCCTCCCCTACGCCGGCCTCGTCCACTGGACCCAGGCGCACCGGCTCTGGCAGGGACAGTCCCTGATGGTCGAACCCCACCAAGGGTTCGTCCACGCCGCGGGATCCGGCTTCCGGGTCCCCACCGGCCTGGGCGTCACGCTCATGCCGCTGCGCCACCCCTACGAGGCCGCCCTCCAGGCCCGCTCGCTGGCCCTGGCCACCGGGCAGCCGGTCACCGCCGGCTTCGGACCCGGGGCACCCTCCCTCCAGCAGGCCCTGCGCGGGGCCCCGTACCGCAGTCCCCTGACCGCGGCCCGCGAGTACCTGACCGCCGTGCGCGGCCTGCTGGCCGGGGAACACGTGCGGATCGACGGCGACTACGTCACCTGCGACGCACAGCTCGCGCCCTTCCCCTCCGCCCCGGTGGAGATCGGCCTCGGCGTGCTGAGGCCCGCCATGGCCCGGCTCGCCGGAGAGGTCGCCGACGTGGCGATCACCTGGCTGACCCCGGCCGCCTACCTGCGGGACACCGTCCTGCCGGCGCTGCGCGAGGGCGCGGCGAAGGCAGGCCGGCCGGTGCCCCGGCTCACGGCGATGGTGCCGCTGGCGCTCGCCAGGAAGGACCGCACGGCCGGCGAGATCGCCCTGGCCAGCAACTCCGCACACCTGGGACTCCCGCACTACGTCGACATGCTGCGCAAGTCCGGGATCGGCATCACCGGCACGGACCGGGAGCTGGACGCGCGCGCCCTCGTCGAAGGGCGCGGATTCCTCAGCGGCGACATCACGGAACTCGTCGCACAGCTGAAGGAGTACGAGGAAGCGGGCGTCGACGAAGTCGTCCTGAACGTCACCGGCGTGGCCAATTGCTACGGCCCGCAGGCGGCCTCCGAAGAACTCAGGACGATTCTGTCCGCCCTGGCCTGACCCCGGAACGTCCGGGTCCGGCCGCAGCACGGCCGGGCCCCGGTCCGGCGTGCCCATCGACCACCGAACCACCTCGAAATCACTGCGCATTCCTTGAAGGGGGAGTCATGGCGGGAATCAAACGGCATCTGATGCTCTGGGGTACCGGAAAGCCGGGGGCGGAGCTTTCCGCGACGGGCTCCGCGACGGTCGTCCTGGAGAATCCGGACCACCTTTCCACGTTGCTCGGCTCCGACCTCGTAGGACCGCACTCGGTGGTGTTCGCCCCCGGCCACACCCCGGACGCGGGAATTCCGGACGGCCCCGTCGTCGCCGGCTACGAGGGTTCGCTGAGCGAACCCGGCCTGGAATGCTCCCTCGGCACGGACTTCTACCTCCAGATCCAGAACTACGGCGTCAGCGCCTACATGTCCGTGGTCGGCCCGACGCTGATCCGCGTGGCCGACGACATGGACCGCGACGCCTACCTCGCCGACGCCGACCAGGCCCGGCAGGAGGGCACCTTCCCCGACTTCCTCACCAACCCCGTCATCCAGCTCGCCGACCTCCCCGCCCTCGGCGCGGGCCCGGCCGGCGACGGCCCCCGCTGCCGCCTCTACGCCGACCAGGACGGCGTCCTGTCCACCACCCCGGGCGGCGCCCGGCTCGGCGTCCTCGGCGAGGACACCCTGGAGCAGCTCGACACCCGCTGGCTCCTCGACGCCGTCGCCGACGGCGGACCGGCCGCGGAACGCCCCTGGCTGGGCCGCTACCTCGCCGCCGTCTCCGCCGTCCGCGACCTGCGGGCCCGCGGCCTGGTCGCCGACGTACGGGTCTCCGGGTTCGGCGGCCGGCTGAACGCCGCCGCGGCCTCCGTCCCCGCCGACGCCGCCGCGGACACCGCCGACGCGCTGCTGCCGCTGCTCCTGTGGTCGGGCGAGGACGCCTTCGTCCACGACCCGGCGAGCGGGCGCACCTTCGGCCTCGACCCGGTCGCCGCCGGCCTCGCCGAGGTGCTGCTCGTCGCCGGTTCGGTGGAGGCGGGCGCCTCCTACGCCGACCGGGCGGGCCTGGAGCAGGTCGCCGCCTACTTCGAGGACGCCGGGGTCACCCTGCGGTCCGCCGAACTCGTGACGGCGGGGCACTGACCGCCATGACGACGATGACGACGACGATGACGACCACCAAGCCGATGTCCGACGCGGGCCACCGCGTCCCCACCCCCGCCGACGTCCCCGGACGCGCCGGCGAACTCCTCGCCTCCCTCGGCGACCGGGCCGTCCTCTGCGACCTGTACGACGCCGTCGGCGCGACCGTCTACCACGACCTCGCCGGCACCGGCACCCACGAGGTGCGCGAGCTGCTCGCCCTGGTCCGCCGCATCCCCGGCGACGTCCTCGACCTGGCCGCCGGCTCCGGACGCCTCACCCTGCCCCTGCTCGCCCTGGGCCGGCAGGTCACCGCCCTCGAACTCTCCTCCTACATGCTGGAGCTGCTCGACCAGCGGCTCGCCGCCGCCCCGCCCGCCCTGCGCGCACGCTGCCTGCCCGTCCGGGCCGACATGAGCGCCTTCGACCTCGGCCGCCGCTTCGGCGCGATCGTGCTGGGCACCACCACGATCTCCCTGCTCGACGCCGAAGGCCGCACCGGCCTCTACCGGGCCGTCCGCGAACACCTGGAACCCGGCGGCCGGTTCCTGCTCTCGACGGTCGACATGGCCGCCACCGGTGAGGGATCCGCCGAGGTCGACATGGAGATCGTGACCGACAGCGGCCGCGCCTACCGCCTCTTCGAGCACTGGACGCCCGACTCCGGCAGCCGCACCGTCACCCTCTTCCCCGCCGACCTCGGCGACGAAGGCCCCGTACAGGTGTGCACCACCACCATCGGCGTCCTGCCCGCCGAACTCCTGGAGGCCGAACTGGCCGCCGCCGGGTTCTCGGTCCTCTCCCGCCACCCGCTGCCCGCCGTCGGCGAGCGCCACCACGACGTACTCCTCGAAACGGAGGTGACCCGGTGAACGACACCACGACCACGCCCCCCGGCCACCACCCGCTGTGGCCCTCCCTGACCGCACCCCAGGACCAGGGCCGCGACGACACCTGCGCGGTCTCCGCCCACGGCGTACGGGTCCGCTTCGCCGACGGCCGCGAACTCCTCGACGGCTCCAGCGGCCTGTGGAACACCAACATCGGCTACGGCAACGAGGCCATCGCCGCAGCCGCCGCCGAAGCCCTCCGCGAAGCCTCGTACCTCTCCGTCTTCCGCTACGAGAACACCTACGCCCGCCGCGCCGCCGAGGCCCTCGTCGAAGCGGCCGGCCCCGCCCACTACGGCCGGGTGCTGTTCTCCACCTCCGGCGGCGCCGCCAACGACCTCGTCATGAAGGTCGCCCGGCACTACCACGCCCTGCGCGACGAACCGCGCCGCAAGGTCGTCGTCGGCCTGCGCGGCAGCTACCACGGCCTCACCTTCGGCAGCTTCGCCCTCACCGGCGACGACCTCGGCCAGCAGCTGTACGGCGTCGACCAGCGGTTCGTCCGCCACGTCGCCCCCAACGACCCCGCCGAACTGAACGCGCTCATGGCCCGCCAGGGCGCCCAGATCGCCGCCGTCGTCGTCGAACCCGTCCTCGGCAGCGGAGCCGTACCCCTCACCGAGGAGTACCTCACCGAACTGCTCCGGCTGCGCGGCGAACACGGCTTCCTGCTGGTCGCCGACGAGGTCGCCACCGGCTTCGGCCGCACCGGCAGCCTCTTCGCCTCCCAGCAGTGGGCCGAACAGCCCGACCTGCTCGTCTCCTCCAAGGGACTCACCAACGGCACCAGCGCCGCCGCCGTCGTCATCGCCTCCCGCCAGGTGGCGCAGGCCTTCACCGACGCCGGCGCCATGCTCACCCACGGCGAGACCCAGGCCGGCACCCCCGTCACCTGCGCCACCATCACCGCCACCCTCGACGAGATGCGCCGCCTCGACGCCGTCGCCCTCGGCCGGCGCCTGGCCGAGCGCCTCGACACCGAACTCGACGCCCTCGTCGCCGGCCACCCCCGGGTCGCCGCCACCACCGGCCTCGGCTGCTTCCGCTCCGTCCGGCTGTGCGACCCGGACGGCACCCCCTTCCCGCAGGACCAGGTCCACGCCCTCGTCCGCGCCATCCGCGACGCCGGCGCCATCGTCCACCCCGGGGTCAACGGCATCCAGCTGTTCCCCGCCCTCACCTGCACCGACGCCGAACTCACCGAACTCCTCGCCGCCGTCACCGCCGGACTCGACCTCCACCTGGCACGCACCGCCGCCCCGGCCGCCGAGGCCCTGGCGTGAGCGCCGGCTGGCACGCCCCGGCACAGCAGCTGATCGGCTGCGACAGCCTGGGCGCCTGGTTCACCGGCCGCCCCGAGCGGCGGATCACCGTCCTTGTGGACCCGGCGGTCGCCGCCGCCCCGGTCACCGACCGCATCCGGACCCTGCTCGCCGGGGACCGGTACGAGACCACGGTGCTGGAGCTGTCCGGCCCCGGCGACCTGGACTCGGTGGCCGGCCTCGCCGGCCGGATCGCGGACGCCGAACTCCTCGTCGGCATCGGCGGCGGCTCCCTCCTCGACCAGGTCAAGCTGGCCGCCCTGATCCGGACCAACCCCGACGCGTACGCCCGCCTCACGGTGCCGCAGCGCAGCGGACTGCTGGTCCTCGGCCACACCACCCGGCACGGACTCCCGCTGGTCGCCGTACCCACCACGGTCGGGACCGGCACCGAGTCCAGCGGCGTCGCCTGCCTCGGCTACCCCGGCCACGGCAAGCGGCTGGTGATGGGCACCGCACTGCGGCCCAGGGCAGCCGTCCTGGACCCGGCCGCCACCGCCACCCTCGACGACGAACTCGTCGCCGAAGGGGTCCTCGAAGCCCTCCACCGCGTGGTCAGCCCGTACGTCGGCGACCACGGGGACCTGCCCACCGAGGACGCGCTGGTGGAGACCATCGCCGAACGGCTGGTGCTGCTGGGACACGAGGTGCGTGACGCGCGCCGCGCCGGCCGCCCCACCGACGACCGGCTGCGGCTGGAGATCGCCAAACTCAGCGGCCTCAGCCACGCCGAATGGGCCCACCTCGGCCGCGACCTGTACGCGGTCAAGGGCTGGCTCATCGCCAACGAACTGTCCTCCGCCCTCGGAGTGCGCAAGATGACCGCGGTCGCGGCGATCCTGCCGCACCTGTGGCGGGCCGTCTCGGCCGGCGAGGCACGGCTCGGCTCCGCCGACCGGCTGCACCGCCTGTGGTCCCGGCTGCGCGCCACCGACCCCGCGGGCCTCCCCGCGGACCCGGCGGCGGGCATCGAAGCCCTCATCGACTCCTGGGGCATCGGCCGCGCCATCGACGCGGGCCCCGACCGGCTCGCCGACATCGCGCACCGCACCGTCCGCGCCTGGGGCGCCGGCCTGCCGATGCTCGGCGGCCTGCGCACCGACGACGTGTACGGCCTGCTGGCCGACGCCGCCGCGGCCTGAAACGGGCCCGGCACCAAGAACTTCCGCACCCGCAGGCACGGCCGCGCGGTGCGGGCGGGAGCACGCCTCCCACAGAGCACATCCCACGCACAGAGCACGCCCTGATCAACCCATACGGAACAGGAGTACCTCTCATGCAGGACAACGCGATCGACACCTTCCCCGCCCTGGAGCTCGGCATGCAGGAGCTGGAGGCCATGGAGGCCCCGGGCTGGT
>NZ_JBWKEZ010000055.1:15198-51310 GCF_056434525.1 Streptomyces sp. NPDC044002
GTGGACCGGTATCGGCGTCAGCGCCGGTGTGGTCGTCACCTCCGCCGCCGGCTACGGCAGCTACGTCGCCTCCGCGGCCCTCATCGCCACCTGAGAAACCCGTACCGCACACGGCGGTACACCCCGCACCACCCACTGAACACCCCACACGGAACAGGAGAACGTCCCATGCAGGACAACACGATCGACACCTTCCCCGCCCTCGAACTGGGCATGCAGGAGCTGGAGGCCATGGAGGCCCCGGGCTGGTGGACCGGTATCGGCGTCAGCGCCGGTGTGGTCGTCACCTCCGCCGCCGGCTACGGCAGCTACGTCGCCTCCGCGGCCCTCATCGCCACCTGAGAAGCCCGTACCGCACACGGCGGTACGCCTTCCCGCCAACGCAACAACCCACACGGATACAGGAGAACACCATGCAGGACATCGTGAAGCAGGACCTGGCCCCCGAGAACCTGGAGCTCGGCATGCAGGAGCTGGAGGCCATGGAGGCCCCGGGCTTCTGGTCCGGTTTCAAGCAGGGCGTCGTCATCAGCGGTGCCGCCATCGCGAGCGCCACGCTCGCCACCTGATCCCCCCGGTAGCCCTGGCGGCTGCCGAGATCACAGCGGACCGGACTCCCGGTCCCCCAGGGTGACTTGGTCCCGTGGCGGTGGCACACGCCACCGCCGCGGGCCCCCTGCACCCCACCACACGCACCACACGCACCACACGCACCACACGCACCGAGCAGAAGGAAGAGGGAGCCAACATGCCGAAGGAGAACCCCCGCAAGGGGACGAACGGACAGCTGGGGACGACCGCCGCGCTGCTCGCGCTGGCACTGGCCGTCGCCAACGCGCAGCTGACCGGACCCGCGCTCGTCGCCGTCATGAGCGTCATCGGCGTCGGTCTCGTCGCCTGCGCCGCCAAGGTCGGCGCCAACGTCGCCGCGGGCAAGCGATGAGCGCCGCCGGCGTCGTCCGCGCCTCGGGCCTCACCAAGGAGTTCGGCCCGTTCACCGCCGTGCAGGACGTGACCTTCGAGGTCCGCCCTGGCCGGGTGACCGGACTGCTCGGCCGCAACGGCGCCGGCAAGTCCACCTCCCTGCGCATGCTCCTCGGCCTGGTCCGCCCCACCTCCGGCACCGCCACCGTCTTCGGCCGCCCCTACACCGAACTCCCCGACGCCGCCCGCCGCGTCGGCGTCTGCATGGACGGCATCGGCCCCACCCCCGGCGCCTCCGGCCGCCGCGACCTGCGGATCTGGGCCCGCACCCTCGGCGTGTCCCGCACCCGCGTCGACGAGGTCCTCGACCGCGTCGGCCTCACCGACGCCGCCGACCGCCCCGCCAAGGGCTACTCCACCGGCATGAAGCAGCGCCTGGCCCTCGCCACCGCCCTGCTCGCCGACCCCGAACTCCTCATCCTGGACGAGCCCGCCAACGGCCTCGACCCGGACGGCATCCGCTGGCTGCGCGACACCCTGCGCGCCCTGGCCGCCGAAGGCCGCACCGTCCTGGTCTCCAGCCACCTCCTCGCCGAGGTCGAGCAGACCGTCGACGACATCGTCGTCATCCAGCGCACCCTGCGCTTCGCCGGCTCCCTCGCCGAACTCACCTCCGACGGCGCCCAGCGCCTCGAAGACCGCTTCTTCTCGCTGGTGGACGGGGACGCCGAGACCGCCGCGCGCACCGAAAGGCTGACCCATGCGTAACGTCCTCGCCGGCGAGTGGATGAAGGCCTGGACCGGCCGCACCTGGCTGATCCTCGCCACCGCAGGGATCTTCATGTCCCTCCTCACCTGCTTCGGGTACGCCTCCACCGGCGACGAGGCCATCGCCCTCGGCAAGACCACCGCCGCCGCCGTCACCGACGACATGGCCCAGGCGTGGATGATGACCTTCCTGATGTCCGCCGTGTTCGGCGCCATCCTCGTCACCCGCGAGTACAACACCGGCGCCATCGCCCGCTCGGTCCTCCTCAGCGGCGGCCGGCTCCGCCTGCTGTCCGCCAAGGCCCTCGTCGCCACCGCCGCCGGACTCCTCAACGGAGTCCTCGCCGCCGGCCTCGCCGTGCTGTGCGCGTTCACCCTCCCCGGCCACTTCGGCTACGACGGCGACTGGACCGGCCACACCACCCGCATCGTCCTCGGCGTGATCACCGTCAACGTGATCGCCGCCCCCTGGGGCGCGCTCCTCGGCTGGATCGTCCGCAACCAGCTCGCCACCGTCGTCACCGTCATCGCGCTCACCCTCCTCGTCGAGCCGGGCCTCCAGGAGATCGTCCCGGACGTCGCCGCCTACCTGCCCACCATCGCGATGAGCTCCGTCTACCTCGACGGCAAGCCCGAGCTGCTGTCCGTACCGCTCGCGCTCCTGGTCCTCGCCGGCTGGCTCGCCGCCGCCGGGACCGCCGCCCGCCAGCTGCTGCTCTCCCGCGACGTCATCCAAGGGTGATCCAGACATGTCCACCAAGACGCTCATCCGGAAGGCGGCCACCAAGCCGGCCGCCTCCGCCGCGGACGACTGGGACCCCGCGCTCCTGGAACGCCCCCGCATCGCCGCCAACGTGGAGATCCACGAGCCCATCGAGAGCGGCGCCCCCTGGGTCCTCCAGCGCGGCAACCACCAGCACTTCCGCCTCCAGCCCGACATGGCGCGCCTGGTCCGGGCCATGGACGGCACCCTCGACCACGACGGCCTCGCCGAGGTCCTCGGCCCGCCGTGGACCGCGCAGCACGTCGGCACCGCCGTGCACAAGCTCGCCGACTCCAAGGTCCTCGACGACGGCAAGCCCGCCGAACGCCGAAGCACCTGGTTCCGCTTCGTGCCGCCGATGACCCTCCAGTTCACGGTGCTGCACCCCGAGCGGCTCCTCGCCCGCCTCGCCCCCGTGATCCGCCTCCTCGCAGGACGCACCTCGGCCGCCGTCGCCGCCCTGTTCGTCCTCGGCGGGCTCCTCGCCCTGGCCCTGCTGGCCCCCGAGGTCGACGCCGCGCTCGGCAGGCCGCTCCCCTTCTACGCCTACTTCGGCGTGACGATCGGAGTCCTCGCCACCACCGCCGTCCACGAGGTCGGCCACGGCGCGGTCCTCACGTACTACGGCGGCCGGCCCAGCCGGATGGGCTTCATGCTCTTCTACATGTCGCCCGCGTTCTTCTGCGACGTCTCCGACGGCTGGCGGCTCTCCCGCAAGGAGCAGCGCGTCCGCGTCGCCCTCGCCGGCATCGCCACGCAGACCGTGATCGCCGGGGCCGCCGCCCTGAGCGCCCTGTTCCTGGGCCCCTCGGACCTGCGCGACGCCGTTTTCGTCTTCGCCGTCGCCACCTACTTCAGCGGCATCGTCAACCTGCTGCCCTTCGTGAAGCTCGACGGCTACATCGCCCTGATGAGCCACCTCGACGTCCCGCACCTGCGCGACCGGGCCATGACCGACGCCCGCCGCTTCCTCGCCCGGATCCTCTTCGGCGGCCGCGGCTACGAACGCGAACTGGCCGGCCGCCGCTGGGCGGTGGCCTTCGGACTGGCCTGCATGGCCTTCCCCCTCTACGTCATCGCCGGGGCCCTGACCCTGTGGTCCGACCTGCTCCAGCGGCTCGGCGCCGTCGGCACCAGCACCGTCCTGATGGCCATCTGCTACCTCGTCTACCGTCTCGGCCTCGGCTTCACCAAGCTCGCCGCCGAGGGCCGCACCGCCGGCGCCCCGCTGTGGCGGGTCATCGCCGCGGCCGTGCTCCTCACCGGGGCCGCCGGGGCCGCGCTGGTCCTCGTCAAGGCGCCGTACACCGTCGCCGCCGGATACGTCGCCCACGACGGCGGCCGCGTCGAGCTGGTCCTGCCGGACACCGCGGACCTGTCCGCCGTCCGCCCGGACTCCGCCGTCCGCTTCTACCGGGCCGGACTGATGACCCGCGAGCAGACCGGCACCGCGAGCGTCGCCGCGACGACCCGCACCGAGTCCACCGCGCCCATGTCGGCCTTCTTCCCGGTGGACGCCACCCCGGTGCGCCTGCCCGTCGTCAGCCTCCCGCTGACCGTCGGCGAGGCCCCCGCCGACCGCGTCGGAGCCGCGCAGGTCGACCTCGGCGAACTCCCGCTGGGGGAGTGGCTGTACGTGAAGTACGTCGCCCCGCTCTGGCGCCGGTAACGCCCCCCTCCGCTCCTCTCCTCTTCCCTTCCTGTCCCTCCTGTCACGAACGGAGTGCACCATGGACCTCCGCTACATGAACTACTGCCAGCCCGGCAATCCGTTCTACGACGTACCGGCCACCGCCGCCGCCGACGCCAGCGTCTTCCCGGCGGTGACCGGCCCCCTCCCCGAGGGCTGGACGCGCAACGACAACACGCACTGGCTGCTGATGACCCCGCCCGACACGGTCCTCCCCGGCCAGGGCTGGAAGATCCACGTGTCGGCCACCCTGGAGAACGCCGACCGCGTCCTCGAACTGGTCTGGGACTTCTGCGTCGCCGAAAAGGTCACCTTCAAGTTCATCCGCAGCGCCGGCATCCTCAAGATGCGCAACAGCAAGTACGGCGACCGCGGCGGCAGCGGCAAGTTCTTCACGATCTACCCCGGCGACGAGACCCAGCTGGAGCGGATCCTGCGCGCACTCGGCGACCTCCTCGACGGGGAAGCCGGCCCCACCATCCTCAGCGACCTGCGCTGGCGTTCCGGCCCGCTGTACGTCCGCTACGGCGGCTTCGTCTCCCGGCTCGGCCGCTCCGAGACCGGCGAGCTCGTCCACTGCATCGAGGACCCCGAAGGCCGCCTGGTCCCCGACGTGCGCGGTCCCTCCTTCCGGCCCCCGTCCTGGGTCGAACTGCCCGCCTTCCTCGGCGAGGCCCTCGCCGCCCGCAACGCGGCAACCCTCAAGGACTTCCCGTTCCGCGCCACCAAGGCCCTGCACTTCTCCAACGGCGGCGGCGTCTACCAGGCCACCGACACCCGCGACGGCGGCACCGTCCTGCTGAAGGAGGCCCGCCCGCTGGCCGGCCTCGACGAGGAGGGCGCCGACGCCGTGGCCCGCCTCCAGCGCGAGCACTGGGCACTGGACAAGCTCGCCGGACTCGACTGCATCCCGCCGATCACCGACTACCGCAAGGGCAACGAACACTGGTTCCTGGCCCGCGAATACGTCGACGGCAAGCCCCTCGCCCGCGAGCTCCTCAGCCGCAACCCGCTCGTCAACGACGACCGCACCGAAGGCGCGTACGCCGCCTACGCCGACTGGGCCCTGAAGATCGTCGACCAGGTCGAGCGGGGCATCGAGGCCATGCACGCCAAGGGCGTCGTCTTTGGCGACCTGCACCCCAACAACATCCTGATCCGGCCCGACGACACGATCTCCTTCATCGACCTGGAGACCGCCACCCCCGTCGAGGACGACTCCGCGCAGGTCATCGGCGCCCCCGGCTTCCGCGCCCCCGCCGGCTACACCGGCACCACCGCCGACCGGTACGCCCTCGGCTGCATCCGGATCGGCGTCTTCCTGCCGCTGACGGTCATGGCCACCTGGTCCCGCGCCAAGGTCGACCAGCTGATCGGCCTGGTCACCGAGCACTTCCCGGTCCCCGACGGCTTCGCCGGGCAGGTCCTCGCCGACCTCGGCCCCGATCCGCACCCCGGGCATCGCCCCGACCCCGCCCCCGCACCCCTGTGGACCGCCCCCACCGCCGGCAGCTGGCCCGCACTGCGCACCGTCCTCGCTGCCGACCTGCTGGCCAGCGCCACCCCGCAGCGCGAGGACCGGCTCTTCCCCGGCGACGTCGAGCAGTTCTCGGTACCCGGCGGCGGAGCCACCCTCGCCTACGGCGCGGCCGGCGTGCTGTGGGCGCTCGCCGAGCTGGGGCACGCCCCCGCCGACGAGCACGTGTCCTGGCTGACGGACGCCACCGCCCGCGCCGCGGACATGGGCCCCGGCCTCTACGACGGCCTGAGCGGCGTCGCCTACGCCCTGGACCGGCTCGGCCGCGCCGACGAGGCCGCCGCCGTCCTGGACCGGGTCCGCCGGGCCCCGCTGGAGGACGCCGACCACAGCCTCTTCGGGGGCCTCGCCGGCATCGGCCTGACCCACCTCCACTTCGGCGACACCGACGAGGCCGCCCGGATCGCCGCGCTCATCGCCGACCAGGGCCCCGGCGGGGGGGGCGGGCGCCCCCGGCCCGGGCTGCTGCGCGGCGCGTCGGGCGGGGCGCTGCTGATGCTCCGGCTGTACGAAGCCACCGGCGGCCCCAAGTACCTCCATGTGGCGGGCGAGTTGCTGCGCCACGACCTCGCGGAGGCGGGCTGGTCCGCGGACGGCGACCCGGCGGGCTCCGAGGACGCCGCCTGGCAGGTGCCGTTCCTCGCCTTCGGCGGCGCCGGCCTCGCCATGGTGCTCCACGAGGCGGCGCGGCTGCTGCCCGACCCGGAGTTCGCCCGGGCCCGGGACGTGCTGCGCGAGCAGGCCGGCCCGTCCTTCATGCTCAACGCCGGGCTCTTCCACGGCCGGGCCGGCGCCCTGCTCGCCCTGCGCCACCTGCACGACGGCTCCGCAGCCACCGGCCGGGCGGTCGAGCGGCACCTGGACGCCCTCGGCTGGCACGCGGTGCGCTGCGACGGCCACCTGGCCTTCTTCGGCGACCACACCCTGCGCCTGTCCGCCGACCTCGCGACGGGTTCGGCCGGTGTGCTCCTCGCGGTCGAGGCCGCGCTGGGTGATGCTGGCCCCGGTCTGCCGTTCCTCGCGCCGGGCCCCCGATGACCCGTCAGGAGACCCCGATGCGCAGCACCACGTACCACTTCGTCGTCGCCCCGGACGGCCGCGGCCCCGAGGGCGGCGCGCCGGAGCTGGCCGCCGTGCGGCTGATCTCGTTACTGCCGGCGGACTGGGGCTACGCGCCCGAGTTCCCCGGCGGGACGGTGTCCCTGCGGCTGACCCCGCCGCCCGGCACCACCGAGTCGGCGGCGCACGCCGCCTTCGCCGGCGCCCTCGCCGCCCCCGGCCTGCGGGGCTGGAGCTGGGCCAACCAGCCGGCGTGAGCACCCTGGGTCTAGGGTGCGGGGTCATGGACACGCCCAGAGCCGCCGCGTGGGGGCTGGTCGCCCTCGCCGGGGCCGCCGCCGCCACCGCGGTCGCCGCCCCGCTGTACGAACACCCCGGCGGCCCGGCCCTGGCGGCCGGCCTGAACCACCCCGTCCTCCTGACCGGCCTGGCGGTCCTCGCGCTCGCGGGGGCCGCCCTGCTGCGTTCGCGCCGCCCGGACGTGCGCAGGGCGGCCGGGGCCGGGCTGGCCGGGGCGGTGGTCCTCGGGGTGCTCGCCGTCCCCGCGTACGGGGTGGTCACCGATCCGATGCCGTTGCGGGAGTGGGACGTCCCCGCACCGGACGGCTCGGCCCGGCGGCTGGTCGTGGAGCAGACCTCGGCGCTGACCGACCCGGTCTGGCGGATCCACGTCGACACCGGGACCTTCCCGACGGCCCGCCGGTGGCCCGTCGCCGAGTACCGGCCCGACCCGGAGTTCGACTTCACCAAGGGCGTACTGGAGGCGTACTGGCCCGACCCGGACCACATCCGCATCATCGACCTCGACCACGGCCACCACGACCTGCGCATCGCCCCCGACGGCCGCCCGCTGGACCGGCTGGACTGGTAGCAGATCGCCGGCCGGGCCGGGGCCACAAGGGCGGAGCCCGCCCCAAGAGGCCCCGTGCGGTGGGACGATGGTGCGAGTCAGGTCGAGGTCACCAGGGGGTGCCATGAGCGTCGACGTCCGCGAAAGGCTAGCCGAGCTCGGATTACGGCTGCCGGAGGTGAGCGCCCCCAAGGGGGCCTACGTCCCCGCCGTCCGCAGCGGCATCCACGTCTTCGTCGCGGGTCAGATCCCGCTGACGGGCGGGGAGCTGACCCTGACCGGCAAGGTCGGCGCCGAGGTCTCCCCGGAACGGGCCAGGGAACTGAGCCGCCAGTGCGCGCTGGCGGCCCTGGCCGCCGCCGACTCGGTGGCCCCGCTGGAGTCCGTGGTGCGGGTCGTGAAGGTCGTCGGCTACGTCTCCTCCGCGCCCGGCTTCACCCGCCAGGCGGGGGTGGTCGACGGGGCGAGCGAACTCCTGGTGGAGGTCTTCGGCGAAGCCGGCCGCCACGCACGCAGCGCCGTCGGGATGGACATCCTCCCCCTGGACGCCCCGGTGGAGATCGAGCTCGTCCTGGAGGTCACCCCCCATCCCTGACCTCCGGTCCCCGTTCCCAGCCCGCCGGCCCGGGTGCGGGCCGCCGGTACCGGGCCCGCCCGGCCGTCAGGGCGACGGGTGCGGGCCCGCCCGTATCCGGTCACCGCCCGGCCAGGGCCAGGGTCAGCCGATCGGGACCGCCGTGCCCGTCACCTCGATGCCGGCCGACGGGTCCGCCGGGACGCCCACCGTGATCAGGCTCGGGCGGCCCATGTCGACGCCCTGGTGGACGGTCAGTACGGCCGGCAGCTCGACCAGCCCCAGGCTCCGCAGGTACCCGCCGAACGCCGCCGCGGCCGCACCGGTCGCCGGGTCCTCGACCACCCCGCCGGGCGGGAACGGGTTGCGGGCGTGGAAGACGTCCGCCGACTCCCGCTGGACCAGGGTGATCGTGGTCCAGCCGCGGCGCGCCATCAGCCCGCTCAGCGCCGGCATGTCGTAGTCCAGGTCCGCGAGCCGCTCCCGGCTCGCCGCCGCGATCACCGGATGCCAGGCCCCCGCGTACGCGGCCCGCGGCGGCAGCGCCGGATCCAGGTCGCCCGCCGACCAGCGCAGCGCCGCCAGCAGCTCCGCCAGATCGGCGTCCGCGATGGGCTCCGTACGCGGCTCCACGCTCACCAGCGTCGCGACGACACCGCCGTCCGGGCCGGCCGAGGTCGTCACCGGCACCTGACCCGCCTTCGTGTGCAGCAGCAGGTCCCCGACACCGTGCCGCTGCGCGTACGCCACGGCGGTCGCGATGGTGGCGTGCCCGCAGAAGGGCACCTCGTTCTGCGGGCTGAAGTACCGGATGTCCAGTGCCCCGTCCTGGCGGGGCACGGCGAAGGCCGTTTCCGAGTAGCCGACGTCCGCCGCGACCGCGGCCATCGTCGCCTCGTCGATGCCGGTGGCGTCCAGCACCACACCCGCCGGGTTCCCGCCCAGCGGGTCGGTGCTGAAAGCGACGTAACGCAAGAGGTCCATCGCCCGAACGTAGCGGGCCCGCCACCGGACGGTCAAAATCCGTATCAGGTACGGGAATTGACGATTCCGGGCGGGCCCGCCGCACACCGTCCGGCCGTCACGCCCAGGTGAGCAGCCGCCCGGACGTACCGAGCCCCACCGCGAACCCCAGCGCGATCCGGCGGTCCCCGTGACTGGGCCGGACCGCGTGGAAGTACCGCGGATCGATCAGCAGCGCCTCGCCGACCTCCGGAGCCAGCTCGATCGACTCGGCACCCGCCACCACCGCCTCGTCGAACCCGTACCGGGCCGACAGCCGGTGCGCCTCGTCCTCGGGCCGCCAGCGGTGCCTCCACAGCACCGTCTCACCGCCCTCGGGCGGCACGCTCAGGTACAGGTTGAACGCGAACTGCCCGATCAGCGGCTCGTCGAGCAGGTCACCGTCGTACTCGCGCAGCGCGTCGTCGAAATGGACCTGGAACCCCTGGTTCGGCTCCCGGGCCACCCCGTCGCCCATCTCCACGCCGCCCCTGCGGCCCACCGCCACCCCGCCCGGCCAGGCCACGGCCAGCGCCTCCCGGCAGGTGTGGAACGGATCGAACGACAGCCCCAGGCCCTGCCAGGACTCGTGGTGCCCCTGCAGCGCCTTCCAGTACGTGTCCGCGACCCCGCCGTCGGCCATGTGGTCGCTGACGCCCACCCCGAACCGCATCACCGGCGGATCGACGCGGGCCTTCCCGTACGAGTCGAACACCTGCTCCCGCAGCGCGCCGAGCACCTCGTCACACCGCTCGCGCGGCAGGAAGGAGGGGACCCGGACCGCCGCGTACCGCCCGGCGGCCAGCCCGGCGAGCAGCTCGTGGGTGAACGCCGGCGCGGTCACGGCGCGGAAGAAGGGATCGTGCGGTGGGGCCGGTAACGCACTCTGAGTGGTTCGCCCTGAGGATTGCCCTGACGTCATTCGATCGCCCCCCGGCGTCGGAAAGACAACAGAAACCAATGGCGCCTATCCGGGATGCGTCCCGCTGGTCGCGCGGAACGCCGTCTTCGCGTCGAGCTCCAGTGCCTGCCGTCCGGCCTCCAGCGCTTCCATCGCGATCCGCCGGCCGACCTCCGCCTGCATCTGCTCCAGGTCACTCCCCGGAGCACCCCATCTGAGGGAATGGTCGTCGTTCGTATCGGTGGGGACAGCAGTCATCGGCGGACCTCCGCGCATTTCGGTGTGGGACGCGTCACACAGGGTGAGGCAACGTCAGGCTACGCGCAAGCCCGCACCGGCCGTTGGAGTTCCACCCAACTGGTATGAAAAGAAGGGGATTTCACCCCGGCATCTCCCGCAGAAGTTTCTGCAGAAGAGCCCTGGCCTGCACCAACAGCGGATGCTCCGGAGCCACCACCCGAGTGAGGTCGCGCACCAGAGCCTTCAGCTCGTTCACCGCTTCGGGGGTACGCCCCACGATCCCCAGCAGCACCAGCACGAACGTGTAGCGGAAGCGCATCACCATGTTGGAATCCGGCGGCTGCGCCGCGTCCCGCAGCGCCTCCCGGATCACCTGCTCCGCCTCCGTCGCCCGCCCCTGGTCCAGCAGCGCGTGCGTCAGCGTCTCCCGCACCCGCAGGATCTCCGGCGTCGACGGCGGCCAGTGATTGCGCCGGCTGATGTCCAGGATCTGCCACGCCTCCGCCTCCGCCTCCGCGTGCCGGCCCAGCGCACGCATCGTCCGGGCCAGCGTGTGGCGCACCACCAGCGTGTCGTAGTGCTCCCGGCCGCGCACCTCGTTCTCCGCCTCCACGATCGAGCGGAGCATCTCCTCGGCCTCCGCCTCCCGCCCCTCCTGCTCGTTGATCGCGCGCGCCAGCTTGTGCCGGCTGGCCAGCGTGTCCGCGTCGTTCTCCCCCAGGATCCGGGTCCGCGCCAGCACCACCCGCGACAGCACCTGCTCCGCCTGCGACAGCTGCTCCCGGTCCAGGTGGATGCGGCCCTGCTCGTGCCGCAGCCCCAGGATCTCCCTGTCGTCGACGTCGAAGCCGAACGAGTCGCAGCGCTCCACCATCGGCAGCACCAGGTCGTACGCCGGCCCCAGCAGCCCCGTCGCTATCAGGTAGCGGGCCGTCAGCCGGGCCAGCTCCAGCGCCTCCGTCAGCACCGTACGGTCCGACAGCTTCAGCTCCCCCAGCAGGCACGCCCGGGACACCTCCAGCGCGTGCGGGGCCAGCGCCGCCCACAGCGGCCAGTTCGCCGGGTGGTCCGGGTTGCGGTGCCGGGTCGCCCGGAGCACCATCCGCACCGCCAGCCCGTAGTAGTCCGCGGGCCGGTCCCGCACCTCCCGGTCCTCGCGCAGCACCCCGTGCACCACCGGGTGCAGGGTCAGCACGTGGGCCAGGTCGCGCTCGGCGACGCCCTCGCGCTCGTAGAAGTCCACCAGCCCGAACTCCTCCAGGCCCGCGAGCGCCGCGTGCGTGCGCGCCGGCGTGATCCCCGGGAACAGCGGCGACTGCGACAGCGGCGCATCACCGAGCAGACACCGGTACGGGACCGGCGCGATGCTCAGGCAGGCGAACACCTTCAGCAGGCTCGCCGCCTGCGCCCGCTCCTGGCTGCTCAGCAGGTCCATCGCGATCCCGCAGACCTTCTCCACGATCTCCCGGCCCAGCAGCTCGCTCAGGTCCGGACCCGTTTGACCCGGCGCGGCCTCGACCCGCGCCGCGACCGCCCGGCCGAAGGTCTCGAAGTCCCGGATGTCACTGTCCAGGGAGATCCGGCTCTCGCTGACCGCCTTGATCACGTCCGCCGCGTGGCGCAGCGCCAGCGGCAGCCCGCCCAGCTGCCGCGACAGCCGGCGCGCCTGCTCGTTCGTACCGCCCCGGTTGTCCGTCCGCTCCAGCAGCATCGACGCCCCGTCGTCCTCGCCGAGCGGCACCACGTGGTGCACGGCGCTGCTCTCGCCCCACGTCTGCTGGCGGCGCACCCGGCTGGTGACCAGAACCGTCCCGTTCGCGTTCTGCGGGCGGCGCAGCCAGCCGGTGCCGTCCGCGACCTGGCCCTCCCGGGGGCCCAGCCGCTCCGGGTCGTCGGCGTTGTCGAAGATCAGCACCCACGGATCCGGACACGCGTTCAGCAGCGTCCACACCAGGTCCATGGCCGTCCCCAGCAGCCACGCCCGCTCCACCGTGATCGACGGGGCCCCCAGGTCCCGGGCGATCATCCGCATCCGCAGGCTCAGCTCCGGCATCGACACCCACCACACCCGCCGCCCGGCCCGCTGCGCCCGGTCGGCGACCTCCAGCGCCAGCCGGCTCTTGCCCGACCCGCCCAGCCCGGACAGTACGTGGACCTGCTGGCCGGCCTGCTCCGACAGCAGCGAGGCGACCAGGCTCAGCCGCTCCTGCCCCTTCAGCTTGCCCTCCTCCAGCGGCCCGTACGGCGGCGGCGGGAACGGCGCCAGGTCCAGCTCCCCGGCGGCGGGCGGCGGCAGCGAGGGCCGCCCGGCCGCCTCGGCGGGCGACCGCGGCGCACCGAGCCCCTCCCCGTCCTGCGGCGCGTGCGCCGCCTCCCGCAGCGCGGTGCGGACCGCCCGGTAGGGGGCGGCGGAGCGGTCGGCCGGCTGCACGATGGAGAAGTGGTCGGCGGTGACCACCCCGCCCTTGGGGAACACCCCGCGCGCGACGACGGGCGGCACGATCTCGTCGGCGGAACCCCCGTACGCGCGCACCGGTATCGGACACTCCTGGTCCCCGTACGCCCGCCCGTGCACGACGGCGCTGAGGACGGTGCGCTGCGCTTCCGTCACGGCCCGGTCGAAGGGGCGCAGCTGCTTCTCCTGGGGGTTGTTCCAGATCTTGAGCCAGCTGCGGACGGTGAGGAAGAACCCGGACCCGGTGTTGGGGCAGGCGAACATCGTGAAGTGCTTGATCCGTGACAGCTCCCGCCCCTCCCCGACCCACAGCTTCCGCGCGAGGAACCGCTGCACGACCAGCCCGCCCTGGCTGTGGGTGACGAGCACGATCCGCTCGGCGTCGGCGAGCTCGGTCTCCAGGAAGGTGCCGAGCTGGTCGGCGACGTCGTCGGTCTCCGCGACCCGCCGGTCGGGCCGTAGGCGCACGAGCGGGGAGTCGTACTCGAAGAGGTGGACGCTGACCCAGTCGGCCAGCTCGGGGTCGGTGGTGAGGAGGGTGTGGAAGGCCGTCCACACCTTGGCGGAGGAGAACAGACCGTGCACCAGCACGAGGTGGACGCGTGTCCGTACCGCCATCGCGAACCTCCGCAGCCAGAATGTGGGTTGAAGCAGATGGATTTCGGTCGCAGACGAAAACTCAGACGAAGAACTACCCGCGTCAATGATGCACGCGGGGCGACCGCAGGAGCCATAACAAGACACCCTTCCCCCCGGCGCGCAACAGGCGCGCCGGTCGCGCGCGGGGGCGCGCCGAGCGCGAACCCGGGCGGCGCGAGCGCCCCGAAGGGGGGCGCCCGGCACGCCTGGGGCGCGTGGGGGCGGCCGGAGGCGAGTGCTCAGAACTCAGAACTCAGAACTCAGAGCTCAGTGCTCAGAGCTCAGAAATCACCGGGCGGGAGGGGGAGCGGCAGCCCCGGCAGACCGTCGATGCTCTGCGCGATGTGCTCCTTCTTCGCGAAGTACGCGCTCAGCGAGGCGTCGTCCTCGCGCGCGAAACGGCGACCGTGCAGGTCGCGGTCCTCGTCGTACGACATGAACGGCACCCCGTACCCGCAGGAGTCACGGACGAGCTCGGCCGTCACGACGATGATCGCGCGCAGCCCGTGCTGGGCGGGATCGATGTCGGGGAAGTGGGACAGCAGCTCCCTGAAGCGCGGATCGTCCCGGAAGACGGGCTCACCGCGCCCGTGCACCCGCACGATGTTGGGCGGCCCCTGGAAGGCACACCACATCACCGTGATCCGGCCGTTCTCCCGCAGGTGCGCAACGGTCTCGGCGGTGCTGCCGGCGAAGTCGAGGTAGGCGACGCGCTGTTCGTCGAGCACGGCGAAGGACCCCTTGAGGCCCTTGGGGGAGAGGTTGACCGTGCCGTCGCCGGAGAGCGGGGCGGTGGCGGTGAAGAAGACGGGCTGCTGCTCTATGAAGGCGCGCAGGCGCCCGTCGATGCGTTCGTAAGTCTTACCCATGGCCAAGGATTATGTAGGGGCAGTCGATCACGCACGGGGCGGGGGCGGGGGGAGCGGTAGCCCCCTGGGCGGTCTCAGAGCGGGTTGGGGGCTTCCCGTCAGTCCCATCGTCCTTCCGGTTCGGGCCGGTCCCTCAAGGGCGCTCCTTCGTCGCGTCGCTACGCGATCGCCTACGGCGACCCTTGACCGACCGGCCCGAACCGGAAAGCCGAAAGACTGCCGGGAAACCCCCAAAGAAACGGCACGGTCCATCGTTGGAGGAGCGGGCGTCTCAGCGATGAGGCGAGGGGCCGGGGGCCGGCCCGCCGGGCATCCGGGCCCGTCCAGCCCCGGGCCAGGGCCGGGGGCGCGGCTACCCGCACGAGAGGTCGATCAGAGCCCCCGCCGGCCCCCCAAGCGCGACAGATCGCTACGCGCTCCTCACATCTCAGCGTCCGGCGGCCGTCTTGGGCCGATACCCGCACCAGAGGGCGAACAGAGCAGCCCAGGGAACCGACAGGCGCAGCAGATCGCTACGCGCTCCTCCCGGCTCAGCGTCCGACGACCGCCTGGGGCTGATACCCGCACCAGAGGTTGATCAGGACGGTCAGCGGATTCCCTCGTCCATCAGGACGTAGAGGAGGGGGACCAGGCAGCCGCTGCTGACGATCTCGCGGCGGTCGATCATGCCCCGGATCTCCGTCAGGGGGATCCACTCGATGCGGTCGGACTCGTTCTTCTCGGTCGGCGGTCCCACATAGGTGGCGCCGTCCGCGCGGAACAGGTGGTGCTGGGAGTCGGTGATGCCGGCCGCCGGCTCGGCGTAGACGAGCGGCCTGACCGGCCCCGGCTGCCAGCCCGTCTCTTCGAGGACCTCGCGGGCGGCGGCCTCGGCCGGCGTCTCGTCCGCCTCGATGAGGCCCATCGGGAGTTCCCACGCCCACGTGTCGGTGATGAAGCGGTGCCGCCACATCATCAGCACCTCGCGCCGCTCGTTGACCACGGCCGCCACGGCCAGGTGCTTCAACTTGACCACGTGGTGCTCGAAACGGTTCCCGTCAGGAGTCTCCACGTCCGCGAACCAGAGGTCGAGCCACTGGTTCTCGTAGATCGGACGCTCTCCGTGGATCTTCCACTGCATGCGTCCAGCATCGCTTATTCGTTTGCCGCCGGTCAGCCGGGGCCGATAGGAAGCTCGCATGCTTACAGGCGGCAAGGTCGGGCTCCGGGCCCGGCACGAGGACGACATCCCGATCCTGCGGACCGAGCTGTACGACGACGTCGTCAACGGCTCGCGCTCCGAAGCCGGTCCGTGGAAGCCGATCACCCCCGGCTCGAAGGACCCCCGGCTCGTCGTCGACGACACGAAGGAGACCAGCGTCCAGTTCTCCGTGGTGGAACTGGAGGGCGGCTCGCTCGTCGGCACCGCGACGTTCTGGGGCATCGACACCCACAACCGGTGCGCACACATCGGACTGGGACTGCTGCCGGCCGCACGCGGCAAGGGCTACGGCAAGGACGTCGTCGCCGCCCTCTGCCACTACGGCTTCGTCGTGCGCGGCTTCCACCGCATGCAGATCGAAACGCTGGCCGACAACGTGGCGATGCTGCGCGCGGCGGAGAGCAACGGCTTCGTCCGCGAGGGCGTACTGCGCTCCTCGGCCTGGGTCCTGGGCGAGTTCCTGGACGAGGTCATCCTCGGTCTCCTCGCCAAGGACTGGAACCCGAAGGGCTGACCATGACGGAAACGGTGGTCGAGAGAACATGGCGCATGCTGGTGGAGCGCCACCCCGAAGCCCGTCGCGGGGATCCCGAGGTGATAGAAGCCGCGTACGCAGAGCCGCGCCTGCGACAGCTGTTCCCCTTCCCGAGCCACGGCTGCCTGAGCTTCCACCGGAACACCCACTACCCGTGGAGCAACGACCTTCCCTTCATCGCCGGCGGAGTAGACACGTACCGGGTGTATTCCGCCGGCTACGGCGAGGTCCTCGGGGATGTGGCCACCCCCCAGGAGGCCGCCGCTCTCGTCGTCGCACACCTCCCGAGCGACTGCGGACCCGCAGTGGAGGGCCCCTGGCCCCGAACTCCCTGATGGGACGGGAATCGCCTCGCGAGCAACGGAGTTGATCACGTCATGACCAAGCCCGCAGCGCCACGCCCGCTCTCCGACGAAGAACTCTCCGACCTCCTCGGCCGGCAGCAGTTCGGGACGCTCGCCAGCATCAAGCAGAGCGGCCACCCCCACCTGACCACCATGCTCTACAGCTGGGACCCCGAAAGCCGCACCGTACGGTTCTCGACGACGGCCGACCGGGTCAAGGTCGGGCATCTGCGCCGCAACCCCAGCGCGGCCCTTCACGTACAGGGCGGCAACGTGTGGTCGTTCGCGGTGGCCGAAGGCGACGCCGAGGTGTCCGAGCGCACCACGGCGGCCGGGGACGCCGTCGGGCGGGAACTGCTCGGCATGATCCCGGCGGCCGCGCGCCCCGTGGACGAAGCCGCCTTCCTGGAGCAGCTGGTGGCCGAGAACCGCGTGGTCATCCGCCTGAAGGTGAACCGCCTGTACGGCACAGCGCTCGACATCGACGGCTAGAGCAGCCCCGGCGGCGGTCAGCCGCCGAGATCAGAGGAGCGCGTAGCGATCTGCTGCGCCTGTCGGACTCCCAGGTTGATCTCTTCGCCCTCTGGTGCGGGTATCAGCCCAGGACGGTCGTCGGACGCTGAGATGTGAGAAGCGCGTAGCGATCTGCTGCGCTTGGGGGCTTCCCAGGGGCATCCGATCAACCTTTGGTGCAGGTAGCCGCGCCCCCGGCCCTGGCCCGGGGCCGGACGGACCCGGATGCCCGGCGGGCCGGCCCCCGGCCCCTCGCTCATCGCTGACGGACCCGCTCCTCCAACGATGGACCGTGCCGTTTCTTTGGGGGTTTCCCGGCAGTCTTTCGGCTTTCCGGGGCGGGTCGGCCTGTCAAGGGTCGCCGAAGGCGATCACGAAGTGACGCGACGAAGGAGCGCCCTTGACAGGCCGGCACGACACGGAAGGACGATGGGACTGACGGGAAGCCCCCAACCCGCCCTGAGACCGCCCCAGCGGACCCCGCCCCTACCCCCGCCCCAGCAGCACCGTGCCCGAGGAGCAGAACCAGCCCCCCGTGCCCGAGGCCAGGGCCACCTCCGGTAGGTGGCCGCCCGGCTTCTTGACCTGGCCCGGGCCGGCTTCGCCGCGGAGTTGGCGGACGGCTTCCACCAGGAGGAAGAGGCCCCGCATGCCCGGGTGGCAGGCGGAGAGGCCGCCGCCGTCGGTGTTGACCGGGAGTTCGCCCTCCCGCAGCAGGCGGCCCTTCTCCACGAAGGCGCCGCCTTCGCCCTTGGCGCAGAAGCCGAGGTCCTCCAGCGTCACCAGGGTCATGTACGTGAAGGCGTCGTAGATCTCCGCGAGGTCCACGTCCGCTGGGGTGAGGCCCGCGCGGGCGAAGGCCTGGCGGCCCGAGGCGGCCGCGGGGGAGACGGTGAAGTCCTCCCACTCCGACATGGTGGTGTGGGACACCGACGTGCCCGTGCCCAGCACCCACACCGGGGACTTCGCCGTGTCCGGTACGTAGTCCTCGGCGGCCAGCAGGACGGCGCAGCCGCCGTCCGAGCGGATGCAGCAGTGGAGCTTGGTGAACGGGTCGGCGACGGGGTCGGAGGCGAGCACGTCCTCCACCGTGATGGGGTCCCGGAACATCGCGTCCGGGTTGGCCGCCGCGTTCGCCCGCGCCTGGACGGCCACCGAGGCGAGCTGTTCGAGCGTCGTGCCGTACTCGTGCATGTGCCGTCGCGCGGCCATCGCGTACTTCGCGACCAGCGTGTGGCCGTACGGGACTTCGAACTGCAGCGGCCCCCGGGCCCCGAACGACAGGTTCGACGTGCGCCGCCGGGCCTTGATGTCGGCGCGGGCCGTGGAGCCGTAGACCAGCAGGACGGCGTTGGCGTGGCCGGCGGCGATGGCGTCGGCGGCATGGGCGGCCATGACCTCCCACGTGGAGCCGCCGACGGAGGTGGAGTCGACCCAGGTGGGCCGCAGCCCGAGGTACTCGGCCACCTCCACCGGGGCGAGTACGCCGAGCCCCGCCGAGGCGAAGCCGTCGATGACGGAGCGGTCGAGGCCGGAGTCGGCGAGTGCCCGGCGGGCGGCCTGGGCGTGCAGGGCGTAGGGGGTCGGGCCGTCGACCCGGCCGCAGTCCGAGAGGGCGACGCCGACCACCGCGACCCGGCGGCGGCGGGGTGCGGCGGGGGAGACGGGCGCGGAAAGGGGTCCCGGCACGGGGCCGGGCGCGGGTCCAGGCATGGGTCCAGGCATGGGCCCGACCGTACATCTGACGTGGCGTCAGATGCTAGACCGCGACCCGGCTCCGCCCGGCACGCCCGCCACGCCCGCCACGCGCAAAGGGCGCCCTCCGCCCCCTGTGCATCTCATCCCCGCCGCCCTAACATGACGCCCCGTCAGATACGGGGAGGAGCCCGACGATGGATGCCGCCTTCACCGCGGAGCAGGACGAGATGCGCCGTACCCTGCGCGAGGTCCTGGCCAAGCGCTGCGGGCCGGACGAGGTCAAAGCCGCCGTCCGGACCGCCGCGGGACACGACCGCGAGCTGTGGCAGCAGCTCTCCCGGCAGCTCGGCCTGCCGGGCATCGCCGTCGCCGAGGAGTACGGCGGCGTCGGCTGCGCCCCCGGGGACCTCGCGCTGGCCTGCGAGGAGGCGGGGCGCGCGCTGCTGCCCTCGCCCCTCCTCGCCACCGCCGTACTCGCCGCCCCGCTGCTCACGGCCCTCGGTACCGCCGCGCAGCGCTCCGCCCTGCTCCCGCCGCTCGCCGCCGGGGAGCTGACCGCCGCCCTCGCCGTCCCCGGCCCCGCCCTGGCCGCCGCACTCGCCCTGACCGGCGACAACGCCCCCGGCGACTGGGCGGGCGGGGGCCGGGCCGGCGGGGTCCAGGCCCGTCGCGCCGACGACGGGTGGCGGCTGTACGGGGAGGTGCCGCAGGTGCTCGACGGGCACAGCGCGGGCCTGCTCCTCGTCGCGGCGCACACCGGCGGCTTCGCCCGCAGCCGCACCCTGCTGTTCCTCGTGCGGGAGGGCGCGCCCGGCCTCGTACGGGACCGGCAGGCCACCCTCGACGAGACCCGCCCGCAGGGCCGGATCCAACTACGGGATGTGGAAGCCGAGTTGCTGGGCGCGGAAGACCAGCCCCAGGCTCCCCTCCCCCACCCCCTCCCCGTCCTGGCAGCCCTGGCCGCCACCGGCCGCGGCGCGGCCGCCGTCCTGGCCGCCGAGGCCGTCGGCGCGGCCGACCGGGCGCTGGCCCGCACCGTGGAGTACGTGCGCCAGCGCGAGCAGTTCGGCCGGGCCGTCGGCTCCTTCCAGGCGGTCAAGCACCGCCTCGCCGACCTCTACGTACAGGTCCAGGCGGCCCGCTCGGCCGCCTACTACGCCGCCTGGGACCCGGACCAGGGCGGCCTCGCCCTCGCCCAGGCGCTGGAGGCCCTGCGCACCACGGCCGGGGAGGCCATCCAGCTGCACGGCGGCATCGGCTTCACGTGGGAGCACGACGCCCACCTGTACTTCAAGCGGGCGGCCGCCGACGAGCTGCTCTTCGGCCCCGTCCACCGCCTGCGCGCGCACGCCGCGCACCACGCAGGCCTCTTCGACCCGTCCGCGACCCCAGAGAGGGCGGCCGTCTGATGGCTCCCACCGCTTCCCAAGGCCCCGGCGCATCCGGCGCGCCCGGCTCACCCGGCGCATCCGGCACGTTCACCGCCCTCGGCGTCAGGCTGATGCAGAAGGTCTCCTCGACCCTCCTCTTCGCCAAGGTCGCCCCGCACTTCATCCCCGCCATGGACAAGGCCGTGCACCGCCTGACCCGGGGAAAGGTGCTGCTCAGCGCCCGGATGCTGCCGGGCGTGATCCTCACCGCCAGGGGTGCGAAGACGGGTGAGCCGCGCACCACGCCGCTCGCGTGCATGCCGGAGGAGGGAGGCGTGAGCTGGCTGCTGATCGGCTCCAACTTCGGCCGCCCCGGCCACCCGGCCTGGACCGGGAACCTGCTCAAGCACCCGGACGCGGACGTGAGCTGGCAGGGGCAGGACATCGCGGTACGTGCCCGGCTGCTGGAGGGGGCCGAGCGGGCGGCGGCGTGGCAGGCCGTGCTGAGGTTCTGGCCGCCGTACGCGACGTACCAGGCGCGCATCGAGCGCGAGATCAGGCTGTTCCGCCTGGAGCGGCGCTGATCGCGGGTGCGGGGGAACGCGGACCCTCCAGGGGGTCCGCCGTCACCTGGTCGGCTTCTTGCCGGTGATGCCCAGGTGCACGAGCAGGGCCAGGTTGGGCTTGAGCTCGGCCTGCTTGACGCCCCAGGTCTGGAAGCCCTTCTGGTGCGAGGCGACCGCCGCCAGCATGGCGACGAGTGAGCCCGCCATCGCGGCCGGGCTGAGGTCCTTGTCGACCTTGCCCTTGGCCTGGAGCTCCTTCATCGACTCCGTGAGGGAGTTGGTGACGGAGTTCAGGATCTTCATGCGGATCTTGTAGAAGCGCTTGTCGCCCTCGGCGGCACCGAGGTCGACGACCCGCAGGATCGCGTCGTTGCTGCGCCAGAACTCCAGGAAGCCCTCGACGAGTTCCTCGGCGGCGGCCCAGCCGGCCTTGCCGACCCAGTTGCGGCCCTCGACGAGCGCGGTCAACTGTGCGCCCTCCGTGGCCATTTCCTCGGCGATCTCCAGGACGGCGCCCTCGACGTCCGGGAAGTACTGGTAGAAGGTCGCGGGGGAGGTGCCGGCCTTGCGCGCGACGTCGATCACCTTGACGTCGCGGTACGGCGAGGAGCTGAGCATCTCGCTGAGGCAGTCGAGCAGCTTCTGCCGCGTCGCCTGGCCGCGCCGGCCGGCGACACGCCCGTCGACGGTGCGTACTTGTCCTGTCATGCCGTCAGCTTACCGAGGGGCGATCGGCGCGCTATTCGGCCGCCTGCAAATGGGGTTACGCGGCCGTCGACCTGCCCGGGAGGCCCTTCGGGCGGGGCCCGGCGGCGGATTCCGGCCGCCCTTGCGGCCGGGGAGACCCGGTACGTACCAGGCCGTATCCCCCGAATAGTCTTATCAACAGGCTGTGGACAAGTTATCGGGCGGACCATGGTTCATGGGCATGAAACGCCCGCTGTCCGGACAAGCCCCCCAAGCTACCCAACGGCCCCGCCCGACCCCAACCCGCACCACCCGCACCACGCACCACGCACCACCCGCACCACCCGCACGACGGAAGGAACCGCCCCATGGCCGCAGCCGCATTCGCGGAAGGCTCGCCCTGCTGGGTCGACGCCTCCCTCCCGGACGTCGAGGCGGGCAAGCGCTTCTACGGCGAGCTCTTCGGGTGGACCTTCTCCGATCCCGCCGGCGCCGAGTACGGCGGCTACACCCAGGCCTACAGCCGGGGCCGCAACGTCGCCGCCCTCGCCCCCAAACCCGACGGCCGCATGCCCACCGTCTGGGGCGTGTACCTGTACACCTCCGACGCCTACGCCTGCGCGGCCCGCATCCGCGGCGCCGGCGGCCAGATGGTGATGGACCCGCAGCCCGTCGGCCCGTACGGCACCGCCGCGATGGCCGCCGACCCCGGCGGGGCCGTCTTCGGGCTGTGGCAGCCCGGCACCCACCACGGGTTCGAGGCCCAGGACGAGCCGGACACGTACTGCTGGTCGGAGGTCTACACGCGCGCCCGCGACGCCGTCGACGTCTTCTACGCCAACGTCTTCGGCTACGTCCCCCAGGACCAGGACGACTCCGAGACCGGCGTCGAGTACCGCGTCTGGTCCCCGCCCGGCAGCGCGCCCGGCCCCGACACGGCCGTCCTCGGCCGCAGCCTGATCACCGACGCCTTCCCGGAGATCATGCCGGCGCACTTCCTCGTCTACTTCGCCGTCCCCGACTGCGACCGCGCCGTCGCCACCGTGCAGCGGCTCGGCGGGCGCGTCACGGCCGATCCGTTCGACACGCCGTACGGGCGGATCGCGGTCGTCGCGGACAATCAGGGGGCGGTCTTCGCGCTGCTGTCGGAACCGCGGTAGGAGCCCTCGTCGTCGCCGCAGTCACAGCCGCAGTCGAGCCGCGTCCCAACGCACACCCCTAGCCGGGGCCGGACCAGGCGCGGGCCTGACAGAATCGGGTCGTACCGGTGCGCGCGCCCTTGGCAGCCGCGCGCGGGTGGAAGCGGGTCCGGCAGGGGCCCGTACGGGGAGGTAGTGGAGGCGAGTGGTGGAGCAGCTGACGCAGCACGACCCGAGACGGATCGGCCCCTTCGAGGTGCTGGGACGGCTCGGCGCCGGCGGCATGGGGCTGGTCTATCTCGCACGTTCGGCGTCCGGACGCCGGGTCGCGATCAAGACGGTGCGCACGGAACTGGCCGAGGACCAGCTGTTCCGGGTGCGCTTCACCCGCGAGGTGGAGGCGGCGCGCGCCGTGTCCGGCTTCTACACGGCGGCCGTCGTCGACGCCGACCCGCGCGCGGCGGTGCCGTGGCTGGCGACGGCGTACGTACCGGCGCCCTCGCTGGAGGAGATCGTCAACGAGTGCGGGCCCATGCCCGCGCAGGCCGTGCGGTGGCTCGCGGCCGGCATCGCCGAGGCGCTGCAGTCCATCCACGGCGCGGGGCTGGTCCACCGCGACCTGAAGCCGTCCAACGTGCTGGTCGTCGAGGACGGCCCCCGCGTGATCGACTTCGGCATCGCGAGCGGCGTGTCCAACACCCGCCTGACCATGACGAACGTCGCCGTCGGCACCCCGGCGTACATGTCGCCGGAGCAGGCGAAGGACTCGCGCAGCGTCAAGGGCGCCAGCGACGTGTTCTCCCTCGGCTCGACCCTCGTCTTCGCCGCGACCGGGCACCCGCCGTACCACGGGGCGAACCCGGTCGAGACGGTGTTCATGCTGCTGCGCGAGGGCCCCAACCTGGAGGGCCTGCCGGACGAGCTGCGGCCGCTGATCGACTCCTGCATGCAGATGGACGCCACGCAGCGTCCGACCCCCGCCGACCTCCAGGCGCAGCTGGCCCCGCACCTGTTCGACGGCGGCGACGACAGCGGGACGGCCTCGGCGTGGCTGCCGGAGCGGGCCGTCGCGATGATCGAGTCCCGGCGCGCGGGCAACCGTACGGGGACCACCCCGGCCCCCGTCGCGTCCTCGGCGCCGCCCGCCGGGCCGTCGACGCACCGCCGGCCGGCGCGCGGCACCGCCGACCCGTTCGTGGACCCGCGTACCGGGCAGGCCGTGCCGCCGCGCCCGGACCGGCCGCCGCTGACCCCGCCGCCGGTGCGGGGGCCCGCGCCGGTGCCGGTGTCGTCGATGCCCGGCATGCCCGTACGGCTGGGCGGTTCGCCGGTGCCGATCGGGCCCGGGCCGCGCGCGACGGCCTCCGCCCCGGCGGGGCACTCCGCGGCGGACTCGGCGACCGGCTGGGTGCGCCCGCCGGCCGGTACCCCGGCGTCCGCGGTGGCGCCGGCGGCGACCCCGTCGGTGCCGGCTCTCGGGCCGTCGCCGGACAGCGGGCGCTGGCGGCCGTGGCGCTTCCGCATGTCCAACGAGGTGTGGGGCACCCCGACCGTCGCCGGGGACCTCCTCTACGTCACCTCCTTCGAGGTGCACGCGCTGGACGTCGGCAGCGGCCGGCGCCAGTTCAAGACGCGGGACGTGGCCTGGTCGATGGCGGTCGCCGACGGCCGCATCCACGCCTCCGACGGGCCGTCCCTCTTCGCCCTGGACGCGAAGGACGGCTCCGAGCGGTGGCGGCTGAACGCCGACGCCTGGGTGTACGCGCTGCGCGCCGAGCGGGGCACGGTCATCACCGCCACGCGCGGCGGCGGGGTCCAGGGCTGGGAGGCGTCCAACGGGCAGAAGCTGTGGGAGCTGAGCGGCGCCCAGTCCGACTTCGAGACCCCGGAGGCGGCGCCCGTCCTCCACGACGGCACCGTGTACGTCTGGCAGGACGCCCGGCTGCGCGCGCTGGACGCCCGCTCCGGGCAGGAGGCCTGGTCGTACCCGGTCGGTGACGCGGCCTCCTGCGGCAACGTCCCGGTCCGCGTCACGCCCGCCCCCGACGGCAACGTGTACGTCGCCGCGGGCACCCGCGTGCTCTCCGTGGACCGGGCCTCGGGCCGGGTCCGCTGGCACTTCGAGGCCCCGGCGGTCTTCCTGGCCCCGCCCGCCTTCGCCCCCGGCCCGGCGGTCACGGGCGGCGGGGTCTACCTCGCGGACTACCTGGGCACCGTCTACGCCCTGGACGCGGCCACCGGCAACGACCGCTGGCGCATCGCCACCGAGCCGCGCCCCGCGTCGGACCCGGTGCTCGTCGCGAACGGCAGCGTCCACCTGGGCGCGGGCAGCGCCCTGTACACGCTGGACGCGGTGACCGGCACCCCGAAGTGGCGGTTCGCGGCGGGCGGCGAGATCACCGGCCCGCCGGTGGTCGCGGACGGCCGCGTCCACTTCGGCTCCGCCGACCACTGCCTGTACACCCTGGACGCGGCGGGCGGCCAGCTCCGCTGGAAGCTGGCGACGGGCGGCGAGATCACCGGCGCCCCGGTGGCGGAGGCGGGCGTGGTGTACGCGTGCAGCAAGGACCGCTGCGTCTACGCCCTGGACGCCGCCAAGGGCACGGGCACCCGCACGACCGCCTGACCTGGCACGCAGCAGGCCCCCGCCGGATCCGGCGGGGGCCTGCTGCGTCATCCGGGCTCAGCCGAGGCGGCCGACGTGGACGACCACGATGGTGACGGTGGCCTCGGTGATCTCGTACAGGACCCGGTAGCGCGCGACGTGCATCCGGCGCAGGTCGGGGGATCCGTACGGGGTGCTGCCCTCGGGCCGGGGCTGGTCGGCCAGGAGGTCGACGGCGTCCATCAGCTGCCGGAGACCGTCGGGGTCGTCCTTGAGGAACCGGGCGGCCGCGTCGATGGCCGCCTCGTCCCAGACGATCGCGTAGGTCACGCGCGCTCCAGGCCGAGCCGCGCGCGGACGTCGTCATGGGGGACCGCCGCGGCGGCGCCGGCGGACTGCCGCTCCCGGTAGAGGGCCAGTGCGAGCGCGTCCTCCAGGTCGGCGAGCTCCTGGGGGTTGATGAGTACGGCCGCGGGCTGGCCGTGGTCGGTGATGGTGATGCGTTCCCGGGCGTGGGACGCGCGGCGGACCAGCGAGCCGAACTTCGCTCGCGCTTCGGTGATCGGCAGAGTCTCGCTCATGTACATAACTGTACAGTTCCCGCGTCTTCTGTTGGGGTGATGGTGGTGTGCTCCCTCGGGGGGAGCGACGCCCATCCAAGCCGCCGCACGCGAGTGCCGAAGGCATATGCCCGACCCTCACTCGAACGAGCTACTGGCGGGTCCGCGGCCCCGCCGGGGTGCGGTTGGTACCGGGAGTGACAGGATGGGACCCATGAGCAACGTATTCTTCGACATCACCATCGACGGTGCGCCGGCCGGCCGCATCGTCTTCAGCCTCTTCGACAAGGCCGTCCCGAAGACGGCCCGGAACTTCCGCGAGCTGGCCACCGGCCAGAACGGCTTCGGCTACGCCGGCTCCGGCTTCCACCGCGTCATTCCGCAGTTCATGCTGCAGGGCGGTGACTTCACCAACCACAACGGCACCGGTGGCAAGAGCATCTACGGCGAGAAGTTCGAGGACGAGAACTTCGAGCTGAAGCACGACCGCCCGTACCTGCTGTCGATGGCGAACGCCGGCCGCAACACCAACGGCTCGCAGTTCTTCATCACCACGGTCGTCACCTCGTGGCTCGACGGCAAGCACGTCGTCTTCGGTGAGGTCGTCGAGGGCCAGGACGTCGTCGACAAGATCGAGGCCCTGGGCACCCAGTCCGGCGCCACCAAGGCCAAGATCGAGATCGCCGCTTCCGGCACCGTCGAGGGCTGATCCACAGAATCCGCCGCACGCGCCGGCCGGCCCCGCCCCCGCTCCGGGGTGCGGGGCCGCCGCCGTTTCAGCAGGATCTTGCGAGGAGCCCCGGGCGTTTATGCCCGGGAGGATTCGCATCCTTGGATCGGAGGCGCGAAGCGCCGGGGTTCGCTCCGTTTCTGTCGGAACGGGTGTTGTCAGTGGGGCCTGTTACGTTGCCCGTATGAAGATCGTGACGCAGGTGAAGCTGATGCCGGAGGCCGGCCAGGCCGCCGCGCTGCGCTCAACCCTGCGCACGGTCAACGAGGCTGCGTGCTGGGTGTCGTCGGTGGCGTTCGAGCGCGGTGTCCCGCGTGAGTACGAGCTGCGCAAGCACACCTACGCCGAGCTGAAGGCGCGGGGTCTTGGCGCGCAGGCGGCGCAGCACGTCATCAAGAAGACCCGCGACGCGTACGCGACGCTCAAGGCCAGCATCAAGGCCGGGAACCTGGGCAGGCCGGGATCGAAGCGCCGCCGCAAGGCGGAGTCGAAGCCGATCGCGTTCCGGCATGAGGCCGCGCAGCCGTACGACGACCGTTGTCTGTCCTGGCAGTACGACCAGCAGACCGTGTCGATCTGGACCACCGCCGGGCGTCTCAAGAAGGTCCGTTTCGCGTGCTCGCCGGATGCGCTCAAGATGCTCCGCGAGCACCGCAAGGGCGAGTCCGACCTGATCGAACGCGACGGCTCGTTCTACCTGATCGCCGTCTGCGACATCCCCGAGCCGGAGGTGTACGAGCCTGCCGGGTTCGTCGGTGTCGATCTCGGCATTGCCAACATCGCCACCACCTCTACTGGCTACCGGGCTGCCGGACGGGGCTTGAGCCGACATCGCAAGCGGCAGCTCGACCTGCGGAAGAAGTTGCAGGCCAAGGGCACCAAGTCTGCGAAGCGGCTGCTCAAGAAGCGCTCCCGCAAGGAAGCCCGGCACGCCGCCAACGTCAACCACATCATCGCCAAGACCATCGTCACCACCGCTGAACGCACCGGACGCGGGATCGCCCTGGAAGACCTCACGGGCATCCGCGAGCGGGTACGGCTCCGCAAGGACCAGCGGACCTCTCTGCACTCGTGGAGCTTCCACCAGCTCGCCTCCTTCGTGGAGTACAAGGCGAAGCGGGCCGGGGTGCCGCTGGTGTACGTCGATCCGGCGTACACCAGCCGGCAGTGCTCCGAGTGCGGCCACATCGACCGGAAGAACCGGATCGACCAGGCGGCGTTCGCGTGCCGGTCCTGCGGGGCCCTCATGCACGCGGACGACAACGCGTCCCACAACATCGGCCGCAAGGGCGAGACCGTGTGGACTGCGGGGCGTGAGTCACGCGTCCCTGCCACCCCGTAGGGGTGTCTGGACGGAGGAGACCACGCGGCAGCCAGCCGCGCCCTACCTCCAAGCCCGGTCCTTCAAGGGCCGGGTCAAGTTGACTGGTCCTGTGAGGGGGCGGTGGACCACCGCCGGGGGTCCACCGGGTCGACCGCGTCGTGCGGGAGCTCGCGCCGGGTGTGGCGGCGGCGGCCGCGCATGACCGCCGCGGCGAGCAGCAGCAGGGCGCCCGCGCCGAAGGCGGTGGCGACACCGGAGCCGATGCCGACGCCCTCGATCCCGACCGAGAGCCCCTCGGCCGCCTGGCCCTGGCGGACCATCCACAGCACCGCGAAGCCCAGTACGACGACCCCCGCGAGCGCCATCAGCAGCCGCGAGCGCCGCACGACCGCGAGCAGCGTCAGCAGCGCCGCGAACAGGGACGGCAGCAGCAGCGAGCCCAGCAGGGCGGCCCCGTCGTCGGTGATGCCGGAGCCGGCGAACAGCTCCTCGATGCGGTAGTCGCGGCCGGGGCGGCCGTCGTACCAGGCGCGGAAGGGGCTCCAGACGGCGGCGGCCGCCCCGATCAGGCCGATGAGTGAGCCGATTGCGTTGCGGATCATGCCCGGCCCTCCGGGGTAGGGGTCAGGGGTCATGGGTCATGGCGTCGTGATCCCGACGCTATGTCCGGAGCCCCGCGGCCGCACGTCAGGTGCGTCAGGACGTGGCGCGGGCCGATTCCGCGCGGGCCCGCAGGGCGTCGTTCATCGCGGTGAAGTTGCGCGCGGTGCCGTCGAGCATCCTGCCGAGGAAGGGGACCAGGACCCCGCGGAAGCGTTCCCCGTGCTCCAGCCGGGTGGTGCGGTTCGGGCCCTCGGACAGGCGCAGGTAGTGCTCGCCGTCGAAGAGGCCGCGGACGAGGAAGTGCCCGGTCCAGCGCAGCTCGCTGCCGGGGGAGGCGACCAGGACGGTCGGCCGGAAGGTCGTGGGCTTCCCGGACTCCGGGTACATCGTCAGGGTGAGCCGCTCCCCGGGGACCGTCTCGCCGGCGGCCTCGCGGATGAACGGGTTCCAGGTGCGGTAGCGGGGGAGGTCGGTGAGGACCGCCCAGACCTCCTGGGGGGTCGCGTCGATGGTGATCTCGGTGCTGATGGTGCGTCGCACTGTGCCGTGCTCCTCTTGGTGATGCGGTGCTCACCGAAGGGACGCGGGGGGTGTGCGGCTGCCGCCGGGTTCGGTCGTCGGATGCAACCACGGTTCCCGCCTGCGAAGCACGGCGCGGGCGGCGTCTTCGCTGGTGGCGGAGAGAGCGGAGGAGTGCGTTCCGGGTTTCGGGTGGTGAATGCCGACACGTCGGGCGGCCCCCGCCCGGAACCCGGCCCCGGCCCCCGGCCCGCCCGGAGCCCGGCCCCGGCCCCGGCTCAGCGCAGGCGGAACTCCCTCCCCGGCGGCCGGGACGCGAAGAGGGCCGCCTGCCGGTCCGGCGGGAGGTTCCCCAGGGCGATCAGTGCCGGCGCCTGGTCCAAGGCCTGCTGCAGCGCGGCCCGCTTCGCCGACCACAGCGCCCGCACGGTGCCCTGGACCGCCTCCGTCGGGAAGGCGGCCAGCGTCCGCGCCGACCGCAGCGCCGCCTCCAGCAGCTCCCCGGGCTCCGCCAGCTCCGAGACCAGCCCGATCTCGTACGCCCGCCGCGCGGAGAGCCGTTCGGCCGTCCCCATCAGGGACATCCGGGCCGCCTCCCCGAAGGGCATCCGCTGCGCCATGTACACGGCCTCGTAGGCGCTGACCATCCCGTACGAGGTGTGCGGGTCGAAGTACGTCGCGGCGGTCGAGGAGACGATGAACTCCGCCTCGCCCAGCAGGTAGAAGGCGCCCCCGCAGGCCATCCCGTTGACGGCGGCGACCACTGGCTTCCACAGGTCGTTGGCCTTCGGCCCGATCGCGATCAGCGGGTCGTCGGCCGAGTACGGGGACTCCGGCTGCGGTACCTCGGCCGACCGGTCGATCCCCGTGCAGAACGCGGCGCCGCCCGCGCCCGTCAGCACCACCGCCCGCACGTCCCCGTCGAAGCGCAGCTCCCGCCACACCCCGGCCAGGGCGGCGGCCGTCTCCAGGTCGATCGCGTTGTGCCGGCGCTCCCGGTCCAGGGTGACGACGGCGGTCCCGGCGGCCTTGTCCCGCTCCACGCGCAGCGTCATGCCTTCTCCAGGACCCAGCGCGGCACGCTCATCCCGCCGACCTCGGTGAACACCGCCTGCACCCGGGCGCCGATGCGCAGCCGCGCCGGGTCGACGGAGTCCAGCGGGGCGTCGGCGGAGGCGACCAGGTTCCCGGCGAGCCGGATCTGCGGGGCGTCGGCCAGCTCGACGAGGATGACGTTGTACGGGGCCTGTGCGGCGTACGCGGGCAGCAGCGGCGGGTGCGGCCGGACCCAGGACCAGATCCGGCCCCGGCCGCTCATCCGGCGCCACTCGCCGTCGAAGGACTGGCAGTGCGGGCAGCAGGGGCGGGGCGGGAAGCGCAGCCGGCCGCAGGCGGTGCAGGCCTGGACGCGGAGTTCGCCCCGGGCGGCGTACTCCCAGAAGGGGGCGCCGTCCTCGTCGGGCACGGGCAGCAGGAGGGATTCCTCGGCGGATGCGGGGGTCGTGGTCATCGGTCGGCTCCTCACGCGCGCAGCAGGATCGCGGACGTCGGGACGCCCTCGCCCGCCGTCACCAGGCAGGTCGCGGCGTCCGGCACCTGGGCGGTGGAGGTGCCGCGCAGCTGCTTGACGCCCTCGTTGATCAGGTTGAACCCGTGGACGTACGCCTCGCTCAGCCCGCCGCCGCCGGTGTTGATGGGCAGCCGGCCGCCGAGTTCCAGCGCCCCGCCCTCGGTGAAGGAGGCGCCCTCGCCGCGCCCGCAGAAGCCGTAGCCCTCCAGGGAGAGCGGGATGAGGGGGGTGAAGGCGTCGTAGATCTGGGCGACGTCCACGTCGGCCGGGCCGAAGTCGGCCTGCTTCCACAGGTGGCGGGCGGCGGTCCAGGCGGGGCCGGACAGCGGGTCGTCGTTCCAGTAGTTGACCATCCCGTGGTGCTGGGCGGGCAGCCCCTGGGCGGCGGAGTGCACGTAGACGGGCTTCTGCCGGCAGTCCCGGGCGCGTTCGGCGGAGACGATCACGCAGGCGAGCGCGCCGTCCGTCTCCAGGCAGTTGTCGAAGAGGCAGAGCGGCTCGCTGATCATGCGGGAGCTCATGTACATCTCGCGGGTCAGCGGGCGCTCGTACATCATCGCGGCGGGGTTCTCGTTGGCCCGGTTGCGGCAGGCCATGGCGACGTTGAAGAGGTGGTCGCGGGTGGCCCCGTACTCGTGCATGTAGCGGCGGGCCAGCATGCCGATCTCGTCGGCGGGGCGCAGCAGTCCGAAGGGGCGGGTCCACTGGCCGGGGGTGGGCAGCTGGACGGCGGTGTTCTTCCAGGGTCTGGGGCCGGAGCCGCGTTTGCGGGAGCGCCAGGCGACGCCCACGGTGGCCTGGCCGGTGGCTATGGCGGCGGCGAGGTGGCCGACGGTGGCGCAGGAACCGCCGCCGCCGTAGCCGACCTTGGAGAAGAAGGTGACGTCTCCGGCGCCGATGGCCTTGGCGACCTCGACCTCGTCGGTCTCCTCCATCGTGTAGGAGGCGAAGGCGTCGACCTCGGAGGGTGCGATGCCCGCGTCGGCGAGGGCCGCGAGGATCGCCCGGCAGGCCAGTTCCTTCTCGGTCGACGGCAGCCGTTTGGCAAAGGCGGTCTGGCCGATGCCGACGATTGCCGTAGCGTCCTTGAGCGTTGCCGCCATCGCCACCTCCGGGTGCACCAGTACTGACAGCCGCGAAGGCTACAGCTAATCTGACGGATAGTCAGCTACTGGTTCCAGGGAGGGGCGGGCCGATGTACGAGGGCGCGGGCGCGGACGGCATCGAACAGGACTCCGGAGCGGGCACCGGCGACCCGGGAACGGCCCCGGCCGGCACTCCGGCCGGCACCCCGGCCGACATCCCTGCCGACACCCCCGACCCCCGCGGCGACCTGCGCTGGCGCACGGTCGCCGCCCTCGTGCGCGACGCCGCCGGGCGCTACGGCGACCGCGAGGCCGTCGTCGACGGACGCACCCGCATCAGCTACGCCGAACTCGGCTCCCGCGTCGAACGGGCCGCCGCCGCCTGCCTCGCCGCCGGCACCGAACCGGGCGACCGGGTCGCCGTCTGGGCCCCCAACACCCTCGAATGGATCGTCTCCGCCCTCGGCGCCGTCACCGCCGGAGCGGTCCTCGTCCCCCTCAACACCCGCTTCAAGGGCGCCGAGGCCGCCTACGTCCTCGCCCGCAGCCGGGCCCGCCTGCTCTTCGTCACCGGCACCTTCCTCGGCACCTCCTACGTCGCCTCCCTGCGCCGCGCCACCGCCGAAGGCGCCGGCACCGGCCCGCTCCCCGGCCTGCCCCACCTCGACCAGGTCGTCGTCCTCGCCGACGACGCCCCCGAGGCCTTCCGCACCTGGAAGGACTTCCTCGCCGGCGGGGACGCGGTACCCGCCGCAGCGGTCCGCGAACGCGCCGACGCGATACGCCCCGACACCCCCTCCGACATCATCTTCACCTCAGGCACCACCGGCAGCCCCAAGGGCGCCGTCATCACCCACGCCCAGACCCTGCGCTGCTACGCCGTGTGGAGCGAACTCGCCGGACTGCGCGAGGGCGACCGCTACCTCATCGTGAACCCCTTCTTCCACACCTTCGGCTACAAGGCCGGGATCATCGCCTGCCTGATGCGCGGCGCCACGATGGTCCCCCAGCCCGTCTTCAACGTGGACACCGTCCTCGCCAACATCGCCGCCGAGCGGATCTCCGTGCTCCCCGGCCCGCCCACCCTCCACCAGTCCCTCCTCGACCACCCCCAGCGCGACCACCACGACCTGTCCGCCCTGCGCCTGGTCGTCACCGGCGCCGCCGTCGTCCCCCTCCAGCTCGTCGAACGGCTCCGCGCCGAACTCCGCATCGCCACCGTCCTCACCGCCTACGGGCTCTCCGAGGCCGGCGGCATCGTCACCATGTGCCGCCGCGACGACCCCGCCGAGACCGTCGCCGCCACCTCCGGCCGCGCCATCCCGGACACCGAGGTCCGTGTCACCGGTACCGGCGGCACCGCCCTCCCCGCCGGGGAGGCGGGCGAGGTCCTGGTCCGCGGCCACCACGTCATGCGCGGCTACTTCGAGGACCCCGAGGGCACCGACGCCGCCATCACCCCCGACGGCTGGCTGCGCACCGGCGACGTCGGCGTCCTCGACGCGGCCGGCAACCTGCGCATCACCGACCGGATCAAGGACATGTTCATCGTCGGCGGCTTCAACGCCTACCCCGCCGAGATCGAGCAACTCCTCGGCCTCCACCCCGACATCGCCGACGTCGCGGTCGTCGGCGTCCCCGACCCCCGGCTCGGCGAGGTCGGCAAGGCGTACGCGGTCCGCCGCCCCGGCTCCACCCTCACCGCCGACGACCTGATCGCCTGGTCCCGGCGGGAGATGGCCAACTACAAGGTCCCCAGGCAGGTCGAGTTCGTCCCCGCCCTGCCGCGCAACGCCAGCGGCAAGGTCCTCAAGACGGAACTCCGGGCGCGCTGACCGCCCGGCCCCCGCACTCCGTGACGCGCCCGGGCCGCCCGCCGTGACGCGCCCGGCCCCGCCGTGCCGAGGCCGGGCCGGACGCGGGCGTTAGCCTGCACGGGTGAGCCCAAACCAGTCAGGTGTCCGATTCCGTCTGCCGTTCCGGTTCCGCCGCCCGAGCGGGAGGGCGGGCGTCGCCTGGGCCGTCACCGGCGCGCTCGGCCTGTCCGCCGCCGGCTGGCTCACCCTCGCCCCCTCACCCTCCGACCCGGCGGACGCGGAAGGCGCCGGACCCGCGAAGGCGAAGAAGGCGACCGGCCTCACCGCCGCCGTCTCCGCACCCTTCAGCGCCTTCACCGAGGGCTACGACTGCTACCGCATTCCCACCCTCGTCACCACCAAGGACGGCACCCTCCTCGCCATCGCCGAAGCCCGCACCGCCAGCTGCAACGACATCGGCGACATCGACATCGTCCTCAAGCGCTCCACCGACGAGGGCCGCACCTGGGGCCCCATGCAGGTCGTCCGCGGCGCCGGCGACCCCGGCGCCTACGGCAACCCCGTCCCCGTCGTCGACTCCGCCTCCGGACGCATCACCCTGCTCCACGCCTACAGCACCTGGGCCCCCGACGCCGACGGCAACCGCGTACGCGGCCCCCGCGAACTGCGCCTGGCCCACAGCACCGACGACGGCGCCGGCTGGACCACCGACCCCGCCCCGCAGCCCCAGCTCAAGGGCGCCGACTGGGCCTGGGTCTCCGTCGGACCCGGCCACGGCATCCAGCTCACCCCGACCCGCCCCGACCGCCCCGGCCGGCTCGTCGTCAGCGCCGACTACCGCACCGAGTCCGGCGAATCCGGCGCCCAGCTCCTCTACAGCGACGACGGCGGCCTCACCTGGAAGCCCGGAGCCCGCTGGGGCGCACCCGAAGGCACCCCCGCCCCCAACGAACCCGCCCTCACCCAGCTGCCCGACGGCCGGATCTACGTCAACGCCCGCTCCACCGCCACCTGCGGCACCCCCGACCACCGCGTCGCCGCGATCGTCGAGGACGCCGCCGCACCCGCCGTCCCGGAACCCGGCTTCCGCCCCGTCACCGACCTCCCGGCCCCGCCCGCCGCCGGCTCCGTCCTCCAGCTGCCCGGCGGCCCCCTGCTGCTGTCCGCGCCCAGCCGGCCCGGCGCCGAGTTCTCCGACCGCTGGACCCTGGCCGTGCGCACCTCCAAGGACGAGGGCCGCACCTGGTCCAAGGACGGAGCCGTCGTCCTGCGCGAGCGCGCCGGCTACTCCGACATGGCCGTCCTGCCCGGCGGCCGCGTCGGCATGCTCTACGAGACCGCCAACGGCACCCCGCACGGCTACGTCAAGTTCACCGCCTTCGGCCCCCACGAGCTCCGGGCCGCCACCGAGGACCTCACCCCGCGCCGCACCGCCGACGCCACCCCGTACCACGCCGACGCCGTCGTCCACGGCGCCCCCAGGCTCGGCAACCGCCCCGACGGCGGCAAGGCCCTGCGCTTCGACGGCAAGGACGACTTCCTGCGCCTGATCGACTGCCCGGACCAGCTCCGCATCGGAGACGGCGACTTCGCCGTCGCCACCTGGGTCAAGTACAAGACCCGCGGCCAGGACCGGGACGGCGGCCTGCGCCAGCCCCTGTTCTGGGCCTACGGCCAGGGCCCGGCCGCCAAGCAGCTCCGCATCGAGGCCGACCCCGCAACCGGCCGCCTCGAAGCCACCCTCAACGCCGGCACCGGCCCCGCCGCCCTCACCGCCGCCACCCGCACCGACGACGACGCCTGGCACCACGTCGTCCTCCAGCGCAAGGGCACCCGCCTGGAACTCTCCGTCGACGGCGCCCCGCCCGCCACCACCGAACTCGCCCCGGACCGCATGGACTTCCGGCCCACCGGAGCCTTCACCGTCCACCTCGGCACGCAGCCCGACTACAAGGCCTTCTACGCGGGCGCCCTGGACGACGTACGCGTCTACGGCCGCGCCCTGTCCGCCAACGACACGGCCCGCCTGCGCGCCGGCAACGACCTCACCGACCAGCTGCGGGTCCACCTGCCCTTCGACCGGATCCGGTGATCAGGCGCCCTTGCGGGCCAGCAGCAGCCGCCACCGCGGAGTGCCGTCCTCCCGGTACCCGAAGTGCTCCAGCGGGACCGTCTCCACCCCGAACCCCGCCGCCTGCAGATCGGCGCGGACCGGGCCGAACGGGAAGGTGCGGTAGTACATGACGAACGGCGGCCGCCACACGGCGTTGCGGACCCGCATCGCCGCGTCGAAGCCCGCCACCGCCCACCACAGCGGGTGCGTCGGCGGGATCGGGGCGCCGACCGGGAAGGCGAACACCCCGCCCGGCCGCAGCGCCCGGTGCACCTGGGCGAACAGGGCCGGCCGCTGCGACGGCAGGAAGTGCCCGAAGGCCCCGAAGCTCACCGCCAGGTCGTACGCGCCCCCGAGCGCGCCCGGCAGCGCCAGCGCGTCGGCCCGTACCAGGTCCACGCCCTCGGGATGCGCCCGCGCGGCCTCCGCCAGCATGCCCGCGCTGAGGTCCACCCCGGTCACCCGGTCCCGGCACAGCCGGCGCAGCATCCCCAGACCCGCACCCGTACCGCAGCACACGTCCAGCCCCGACCCGAAGGAGCCCTCCCGCGCGGCGAGGGTCTCCTCCACGGCGTCGAGCATCCGGTCCGGGGTGCGGAACGGGGTCCGGTCGAACTTCGGCGCGAGCAGGTCGTAGCCGTGCTCGACGGACGAGAGGGCCTGGACGGCCAGTTCGCGCAGGCTGGGTCCCTGAGAAGTGAACACGGTCACACCCTACGGCGTACCGGACATGCAAAGGCGGGGGGGGGGGGGGGGGGGGGGGGGGGGGGGGGGGGGGAGAGGGGGGGGGGTGGGGGGGGGGGGGGGGGGACCCTCCTTCCCCCTCCATCCCGTTGTGTTGCTATCGTTTTTCTTTCTCTGC
>NZ_JBWKEZ010000055.1:51320-57870 GCF_056434525.1 Streptomyces sp. NPDC044002
GAGGAGACGGGGGGGAAGGAAGGCACCGCAAACACCCCGGCACCAACCACACCCCCCCCCCCCCCCCCCCCCCCCCCCCCCCCCCCCCCCCCCCCCCCCCCCCCGCGCTCATTTCCCCGTGCCGGACGGCCCCGAATTCCCCCGAATCCCCCGTGGGCCGTCCGTCCTTGCGTTCTTCCCCCGTACGCTCCCCGAGCGGCTCCCCCGTACGTCCCCCGTACGACCGCTCAAGGCCCCCCGTACGCGCTTCCCCCCGTACGCTTCCCCCGTACGCCGTGCCCTGCTCCCGGTGTTACGGGCGCGGGCCGGACGCGTGGTTGTCCAGCGAGACGATCTCCTCGCCGGACGCGTGGTTGTCGTCCGGAGTCTCGCCGGGCTTCACCACGGGCGGCTCCGCGGGAAGCTCCCGCGGGTCGATCTCGGCGCCCGAGGCGTGGTTGTCGAACGGTCTGATGTCCCCGTCGAGCGGCAGGCTGTTCTCGTTCGTCGTCATCTCGGCTCTCCTGATCATGAGTCGGGCCCGTGCTGGGGCGGGCCCGTTCGGCGGTTCCCCCGTGGACCGCCGAACGGGTAGTCCTCCAACCGGCCCGGTAGTCCCCCGAAGCGCCGGGTCGATGTACCTATCGTGGCGCCCGGCGATAAACGAACGATGAACGTCCACGTCCATCGCGCAACGGTCCACCGCCCGCCCGGGAACGCGCAGGTCAGGCGGCCAGTTCCGACGCCAGCAGGGCCCGCACCTCGGACAGCTCCGCCGACCCGAGCTGGGCGAAGACCGTCTCCGCGTCCCGCCAGCACGCCCGCGCCCGGTCCGGCTGGCCGAGCCGCCGCAGCGCCTTGCCCAGGACCGTCAGCACGGTCGCCCGGCGCCACTCCCCGCCGATGCCGCGCAGCGCGATGGCCTGCTCGGCGTGCTTGGCGGCCAGGGTGGGCCGCTCCGCCGCCAGGTGGGCCTCCGCGAGCCGGAAGTGCGTGACGCCCTCCCACAGCGGCTGCCGGTTGTCGTGGAAGAGGGACAGGGCCTCGCCGAGCTGGTCCAGGGCCTCGGGGAGCCGGCCGGCCTGGGTGAGGGCGATGCCGAGCGCGTAGCGGCCGTTGGCCAGGCGCAGGGTCAGGCCCATCCGGTCGTAGACGGCGATGCCCTGCCGGGCCAGGTCGATGGCGCTGTCCAGGCGGCCCAGACCGACGTGGATGCGGGAGAGGTTGCACAGGGCGCTGGCCTCGCCGATGTGGTTGTCGTCGGCGCGGAAGCTCTCTATGGCCTCCAGCAGGTAGCGCTCGCCGTCCTCGTAGCGCTTCTCGTAGAGGGCGATGATCCCCCGGTCGTTGGGCGCCCAGCAGCTGGGCAGCGGGTCGCCGGCCCCGCGGGCCAGCTCCATGGCCTGGCGGGCCTGCTCGTCGGCCTCGGCGAACCGGCCGGCGAACAGGTGGACCATGGTCAGGGTGGTGCGCGCCCGGCCCTCCACCCGCGCGTCCCGGGCGGCGCGGGCGGCCTCGCACAGGGTCAGCGCGGCGGCCTCGTACTGCTTGGAGTTGGCGCCGGACTCGGCGAGGTCCTTGGCCGCCCACAGCAGGTCCACGGCCCGGCGCAGGGCCTTGGGCCGGCCGGCGGACTGCCGTACGCAGGCGAGCAGCGGGTCGGCCTCGGCGAAGAGCCAGTCCAGGGCGGTACGGGGGTCGGAGAGGACCAGGCCGGGGTGGCGGGTGGCGCTGAGGTGGGCGGGGAGCCGGTCGCCGGGGCGCTCGACGGCGTACACGCGGGCGGCGGTGGCGAGGTAGAAGTCGAGGAGCCGGTCGAGGGCGTCGGCGCGGCCTGCGGGCTGCTCGTCGCGGTCGGCGCACGCACGCGCGTAGAGCCGTACGAGGTCGTGGAAGCGGTAGCGGCCGGGGGCGGCGGATTCCAGCAGGGAGCAGTCGACTAAAGCCTCGAGGAGGTCTTCGGTGTCGTGCTCGGGGAGGTCGAGGACGGCGGCCGCGGCGGCGAGGGAGACGTCGGGGCCGTCGGCGAGGCCGAGGAGGCGGAAGGCGCGCTGCTGGGCGGGTTCGAGCTGGCCGTAGCCGAGTTCGAAGGTGGCCTTGACGGCGAGGTCGCCGGCCTGGAGTTCGTCGAGGCGGCGGCGTTCGTCGGCGAGTTTGGCGGCGAGGACGGAGACGGTCCAGGTGCGGCGGGCGGCGAGCCGGGACGCGGCGATGCGGATGGCCAGCGGCAGGAAGCCGCAGGCGCCGACGACGTCGAGGGCGGCCTGCCGTTCGGCGCCGACGCGCTCGGCGCCGACGATCCGGGTGAACAGCTGCAGGGCCTCCTCGGGGCTCATCACGTCGAGGTCGACGAGATGGGCCCCGGCGAGGCCCGACATCCGGACCCGGCTGGTGACGAGGGCGGCGCAGCCGGCGGTGCCGGGCAGCAGCGGCCGGACCTGGGCGGCGTCGCGGGCGTTGTCGAGCAGGACCAGGACGCGGCGGCCGTCGAGGATCGAGCGGTAGAGCGCGGCCCGGTCGGCGGGGGAGTCCGGGATGGAGCTGTCGGGGGTGCCGAGGGCCCGCAGGAAGGAGCCGAGGACGGCTTCGGGGAGCGCGGGGCGGGGTTCGGTGCCCTGGAGGTCGACGTAGAGCTGCCCGTCGGGGAAGTGCGGCTTGGCGGCGTGGGCGACGTGCACGGCGAGGGTGGTCTTGCCGACGCCGCCGATGCCGGCCAGCGCGGAGACGGCCATGACCTGCCCGTCGGCGCCGGCGAGGATCTCCCCGAGTTCCGCGACGAAGGGGGCGCGGCCGGTGAAGTCGGGCACGGTGGCGGGCAGCTGGGCGGGCCTCACCAGGACGGGCGCCGCGGTGGGGGCGGGGTCCTCGGCCCGGGCGAGTTCGGCGTCCGCGTTGAGGATCCGCTGCTGGAGCGCGGACAGCTCGGGGCGCGGGTCGACGCCGAGTTCGTCGGCGAGGAGCCGGCGGGTGTCCGCGTACACCGCGAGGGCCTCGGCCTGGCGGCCGCTGCGGTAGAGGGCGAGCATCAGCAGCTCGCGCAGCCGCTCCTGGAGGGGGTGCGCGGCGGTGAGGGCGGTGAGCTCGGAGACGGCCTCGGCGTGCTGGCCGACTTCGAGGTCGAGGTCGAGGCGGGTCTCCAGCAGCTGGAGCCGCCACTCGGACAGACGGGTGCGCTCGGTGTCGGCGTGCGGGCCGGGGACCCCGGCCAGCGGCTCGCCGTCCCACATCTCCAGGGCGCGGGCCAGCAGCGTACGGGCGAGGGCGCGGTCCCCGGCGGCGCGGGCCTTCTCGGCGTCGGCGGCCAGGCTGCGGGCGATCCCGAGGTCCAGGGCCTCCTGGTGGCGCAGCCGGATGGCGTAGCCGCCGGCGTCGCTGACGAGCAGCCCGGGTTCGAGCACCTTGCGGAGCCGGGAGGCGTACGTGCGGATGGTGGCGAGGGCCTGCTGCGGGGGGTCCTCGCCCCAGATGGCGTCGATCAGCTCGGGCGCGGTGGCGGTGCGGCCGTCGCGCAGCAGCAGTACGGCGAGCAGGGCGCGCTGCTGGGGGCTGCCGGAGGGCAGCGCCTCGGCGCCGCGCCAGGCGCGCACGGGGCCGAGGACGGCGAAGCGGTTGTCGGAGGGGGCGGGGGAGCCGGGGGCTCCGGCATCGCCGGGGGGTTCGGGTGCCGGTACGGGCGCTGGTTCGGGCGCCGGAGCGTCCGGCGCGATGCCGGTGCCGCTCTGGGACCGGGCCGCGTCGGGGTGGTTCCGCTGCTGCGGGATGGGCGGTACGCCGTCCATCTGTCGTCCCCCCTGCCTTCCGTCGGTTCAAGGGTCAGTCTGCCCTGTGTTGCACGTACAAGTCAGCCCGCAGCGGAGCCAACCGTTCCTGGCCGAAGTGCGACTGCGGCGGGAGCGCGACGGGACTGTGGCGGGACGGTGGCGGCACTGTGGCGCGAATAGCTGACGGTTCGTCAGTTCAACGCTACCTTGGAACGCATGGAGACCTTCCCCAAGATCATCTCGGTGGACGACCACACGGTTGAGCCCCCCAACGTCTGGCGGGACCGCCTCCCGTCCAGGTACCGCGACACCGGCCCCCGGATCGTCCGCGCCCCCCTCAAGGAAATGACCTTCCTCGGCGGCAAGTTCGCGCCCGTCATGGGTGCCAAGGGCGACGACGGCCCGATCGGCGACTGGTGGGTGTACGAGGACCTGCACCGGCCGCTCACCCGCCTCGACACTGCGGTGGGGTACGACCGTGACGAGATCAAGCTGGAAGTCATCACCTACGAGCAGATGCGCCCGGGCTCCTTCTCGGTTCCCGAGCGCCTCGCCGACATGGACGTCAACCACGTCCAGTCCGCCCTCTGCTTCCCCACCTTCCCGCGCTTCTGCGGCCAGACCTTCACCGAGGCCAAGGACCGCGAGCTCGGGCTGCTGGGCGTACGCGCCTACAACGACTGGATGGTGGAGGAGTGGTGCGGCCCCGAGGCGCACGGCCGCCTCATCCCGCTGACCCTCATCCCGCTCTGGGACGCCCGGCTGGCCGCGGAAGAGGTCCGCCGCAACGCCGCCCGGGGCGTGCGCGCCGTCGCCTTCTCCGAGATACCCCCGCACCTGGGACTGCCGTCGATCCACACCGACGACTGGGACCCCTTCCTCCAGGCGTGCGACGAGACCGGCACGGTCATCGCCATGCACATCGGCTCCTCGTCGCGCATGCCCTCCACCTCGGCGGACGCCCCGCCGGCCGTCGGCTCCACCATCACCTTCGCCAACTGCTGCTTCTCGATGGTCGACTGGCTGATGAGCGGCAAGTTCGAGCGCTTCCCCAACCTGAAGATCATGTACGCCGAGGGCCAGATCGGGTGGATCCCCTACATCCTGGAGCGCGCGAACGTGGTCTGGGAGGAGAACCGCGGCTGGGGCGGCGTCGCCGACAAGGTCCACCGCCCCCCGTCCGAGCTCTTCGCGGAGCACGTCTACGGCTGCTTCTTCGACGACGCCTTCGGGCTGCGCAACCTGGACGCCATCGGGGTGGGCAACGTCCTCTACGAGACGGACTACCCGCACTCGGACTCCACCTGGCCGAAGTCGCGGGAGGTCGGCGAGGCCCAGATGGGCCACCTGGACCCGGAGGTCGTGGACCGCATCGTGCGCGGCAACGCGATCGATTTGCTGGGGCTGACCGCGGAGGGGCTCTGGGCGGGGGCCTGAGGTGACGGAAGGGGGGGTGGGGCCGATCCGGCCCCACCCCCCCTTCGGCGTCGGTGGTGTGTGGGTCAGGGAGCGGTGGGGGCAGCGGTGCGGGCGGCCGTGACGGCCGGGTGGACGTGGGTCAGGAGGAGGGTCAGGAAGCGGTCCGGGTGGCGCAGGGCCGCGAAGTGGCTCGCGTCCTCGATCAGCGCGAACGCCTTGCGGGGAGCGTCGACCGCGTCGACGTACGCCTTCGCGCGGGATGCCGGCGTGATCACGTCGTGGGCGCCCTGGAAGACGAAGAACGGGATCTCGAAGGTGGTCCCGTCGGCCCAGACGTCGATGTCGTGCGAGCCTGGGATGACGGTCTCCGAGAAGGCCTGCGCCTTGAAGTACGCCGCGATCGTGCGGAGCGAGTACAGCGGCGACAGCCACATCGAACCCAGGATCACCTTCTTCACGGTGTCCAGCGTCAGCGGGTCGCTGCCCACGCACAGCTTGTCGTACGCGGTCCGCTGCTTCCGGCTCCACCGGCGCGGGTCCGGCCCCATGGCCTCGATCTCCGCCGCCTGCTTCGCCTTCCCCGCCGCCCGGAGCCGGCCGAGGGCGGCGTCGTACGCGGTGGTGTCGCGGCCCGCCTCCAGGACGTTCTGGTCGGTGCCGACGTACGCCGAGAAGAGCTCGGGGTGGCTGCGGGCCAGGCGGAGCCCGAAGACCGTGCCGAAGGAGCTCGCCAGGAGGACGACCCGGTCGACGCCGAGGCGCTCGCGGACGTGGCGGGTGACCTCCAGGGCATCGGCGTAGAGCTGCTCGAAGGTGGCCTCCCCGCCCTGGGCGGGCGCGCCGCCGTTGGCGAAGGTGAGGCCGGCTCCGCGCATGTCCCACCGGACGAGGGTGAAGTGCCGCTCCCAGGACCGGGTGCGGGCCCCGTAGGGGGAGTTGGCCGCACCGGGACCGCCGTGGACCTCCAGCAGCACCGGGTTCGCCCGGTCCTCGCCCCGGATCGAGACCCACTGGTCGATCCCGCCGATGCGGACGAAGCCCTGCTCGTCGATGCCGTTCGGCGTCGTGATCCGCATCAGGCGCGCGTTGGCGGCCCGGCGGAGGGTGCGGTGGGTGAGGAGGGCGGCGAGGGGGGTGGTGAGGGCGGCGGCGGTGGCGATGGAAGTGACGATCAGCATTACTGTTTCCCCCGGACGCTGTTTGGTTGGTGAGGGGGAGCTTACGTGAAAACGGGGACTTGTAAAGGCCGTTAGTGATCGGGGGTGGTTGGCTTCGGGCCGGATTCGACCGAGCTGCTGCTACCGGTGACTTGGCCAGTGCACCGGGCTTCAGCCCGGTGGTGAAGGCCATCCTCGGCCCGGAGGCGCGCAGCGCCGGAGTTCGCTCCGCCT